>DASSPF010000084.1:0-28424 GCA_035699805.1 Candidatus Limnocylindria bacterium | reverse complement strand
CACTAGATGTTGTGGCCCGCCATCCCGTATCTTGTGGTCGTGCGCTGCCCGGCCTGCGGACACGCCGAGAGCCGTGTCGTCGACTCGCGGGAGGCGGAGGACGGCTCGTCCATCCGCCGGCGCCGCGCGTGCGACAACTGTGGCGAGCGCTTCACCACGCGCGAGCGCTCCGAATCGGCCCGCATCCAGGTGGTGAAGCGCGACGGCAGCCGGCAGGAGTTCGAGCGGCGCAAGCTCGCGAGCGCCATCGGCAAGGCCGCCTCCAAGCAGCTCTCACCGGAGGCGATCGACAAGCTCATCGACGACCTCGAGTCCACCATCAGACAGAGCGGCGCGAGCGAGGTCGCCTCCCAGCGGATCGGTGAGATGGTGCTCGAGCGCCTGGCCGAGAGCGATCCGATGAGCTACCTGCGCTTCAAGATCGTGTACGCCGGGCTCCAGGACACCGAGTCGCTCTACGACGAGCTCGAGCGGCTCGTGCGCACGCGGCAGGAGCTTCGCGACCGGCGCGTCGCCGAGCAGACGATGCTGCCGATCGAGGCTGTCGCGGCCCCGGCGCGCCGCCGCCGCCGTTAGCGCGCCGCGTCCGCGCGTCCGCGCGGTGCTCTGGGACCTCGACGGCACGCTCACCGACAGCGTCCGCTTCGTCGTCGACACCGCCAATCGCGTGATCGCGGCCCATGGCGGCACGCCGCTCGATCACGAGCGGGTCGGCGGCATGACCGGGCTGCCGCTGGAGGACATCTTCCGGCTCGCCTGGCCGGACCTCGCACCCGACGTCGCGCTCGCCTATCGGGACGAGTACCGCGTCCTCTACGACCGTGAGGCCATCCCGGCGACGCGCCTGTATCGCGGCGCGCGAGCCGTGCTCCGCGCGTTCCATGACGCCGGCCTGCTCCAGGCCACCGTCACCGGCAAGCGCGCGGCCGACTGCGAGCGCATCTTGCGCGGCCTGAAGATCCGCCACGAGATCGACGCGTACCTCGGCGGCGACTCCGCGGCCCGTCCGAAGCCGGCGCCGGACCTTGCGCTCGCGGCGCTCGCGCGTCTGGGCTGCTCCCCCGAGGAGAGCGTCGTCATCGGCGACGCGCCCGCTGACATCGCGATGGCCCGCGCCGCGGGCGCGTACGCGATCCAGGTGGGGTGGGGATGGGCGCGCACCCGACTGCCCGGGGCCGATGAGCTGGTGCGCACCTGGCCCGAGCTGCGCCGGGCCGTCCTTCGGCTCGCCGGCGAGGACCATCGCATACTTCGGTCCGGTGGTCCTGTCCGATCGTGACATCCGCGCCGCCATCGACGCCGGCCGCATCGGCATCGATCCGTTCGACCCCGCGTGCGTGCAGCCCGCGAGCGTGGACATCCGCCTCGATCGCTTCTTTCGCGTCTTCCGTTCAAGCAGGCACGCCTACATCGATCTGGCGCGACCGCTCGACGACATCACCGAGCTGGTGGAGGTCACCGGAGGTGATGCGTTCATCCTGCACCCGGGCGAGTTCGTGCTCGGATCCACACGTGAGCGCATCCGTCTTGCCGACGATCTCGTCTCGCGCGTCGAGGGGAAGTCGAGCCTTGGCCGCCTGGGATTGCTCATCCACAGCACCGCCGGGTTCATCGATCCGGCCTGGGATGGGCACATCACCCTCGAGCTCAGCAACGTGAACACCATCCCCATCACCCTGTACCCCGGCATGCGCGTGGGACAGCTTTCGTTCTTCCCGCTCTCGAGCCGTGCCGAGCGTCCGTACGGCTCCCCGGAGCTCGGCTCGAACTACCAGGGCCAGACCGGTCCGACCCCGTCGCGGTACCGGCTGGACCTGCCGGACTGACGGATGGCCTTCCTCATCGTCTTCATCGAGGCGTTCGTGAACGTGCTGGCGCAGGCGCTCACGCTGGCGATCTTCGTCAGGGTGCTCCTCTCGTGGGTCCCGATGAAGCTCCCGTGGGGGCTGGGCGAGTTCGTCTGGAGCATCACCGAGCCGATCCTCGGGCCGATCCGCCGTGCCCTCCCGTTCATGGGCGGGATCGACTTCTCGCCGATCATCGCGTTCTTCCTCATCCAGTTCCTCGCGAGCCTGGTGCTGCGCGTCCTGCCGCCCACGCTCTAGGTGCTCGCCGTTCGTCGCACCGGCGACCGGATCCACTTCGGGATCCGCGTCACGCCGCGCGCCGCGCACAGTGCGGTGACCGGGGAGCGCGAGGGGCTCCTGCTCGTCCGCGTCACCGCTGCCCCCACCGGCGGCGAGGCCAACGCCGCCGTCGTGGCGATCCTGGCGCGGGTGCTCGACATCGCGCCATCGAGCGTCCGCATCGAGCGCGGCGCGGGCGCTCGCACCAAGCAGGTGAGCGTCCCCGCCTCGGTCCACGCTCGGCTCGCCGCTCTCATCGGCTGATGCGACACGCGCCGGCCGAGCGGTCATGACGGTGGCTGCCTGCTGGCCCGACCGGCGGTCATTCGGCCATACTTCCGCGCGTGTCGGAGTACGGCGAGGCGAGCATCGCGGGGGCGTCGGCCGCGCCCAACGAGCTCGATGCTGCCCGGGCGCTGAACGCCGAGTACCTCCGCCAGCACCCTGAGGAGGTCGCCCGCTTCCTCGACGATCGCGGGCCAGGAGAGACCGCGGCCCTCCTTGCGACCGCCGTCCCACATACGGCCGCGCAGATCCTCGAGCGGCTGAATCCGCGCGTTGCGGCGGACGCGCTCCTGCGCCTGTCACCCGAGGCGGCGCGCCTGGTCGTGACAGCGATGAACCCCGCGCGCGCCGCGCCCATCGTCGTCAGTCTGCCGGTACAGGAGCGTGACGCGCTCCTCGGGCGCCTCGAGCCGCGCATCGCCGCGGAGATCCGGGAGATCCTCTCGTACCCGTCGGAGAGCGCGGGCGCGCTCATGGATCCGCGCATCACCGCGTTCACCGAGGACACGACCGTGGATGAAGCGCTGCGGCGCATGCGGACCTTCAAGGAGAAGGAGCTGGGGGCGATCTACCTCCAGGACTCGTCGGGTCGCCTGGTCGGCTCCGTCCCGCTCGGGGAGCTCGCGACGGCGCTGCCGGAGACGAAGCTCAAGGACCTCGTGCGAGCGACGCCGGCGATGGTGAATGTCACCGCGTCGCGCGAGGAGATCGTGAGCTTCCTGAACGAGCAGCGGCTCGCGACCCTTCCGGTGGTCGACGCGGAGTCCCGCCTCGTCGGCGTGATCCGCTATCGGCAGCTCGTGGCGGCGGCCGAGGCCGAGGCCACGATGAGCCTGCAGACCATGGTCGGTGTCGGCAAGGAGGAGCGCGCGCTATCGCGCATCCCGTTCGCCGTGCGCCAGCGGCTACCGTGGCTGGAGATCAACCTCGCCACGGCGTTCCTCGCCGCAGCCGTCGTCGGTCTCTTCGAGGGCACCATCGAGAAGTACACCGCGCTCGCGGTGCTCCTACCGGTGGTCGCCGGACAGTCCGGGAACAGCGGCATGCAGGCGATGGCGGTGACGATGCGCGGCCTTGCGCTGCGCGAGATCCGCGTCATCCACTGGCCGCGCCTCCTCTTCAAGGAGGCCGGCGTCGGCATCCTCAACGGGGTCGCGATCGGCATCACCACGATGCTCGGCGTGTTCCTGTGGAGCCAGAGCCTCGGTCTCACCCTGGTGATCGGGATCTCGATGGTGCTGGCGATGATCATCGCGAGCATCTGCGGCGCGATGGTGCCGATCGTCCTCAAGGCCGTCGGCCAGGATCCCGCGACCTCGTCATCGATCGTGCTCACCACGTTCACCGACTGCGGCGGGTTCCTGTCGTTCCTCGGTCTCGCGACGCTCCTCTCCACCGTCCTGCCCCTGGAATGATCGTGGCCCGGCGTGTCATGACCGCCGCAGTCGCTGTCCTCGCCGCGCTGGCCCTGCTCGCGCCGGCGCTCGCGAATGCGGCGGACGACGGCTGGGTCATCGAGTCGTTCGACGCCCAGATCGAGATCCAGGCGGATGGGCGGCTCCGGATCGAAGAGCGCATCGACGTGGACTTCGGACCGCTCGAGCGTCATGGGATCTTCCGGGACATCCCCGTCGTCTACGAGTGGCCGCACGAGGCGCGCAAACAACGGGTGTACGAGCTCCAGGTCAACTCGGTCACGGACGCGCGGCGCCGCGCGGTCCGGTACGAGACGCAGCGGGTGGGGGCGAACGCCGAGATCAAGATCGGCGACCCCGACCGCACGGTCACCGGGAGGCAGACGTACGTCATCGCCTACACGGTCCGCGGTGTGCTGAACGGCTTCACCGATCACGACGAGCTGTACTGGAACGTGACCGGCGGCGACTGGCCGACACCCATCCTCAAGGCGACCGCGACGGTGCGCGCCCCCGCGGCGCTCCAGCGGACGGCGTGCTATGTCGGCCCGCTCGGGTCGACCGATCCTTGCGCCACGACGCAGAGCCTCGCGCGTGGCGCGGTCTTCAGCGCCGGGAAGGTCCTCGTCCCTGGCGAGCAGCTCACCATCGTGGCGTCGCTCGCCAAGGGGGTCGTGCCCGAGCCGCGGCCGCTCCTGCAGGACCGTCCGCGCGAGATCTGGGAGTTCTTCGATCTGACCCCAGCGTGGCTCGCCGCGGCGGTGATCGTCGCCGTCCTGGGTCTGGTGCTGCTCTTCTGGAGGTGGTGGACCGCCGGGCGCGACCAGCCCGAGCGCGTGACCATCGTGCCGGAGTACGAGCCGCCGGATGGCCTGCGCCCGGCGCAGATCGGGCTGGTCGTGGACGAGCGGGCGGACACCCTCGACGTGACCGCGACCATCGTCGATCTGGCCGTGCGCGGCTACCTCACCATCACCGAGATCCCGAAGGAGGGGCTCTTCGGCCAGCGTGACTGGCTGCTCACGCGGACCAGGCCCGCGGACGACGTCGCCGGCTACGAGCGCACCATCTTCGACGGGATCTTCGACCAGGAGGAGGTGAAGCTCTCGGCGTTGAAGAAGCGCTTCTACGTCACCCTCGCACGGGCGCAGAAGGAGCTGTATGCCGACGCGGTGGAGCGCGGATGGTTCCCTCTCGACCCCGCGCGCGTGCGCGTGACGTATGCCGTCGCGGGCGTCGGCTTCGTCGTCCTTGCCCTGGTGGTCGCGGCCGGTCTGGGCTACCTCGCCGGCGGTGGCATCGTCGGGCTCGCCGGCCTCCTCCCCGCCTTCGCGCTCATCGGCACGTCCGGCGTGATGCCGCGCAAGACGCGCGAGGGGGCCGAGATGGCGCGTCGCGCGCTCGGGTTCAAGCGGTACATGGAGGTCGCGGAGGCCGAGCGCCAGCGCTTCGCGGAGCGCGAGCGCATCTTCGCCGAGTACCTGCCGTTCGCGATCGTGTTCGGCTGCGTCGACCAGTGGGCGAAGGCCTTCGAGGGCATCGACCTGAAGGCGGCGACGTCCACGTGGTACCACGGCTCGTCGCTCGCCACATTCAGTGCGATGGACATGTCGCGAGATCTCTCGTCGTTCTCATCGCAGGTCTCGAGCGTCATCGCCTCGACGCCAGGCTCGAGCGGGTCGAGCGGCTTCGGCGGTGGCGGCGGCGCGGGTGGGGGCGGTGGTGGTGGTGGCGGCGGGAGCTGGTGACCCGGGTCCGGTGGGCTGTGCTGGATTCGAACCAGCGACCTCTGCGATGTGAACGCAGCGCTCTAACCAGCTGAGCCAACAGCCCGCGTCGAAAAAAGTGTACGCGCCGGATCAGCGCAGGAGCAGCGCCTCCACGAGGCCGCTCGCGACGAGCAGCCCGAGCGCGATCCCCACGATGATCCCGAGACGGCGGAAGTCCTTGACCACGAACGTGCGCTCGGCGACGGCCGCGCGCTCTAGCGCCTGCGACGGCGCGCCCGAGGCACGCGAGTAGCCGGTGCGGCTGGACCGGGCGACGCGATGGGGCGCGCGTGTCGTGGGCACGGACTCACGCGCGGCGGTCGGCTCCGTGCGGCGCGCGGGCTCGACGCTGCGGCGCGTGCGTGGTCGGGTGCGGTGTCGCTTCGCCATCGTCGGAGCCCCAAGCATACCGTTCCGGGTATCGTCCGCGCGGTGACCTTCGACGAACGGACGCTGTCGCTCGCCGTCCTCGCGCTCGGCGGCATGCTCGTCGCCCTGGTCGTCTGGACGGCGCTCCTGCAGCGCTCTGAGGCGCGGCTGCGCCGTCGCCTGCGCCGCGTCCTCCCAGACGGCACGGAGACGAGTCTTGACCAGGTGCTCGAGCGACAGCTCGCCGAGATCGAGTCCCTCGGGCAGCGTCTGGATGCGCTGAACAAGCTTCACCACGAGCTCGAGGCGCTCACGCAGCGCACCATCCAGAAGGTGGGCGTCGTCCGCTACAACCCGTTCTCGGACGCCGGCGGCGATCAGTCATTCGTCATCGCGCTCCTCGACTCGATGGGGAGCGGGGTGGTGATCTCGAGCCTGCACAGCCGGACCGAGACGCGTGTCTTCGCCAAGCCGGTCCAGGTGGGCCGCTCGCGCTATCCACTCTCCGACGAGGAGCAGGACGCCATCCGAAAGGCGCTCACGCCCACGTCGTGATGCGCGTGCGCGCGCTGGCGATCGTGAACCCCGCTGCGGGAAAGGGCCTCGGTGCCCGCCTGGCGCCGTCGCTCGCGGCGGAGCTGGCCAACGCGGGCGTCGCCGTGGACATCGTCTCGTCGCCGGCGCCGCTGGAGGCCGCGCGCCTTGCGAGCGCGGCGGTCGAGGACGGCTACGAGCGCGTCATCGCGGTGGGCGGGGACGGGACCGCGAACGAGGTCGCGAACGGGCTTGTCGGGACCGGCGCGGCGCTTGGCCTCTATCCGATCGGATCCGGCAACGATTTCGCTCGCGCCCTCGGGTACCCGCGCAAGCGCAGGGACATCGCGCCCTTCCTCGCGCGCGCGACACCGCGCCGCATCGACGTTGGCGAGGTGAACGGGCGCATCTTCCTGAACGCCGCGGGCGTCGGGATCGACGGCCACGTCGCCGAGCGGATCGTCGCGAGCTCTCGCGTCGTCGGGCCGACCCTCGGATATCTCGTCGGCGCGCTCGTGTCGATCGCCACGTACCGCCCGCGCGAGATGCGCATCACCATCGACGGGGCCGAGCGCAGCGGTCGCCATCTCATCGCCGTGGCGGCGAACGGGACGCACTTCGGGAGCGGCATGCACGTCGCGCCCGCGGCCAAGCTCGACGACGGCCTCCTCGACGTGGTCGTCGGCGGCGACCTGGGCCGCTGGGCCTCGGTCGTCGCGCTCGCCAAGCTGTATCGCGGCACGCACGTCGACGGGGTTCGCGTCCTCGCGTTCCGCGCGCGGTCGCTCGTGGTGGAGCTCGATGGACCCCAGCCGATGGAGGCCGACGGTGAGGCGTCGCGAAGCGCCAGTCTGCGCATCACCGTGCGGCCGGGCGCGCTCACGGTGCTGGCGTGAGCCCCGACGCACGCCGCGCCCTGCCCTCCGTGGATGCGGTGGTGCGCGCGGCCGGGACGCTCGACGTGCCGCGACCGCGACTGGTCGCCGCGGTGCGGGAGGTGCTGGCGGAGTCGCGATCGGCGGGCGCCGCCCCGGACGCGGCCGAGATCGCCGCCGCGGCGCGCGCGCGCATCACGGCGCGCGACCAGCGCTCGCTGCGACGGGTGATCAACGCGACCGGGGTCGTGCTGCAGACCAACCTCGGGCGTGCGCCGCTGGCACCCTCGGCGATCGAGGCGATCGCCGAGGCGGCCGGGGCGGTGAGCGTGGAGTACGACCTGGACGCGGGACGACGCGGGGAGCGCCACGGCCACGCGAGCGCGCTATTGAGAGAGCTCGCGGGCGCGGAGGACGGCGTCGTGGTGAACAACAACGCCGCCGCGGTCCTGCTCGCGCTCGCGTCGCTGGCCCAGCGCAGGGAGGTCCTGGTCGCGCGCGGAGAGCTCGTCGAGATCGGTGGCGGGTTCCGCATCCCCGACGTGCTCCGGCGCTCCGGCGCGAAGCTCGTGGAGGTCGGGACGACCAACCGCACGTACGTGAAGGACTACAGCGCCGCGATCGGGCCGCGGACGGGCGCGATCCTGCGCGTCCACGCGAGCAACTTCAAGGTCGTCGGGTTCGTCGCCCGTCCCGACGGCGGCGCGCTCGCACGACTTGCTCAGGAGCGTGGCGTGGCGTTCATCCACGATCTCGGCAGCGGCACGCTGCTGGACACCGCGCGCCACGGCCTGCCGCGCGAGGAGACGGTGGGGGAGGCGGTCGCGGCCGGTGCGGACGTGGTGACCTTCAGCGGCGACAAGCTGCTGGGCGGGCCGCAGGCGGGCCTCGCGGTCGGGCGGTCTGCGGCGATCGCCGCGCTGCGCGCCCACCCGCTCATGCGCGCGCTCCGTCCGGACAAGCTCACGCTGGCGGCGCTCATCGCCACGCTCGAGCTGTACCGGGACGGGCGCGCCGCGGACGAGCTGCCGGTCTGGCGGATGATCGCGGCGAAGCCCACCGCGCTCGCCGTTCGCGCGCGCGCTCTCGCCGGGCGGCTCCAGGCGGCAGGCGTCGCGGCGAGCGTCATCGAGACGTCATCCACGGTCGGCGGCGGTGCGCTGCCCGAGGAGACGCAGCCGTCGCGCGCGGTGGCGATCGCTCCGGCGGCCGCTTCCGCGTCGGCCATGGCCGCGCGGCTCCGCGCCGCACGGCCGGCGGTCGTGGCGCGCATCGTCGATGGACAGGTGGCGCTCGACCTGCGCTCCGTCCTGCCGGAGGATGATGGTCTCCTTGCGGCCACGGTCACGGCGGCGCTCGCCGCCATGACGCAGACACATCGGAAAGGTGGATGACATGGGCACAGAGCTTCGCAGCGTCAGCAGCGATGGGGCGCCCAAGGCGCTCGGCCCGTACAGCCAGGCGATCGTCGCGGGGGACCTCATCTTCTGCGCGGGTCAGATCGGGCTCGATCCCAAGACCGGCGAGGTCGTGAGCGGCGACATCAAGGAGCAGACTCGGCGGGTCCTGGACAACCTCGCGGCGGTGCTGGAGGCCGCGGGCTCGGGCCTGGACCGCGTCACCAAGACGACGGTCTTCCTCACCGACCTCGCCGAGTTCGCCGCGATGAACGAGGCGTACGCGGAGAAGTTCGGATCGCATCGTCCGGCGCGCTCGACCGTGCCGGTCGGCGGCCTGCCGCGCGGCGGGCGCGTCGAGATCGAGTGCATCGCGCTCAAGCGATGACCAGGGAGGAGCCGCCGCTCCCGCCACGCGCGACAGGGATCGTTCTGGGCGTGTGGATGACCGTGCTCATCGTCATCGCGCTCTTCGTCGTACCGGGGCTCTTCGCGCTCTGCGCCCCACCGGGGACGACCGGCGCCCCGGGACCGTGAGCCTCGAGCCACGCGCGGTCCGTGTGGTCGGGACGGCCGGCCACGTGGACCATGGCAAGTCCACGCTGATCCGGGCGCTCACAGGCATCGAGCCAGACCGGCTGCGCGAGGAGCGCGAGCGCGGCATGACCATCGATCTCGGCTTCGCCTGGCTCACGACGCCGGCGGGTACGGACATCGGATTCGTCGACGTCCCCGGTCACCAGGACTTCATCCGCAACATGCTCGCCGGCGTCGGTGGCATCGACGCGGTCCTGCTGGTGATCAGTGCCGATGAGGGGGTCCGCCCGCAGACGCGCGAGCATCTGGCGATCCTCGGGCTCTTGGGCATCGGGCGCGGCGTCATCGCGCTCGCCAAGCGGGATCTCGTCGACGAGACCTGGGCCGAGCTCGTCCGCGGGGAGGTCCGCGCCGTGCTCGCGGGGACCCCGCTTGCCGAGGCGCCGCTGGTCGAGGTGTCCGCGGTCTCCGGTGCCGGGCTGGCCGAGCTGACGGGCACGCTGGAACGCGTCCTGGGCGAGGCGCCCCAGCGTCGCGATACGGGGCGGCCGCGCCTCGCCATCGACCGCTCTTTCACGATGACCGGCTTCGGCACCGTGGTCACCGGCACGCTCGTGGACGGCTCGCTCTCCGTGGGCGACGAGGTGGAGCTCGTCCCGGGCGGCGGCCGCGCGCGCATCCGCGGACTCCAGACGCACCGGCGCGCGCTCGAGCGCGCCGTCCCCGGGAGCCGGGTGGCCGTGAATCTCACCGGCGTCGACAAGGACGAGGTGGATCGCGGCATGGTCCTGGTGCGGCCGGGCACGCTCGCTCCGACCGGCGCGCTCTCGGTGCACCTCTCGCTCCTCGATGACATCAGCGCCCCGCTCGCGCATGACGAGGAGGTGAAGGTGCACACCGGCACGGCCGAGGTGATGGCGCGCGTCTCGCTGCTCGAGGGCGACGCGCTCGGCCCCGGCGCGACCGCGTGGACCCACCTGCGCCTCGCGGCGCCCCTGGCCGTCGCCATGGGCGATCGCCTGGTGGTGCGGCGCCCGTCCCCCTCGGAGACGCTCGGTGGGGGCACGGTGGCGGACGTCCAGGCCGTCCGCCCGCGGCGGCGCGCCGAGGCGGTCGCCGCGCTCGAACGGCGTACCGGCCCGAGCGCGCTGGCGCGCCTGGTCGCGTCTCTCGATATTCCGCGCACCACGGCGGAGGCCGGTCTGCGCAGCGGCCTGGACACGGCCGAGCGCGACGCCGCGCTCGCGGCGGGGCTCGCGGCCGGCGAGATCGTCGCCCTCGGCGACGCGCACATCGCGCGTGCCGGCTTCGAGGCGCTCGCGACCCACGCGCTGCGCGTCTGCGAGCAGGCGCACCGCCGCGCGCCGCTCCGCAGCGGCGCGCCGCGTGAAGAGGTCCGCGCCGCTCTCGGCCTGGCGCCGAAGCGCTTCGCGGCGCTCGTCGAGCGCCTTGCTGCGGAGGGCCGCATCGTCGATCGCGGCGCGTCGCTCGCCGCGCCCGGTCATGTCGTGCGACTCTCGGCCGAGCAGGAGGCGCGCTGGGCGCGGGCTCGTGCCGCCATCCTGCGGGACCCCGCCCGGCCGCCGTCGCCCGCGCAGCTCGAGAGCGAGCACGGCCTCGACCGGGAGCTCATCGCGGCGCTGGGCGAGCGCGGCGATCTCGTCCGCATCGGGACCGATGCCGTGTTCCTGCCCGAGACCGTTGGCACGTTCGCTCTGGCCGTCATCAACGAGCTCGCGGCCGCGAGGAGCATCACCGTGGCGCGTGCGCGCGATCTCACCGGGTCGAGCCGCAGGCACGTGATGCCGCTCCTGCAGCTGCTCGACGACCACGGCCTCACGCGCCGCGTGGGCGACGACCGTATCCTCGTCGTGACGGCGGATGAGGCGCGAGCCCGCATCCGGACGCTCATCCGCGATCGGGAGGAGACCTCATGAAGTTCCGCGCCGTGCGGCCAGCCGCCATCGGCGACGTCGACGCGATCATCGTTCCGCTCTCGAGCGACGGCGCGGCACCCGCCGGCCTTTCGCGATCGGTCCGCACGGTCGTCGAGCGGATCGCGAAGAGCGAGGTGAATGCCGGGCGGCTCTACGGAGTGGCGACGCATCACGCCGAGCCGCGCGTGGTCGTGGTGGGCACCGGTCGCGCCGCCGAGGTCGACAGCGAGCGCGTTCGCAATTTCGCGTCGGCCGGGGTCCGGTCGCTGTGGCGGTCGCAGGTGCGCAGGATCGCGATCGTCGTGCCGCCCGGTCTTGCCGACACCGATCGAGCGGTGCAGTCGGTCGTCGAGGGCGTGCACTACGCGATGTGGCGTCCCGAGATGCACCGGACCCGCGAGGAGGACCGCCGCCTGCCCGCGCTCGAGAGCGTCGTCCTCGTTACCGAGCGCGCCGCGACCAAGGCCATCGCCCGCGGCGTGGCCGTGGGCGAGGCGGTGAACCTGCAGCGCCGCCTCGCGAACGAGCCCGCCAATCGCATGACCCCGAGCCAGATGGCGGCCGAGGCGCGCGCGCTCGGGTCGGAGACCGGCGTGCAGGTGGAGGTGCTCGACGAGGATCGCTGCCGAGCGCTGGGGATGGGCAGCTACCTCTCGGTGGCGCAGGGAAGCCATCAGCCGGCGAAGTTCATCGTCATGCGCTACCGCGGCCGCAAAGGGACCAAGGGGTACGACATCGCGTTCGTGGGCAAGGGCATCACCTTCGACTCGGGCGGCATCTCGATCAAGCCCGCGGAGAACATGCACCACATGAAGGCCGACATGACCGGCGCCGCGTCGGTCATCGCGGCGATCGGGGCGGTGGCGCGCCTGGGCCTCGGTCTGAACGTCCTCGCCGTCGCGCCGTGCACCGAGAACCTGCCGGGCGGCGGCGCCACCAAGCCCGGCGACGTGTTCACGAGCATGAGCGGCAAGACGGTCGAGGTGATCAACACCGACGCCGAGGGCCGCCTCGTGCTGATCGACGCCATCACTTATGCCCAACGCGAGGGCGCACGGCGGGTGGTCGACGTGGCCACGCTCACCGGCGCGATCAGCGTCGCGCTCGGGCCGTACTTCATCGGCCTCTTCGGCACGCCGCGCGCGTTCGTTGACACGGTCGTCGCCACGGCCACCGCGGCGGGGGAGCGGGTCTGGCCGATGCCGCTCACCGTCGAGTACCGCGACGAGATCAAGGGCGAGGTGGCCGACCTGCGCAACAGCGCCGGCCGCGAGGGTGGCGCGATCAAGGCCGCGGCGTTCCTGGAGGCGGTCGTCGAGTCGGGCACCGAGTGGGCGCACCTCGACATCGCCAGCGTGGACTGGTCGGATCGCGAGCGGCCCTACGCCCCGCGCGGGCCACAGGGACCGTCGGTGCGCACGCTCATCGCGCTCGCCGTCGGGCTCGCCGGGACGTGACCGGCGCCACCGTTCTTGGTGGTGGCGCCAGGGCTGGCCGGCGGATGAGAATGGAACGGATGGTCGAACCAAGCGCGCGACGCGTGCCGTGACCGAGCAGCTCGAATTCGGGCTGGGCGGGGTGCCACGGCCCGACATCCTGGCGACGCTCACCGACGAGCAGCGGCGCGCCGTCGAGCACGGGGTCGGGCCGCTGCTGGTCGTCGCGGGGGCGGGGACCGGCAAGACCCACGTCCTTACCGCGCGCATCGTCCACCTCATCGCGACCGGCGCGGCCAGGCCGCACGAGATCCTCGCGGTGACCTTCACCGAGAAGGCCGCGGCCCAGATGCAGGAGCGGGTCGACCTCAACACCCCCCTCGGGCTGAATGACGCCGCGATCAAGACGTTCCACGGCTTTGGCGACGAGGTGTTCCGCGAGTTCGCGCTGGAGCTCGGGCGGAGCGGCGAGCTGCGGGTCCTCTCGGCGGCGGAGCAGGTGATCTTCGTCCGCGAGCACCTGTACGAGCTGCCTTTGCGCAGATACAGGCCGGCAGGCGACCCGCTGCGACATGTTCGCGCGCTCCTCGATCTCTTCGGCCGGGCGCGCGACGAGGACGTCTCGCCCGAGGACTACGCCGCCTATGCCGCGAAGCTGCGCGCGGCGGTGGGTGAGGGGATCGACGCCGAAGTGCGCGAGGACGCCGCCGCGACGGCGGAGGAGCTCGCCGCGGTCTACGCCGCGTACACCAAGCTGAAGGCCGATAAGGGCGTCATCGACTTTGGCGATCAGATCGCCCTGTGCCTGGACCTGCTGCGCGAGCACCCTGCGGCAGCCCGCCGTCTGGGCGGCCGCTACCGCTACATCCTGGTGGACGAGTTCCAGGACACCAATGCCGCGCAGTTCACCCTGCTGCGCGCGCTCGCCGCCCCGCACCGCAACCTCACCGTCGTTGGCGATGACGACCAATCCATCTTCGCCTGGCGCGGCGCCACCCTGGGCAACTTCGACGCGTTCCGCGAGTCCTACCCCGACGCGACGGTCGTGACGCTGGTGGAGAACCGCCGCTCGTCTCAGGGCATCCTCGACGGCGCCTATCGCCTCATCCAGCACAACCCCGGTCGCCTCGAAGCGCGTCTGGGCATCGACAAGCACCTGCGCGGTCGGCCCCCCGGCGGGGAGACCGAGCTCGACCATCTCCAGTACGTCAGCGGTGCCGACGAGGCCGAGGAGGTCGCCGGACTCATCGCCCGCGAGGCGCTGCGGCGGCAGCGCCGCTACGGGGACTTCGCCATCCTGGTGCGCAACAACGGCGACGCCACCCCGTTCCTGAACGCGCTCGCGCGCCGGCAGATCCCCGCGCACTTCTCCGGTGGGGGACAGCTCTACGAGCGGCCGGAGATCCGTCTGCTCATCTCGTTCCTTTCGGCCGTCGCGCTGCCCTCGGATTCGCGCCACGTCTATCACCTCGCGGTGTCGGCGCTGTACGCATTTCCGGCGGTCGAGCTCGCCCGAGCGACCGAAGCGTCGGGTCGCCGGCAGCGGCCGCTGCGCGAGGTGTTCGAGGAGATCGCCGCATCGGAGGGGGCCTTCAGCCCGGAGGCCGTCGCGTCGGCGAAGGCCCTGGTGGAGGACCTGGCGTACTACGCCGCGCGGGCCACGGAGCTCTCCACCGCGGAGCTCCTGTACGAGTTCCTCGAACGCTCCAAGCTCCTCGCGCAGTACCTCGAGCCGGAGTCGGCGCTGGCCGAGGAGCAGGGGCAGAACGTGGCGAAGTTCTTCCGCCTCGTCCATTCCGCGGCGCGCACCCTGCCCACCGACCGCGCCTCGTTCTTCGTCCCGTACCTGGAGCTGCTGCGCGAGGCGGGGGACGACCCAGTGGCCGCAGATTTCGAGACGTCGTCCGAGCGGGTGAACGTGCTCTCGATCCACAAGGCCAAGGGTCTGGAGTTCGGCGTGGTCTTCCTGGCGCATTGCACCGACGAGCGGATCCCCGGCTCGGTCCGTGGCGAGGAGCTTCCCCTGCCCCCCGAGCTCTCCAAGTCCCCGCCACCCTCCCGTGATACGCACATCGCCGAGGAGCGCCGGCTCGCGTACGTCGCGATCACGCGCGCGAAGGACACCTTCTACTTCACCAGCGCCGTCGACTATGGCGGCACGCGCGCGTTCCGGCCGAGCCGCTTCATCGGCGAGGCCCTGGGCCGGCAGCCGGAGCGGCTCTCCGCGCGCCTGGCGGCGTACGAGGAGCTCCAGCATTTCCAGGTCGCGCCGGACGCCGCGGACGCGCCGCTCCCGGCCCTTGGGCCGGACGACGTGCTCACCGTCTCCTATAGCGACATCGACGACTACCGGCGCTGCCCGCTGCTGTACCGCTTCAAGCACGTGCTGCGCATCCCCGTCCTGCCGACGCCCCAGATGATCTATGGCCTGGCGCTCCACGAGGCGGTGCGCGACTACCTGCGTCGGAAGCGCGACGGCGAACGGCTATCGCTGGCCGATCTCCAGGCGACCTTCCGTGCCGCCTGGCTGGCCGAGGGCTTCATCAGCCCCGAGCACGAGACGGAGCGCTTCCAGGCCGGGCTCGAATCGCTGCGCAGGTTCCACGAGCAGGAGCGGGCGCAGCCCGCGCCGGAGCTGGTCGAGCAGCGCTTCTCGTTCATGCTCGGGCGCGACCGCGTCGTGGGTCGATGGGACAGGGTCGACCAGGGACCAGAGGGCGCGACCGTCATCGACTACAAGTCGACCGCGATCGAGGAGGGCAGCGACCGTCCGCAGCGGACGGCGCAGGAGAGCTTCCAGCTGCGCCTCTATGCCCTGGCGCATGAGCGGATGTATGGCCAGCGGCCGGCGAATGTGGTGCTGCACTTCCTCGAGACCGGAGAGCGGGGGACCATCGCCCCGACCGACGAGAGCGTCGCCGCCGTGCGAGCCTGGGTCACCTCGACCGCCGCGCGCATCCGCTCGCGCGACTTCGCGCCGAATCCGGCCAAGGGCGTGAGGACGTGTCAGGAGTGCGCGTACCACCAGATCTGCCCTAGCTCGCTCACCATCCGCACGTAGCCCGGGGCCCTGTCTCTGCGCAAGGACGCATCCAGAATTGGTATCAGTCCGCCTACGACCTGAACACGTCCAGCGGTCCTGGGCTGGACACACGCGCGCCGCCCGCCACGGTGGTCTCCGGGGCGGGCGGCTCGCGGATGGGTCAGGCGGTGCGGAGCAGGCGGCGCCGCTGCGTCCGTGTGATGAGTGCGAGCGCCACCAGGGCGGCTCCGGCCGCGGCGAATGGCGCGGCGTCGCGCAGAGGATCGGCTGCCGGTGGCGTGGATGCCGAGCTCGTCCCCAGCGCCGGGAGCACGCTGACCGTCCCCAGGTCGTGGGCCGGGAAGAAGCTGCCCTGCGTCACCTTCCAGTGGTACGTGCCCGAGGCGGGGAACAGCACGGTCGCGGTGTAGTGGCCGGGCTTCCCGTCGGGCGTGCCGGGGAAGATGAGCTCCGTCTTCCCGTCGAGGCTCGTCGCGGTGATCGCCGTCCGGTCGGCTTTGTACGGCTCGACGCCGTCCATGAGGATCGTGTACCCGAGGGTGTAGCTCTGGCCGGCGTACCACTGCGTCGGCAGCGAGTCGAACTTCGTGGTGGCCCCCTCCTTTGCCAGGGCGGGAGCGCCGATTGCCAGGAGCGCGAGCGACATGACCAGGACGCGAAGAAGACGGCGCGACATGATCGACCTCCGACATCGCCTACTCGTGGCGCGGCCCTCTGCCACTGCCCTCACTACAGCGGCGGGCGCCGCCGGTTCCGTCTCTGTGCAAAGACGCGGCGTGTCAGCCGCGCGCGTCGCGGGTCGTCGGCGGGACCTTGACGAACGCGAGGAGGAGCACGAGCGCCACGACCATGTTGATCGCGAGCATGAAGAAGATCCCGCGGTAGCCGAGGTCCAGCGCCTGGGGGTTGAGGAAGAGCTCGGCGGCGACGAAGACGGACAGCGGGATGGCGATCGACTCGGCCGCGGCCTTGAGGCCGGCGAAGATCCCCGACTCATCGGGCTCGATGAGCGCGGTGAGCAGTGGCCAGGAGACGGCCGTCTGAGCGCCGTTGCCGATGCCGGCGAGCACGACGACGACGACCGTTTCGGGCAGCTCACGGACGACCGTCCCGCCGATCGCGGCGCAGGTGAGCACGGCCCAGCCGATCGCCAGGACCGGCTTCAGCCCGAGGCTGCCGGCAAGCCGGCCGAAGCCGATGGCCGTCAGGGCCGTGACCAGGAGCGCCAGCGCGGCCAGGGCGAGCGCCATCTGATCGCTGAGGTGGATGTCGGTGACCAGGAAGAGCGTCAGGAAGGGGAGCACCGCGCTGAAGCCGAAGAAGAAGACAAACAGGGTCCCCAGGAAGCGCATGGCCTGGCCTCGGCTGGCCGCGGTCCGGAGGTACGTCCGCAGCGAGACGTGCTCGCTCGAGCTGCCCAGCTCGCGACGCTCGCGGATGCCGACGATGGTGATCGCGAACGTCGCGACCATGACCGCCGCCACCGCGAGGTAGACCCAGGGCGGGACGGCGTTGCCATGGGTGGTGACAACGATGAGTCCGAGGAAGCCGACCTGGCCGAGGAGCTGGATGCCCTGTGACAGGCCCGACAGCAGGCTGCGCTGGGCGAGCGGAGCGATGTCCGCAAGGAGCGCGGCGTAGGGGTCGATCGCGGCGTTGAAGAAGATGGAGAAGAGGACGATCGAGATGGCGAGCGGGACGAGGGCCTCGGTCGATCCCGATGCCAGCACGAAGCCGGCGGCCGACAGCGGGATGCACACCGCGATGAATGGCCGCCGGCGGCCGAGCCTGGTCCAGATGCGGTCTGATGCTGCGCCGACGGTGGGCTGGATGACGACGCCCTCGATGCTGCGGGTGCTCGACAGGAGGCCGGTGACCAGATCGGGCGCGCCGACGGCCTTCAGGGCGAGCGGGAGGAGGAAGTTGTTGAAGGCGTAGAAGGCCCCCGCGCCGATCGAGCCTGCCGAGTAGAGGAGCATCGCACGCGCGGTCAGCATCCGCGGGACTGTAGGTGCGACCGGTTTTGGATTCAGGGGGCCGCGACTATCATTTAGAACATCTGTTTCACGTGAAACAGAGTGCGACAATCGGCGTCACGGAGGGGCCATGGAGCTGAGCAGCATCCTCGCGCTTGCGGCCCTCGCGCTTGCCGCTGCGGCGGTGGTCGTCGTGGTGCGCCGGACGGACACGGTGCCCCCGCCTTCCGGGATGGAGGGCCTGCGCGAGAGCGTCGACGGCCTTCGCGCCGCGCACGTGGCGGCGATCGCCGAGCTGCGCACCGAGGTCCACCAGGCGCTCGGGACGACCGAGCAGCAGCTCACGACGCAGACGGTCGCGACGCAGCGCACGCTGGGGGACCTCTCGCGCCAGCTCGGCGCGCTCGCGGAGCAGAGCACCCGGGTGGGCGAGCTCGCCAAAGACATCGGCTCGCTCCACGACCTACTCCGCGCGCCGAAGAGCCGCGGTGGCTTCGGCGAGCTCATGCTCGAGCGGCTCCTCCAGGACTGCCTGCCCGCGAGCGCCTACGAGACCCAGTACACCTATCGCGACGGCTCACGGGTGGACGCCGTGGTGCGCTACTCCAGTCGTCTCGTGCCGATCGACGCGAAGTTCCCGAACGAGTCGTTCCACGGCATCGCCGCCGCGCGCGACGACGCCGAGCGGCGCGCCCGGCGGCGCGCGTTCCTCCAGCAGGTCCGCAAGCACGTCGATGCGGTGGCGCGCTACATCTCGCCGCAGGATCAGACCATCGACTACGCGTTCATGTACCTGCCGAGCGAGGCGATCTATCACGAGCTGACCATGGGCGACCCGAGCCCCGACGAGCCCGACCTCCTCGCGTACTGCGCCGAGCGACGTGTCATCCCGGCCTCGCCGAACACGCTGCTCGCGTATCTGCAGGTCGTCGCGCTCGGGGTCCGCGGCCTCGCCATGCAGGAGCGCACGCGCGAGCTGCAGCAGGGCATCGCGCAGGTGCGTCGCGAGTTCGAGCGCTTCGTCGAGCTGCACGACCAGCTCGGCCGGCACCTCGACAACGCCACGAAGAAGTTCGACGAGACCGAGCGCGCCCTGGCGCGCGCGTCCGGCGCGATCGAGGGGCTCGCCCAGGTACCGCTCGCGGCCGGCGGCGAGCAGGTGGCCCTGCCGCTCGGCCGGACCGACGACGAGAGCTAGTCTGCGCGCGCCGTCGCTCATCCTCGCAGCCGGCCTCGCGGCCGTCGCGGTCGTCGTGCTCACGCGCGATCCCGAGGAGCCGTGGGCTGTCGCGGTCGTGATCCTCGGTCTCGCGGCCGCCGCCGGGGCCGGTGCGGTGATGCTGCAGGTCCGCCGGCGCGGTGGCGACCGGCGCCGCCGCGCTCCGGCGCCCATCCGCGCGGTCGTCGCGCGCCGCGGCCTCATGGTCGCGGCCGCCGTCGCGCTCCTGTTGTGGCTGCGCGCGGTCGACGGGCTCTCGCTCATCACCGCGGCCTTCGTCCTTGCGACCTTCGCGGTCACGGAGATCGTGCTCTCGGCGCGTCCCGCGTCGTCGCGTTAACCTCGCCACACCGATGGTCGTTGACTGGTACGGCGCGACCGGCTCGGCCGAGGATGATGCGCGCCTCGCCGCGCTGTACGACCTCGACGCTCCGCCCGGCGACGCGGCCATCGACTGGTTCCGTGGACTCGCGCGGATGACCGGGGGCCCGGTCCTCGAGCTGGGGGTCGGCTCGGGGCGCGTCGCGGTGCCGCTGGCGAAGGACGGTCACGAGGTCGTGGGCATCGACCGTTCTCCGGGGATGCTGGCCCGCGCGGCGCTCCGCGCCAAGGCGGCGCGCGCCAAGCTCACGCTCGCCGCCGCCGACATGCGCACGTTCTCCCTGGAGCGGACGTTCGCGCTTGTGGCCATCCCGTTCAACACCTTCCTCATGCTCGATCCCGACGACCGCTGGGCCTGCCTGGCACGCTGCCGCGAGCACCTCGCGGCGGCAGGTCGTCTGGCCATCGATGTGTTCCAGCCCGACCCCAACGTGGTCGCGGGCCTGGACGGCGCGGTGCGCGAGGAGTGGCGACGCACCGATCCCGAGACCGGGCACGTCGTGACGAAGTTCTCGAGCACGCGTGGGAGCGTCGACGGCGCGGCGCTGCGGTGGTGGTTCGACGAGGAGCTCCCGGACGGATCCGTCCGGCGCATCTCGCGCGAGACCTTGCTCCACTACCTGTATCGGCGCGAGGCCGAGCTGCTCTTCCCGGCCGCGGGCTTCGAGATCGAGAGCCTGCATGGCGACTACCAGGGGAGCGCGGTCACGTCGTCGTCGCCGAAGCTGCTCCTGGTGCTGCGGCGCAAGGAGCGCGGCGCGCGCGAGCGGCGCCGGCGATGACCGATCTCCTGATCCGCGGCGGGATGGTCGTCGACGGCACGGGCGCGCCGGCGGTCCGGGCGGATGTGGCCGTGACGAACGGACGCATCACCGACGTTGGCGAGGTGGCCGGGCGCCGCGCCATGCGCATGATCGACGCGCGCGATCGCGTCGTCGCGCCGGGGTTCATCGACATCCACTCGCATTCCGACGAGTCGGTCCTGGTGAACAACGCGCTCGAGAGCACGCTCCACCAAGGCGTGACGCTGGTGGTCTGCGGCAACTGTGGCGGCTCCTCGGCGCCGCTCCACGGTCTGGCGGCGGAGGAGGCCGATCGCGAGCTCGCACGGATGGACCTCGTGCGCACGTGGTCGTCCTTCTACGAGTACATCGCCGCGGTCGAGGAGCGGGGGAGCAGCATCAACTTCTCCTCGTTCGTCGGGCACGGGACGCTGCGCATGTGCGTGATGGGAGCGGAGTCGCGTCCGCCGACGCCGCACGAGCTCGACGAGATGCGCCGTCTCCTCGCACGTGCGCTCGACGAGGGCGCGGTCGGGCTGGCCTCTGGTCTCATCTATCCGCCGAGCGCCTACGGGACCACCGAGGAGCTGTCCTCGCTCTGTGAGGTCGTGCGCGCGAAGGGCGGCCTGTACGCGAGCCACATCCGCGACGAGGGGACCAAGCTCCTCGAGGCGGTCGAGGAGAACCTCGAGATCGGGCGGCGCTCCCGCGTGCGCGTGCAGCTCTCGCATCACAAGGCCTCCGGCCAGAAGAACTGGGGCAAGGTGAAAGAGTCCGTCGCGCGCATCGCCGCGGCGCGCGAGGCCGGGCTCGACGTGCAGGCCGACCAGTACCCGTACACCGCGTCCTCCACCGGCCTCGCGGTCACCATCCCCAACTGGGTGCACGAGGGTGGCAGCGCCAGGCTCTGCGAGCGCCTGCGCGACCCCGCCGTCCGCGCACGGATCCGTGACGAGGAGACCGAGACCGGTCGTGCCTGGGAGCGCATCGTCATCGCCCGGGCGCGACACCATCCCGAGTACAGCGGGAAGAGCGTCGCCGACCTCGCACGCGCGGCGGGCAGAGACCCGCTGGAGTGGACCGCGGACACGCTCGTCGAGCACGACGGCGCGGTGGACATCATCCATCACTCGATGAGCGAGGACGACGTGCGCTTCGTCATGACCCAGCCCTGGATCGCCATCGGCAGCGACTCGCGCGCCAACGCGCCGTACGGCCCGCTCTCATTCGGCAAGCCGCATCCGCGCTCGTACGGGACGTTCCCGCGCGTCCTCGGGAAGTACGCGCGCGACGAGGGCGTCCTCACGCTCGAAGACGCGGTGCGCAAGATGACCTCGCTCACGGCGCGCCATCTCCGCCTGGCCGATCGTGGCGTCATCCGGCCCGGAGCCTGGGGCGACCTGGTGGTCTTCGATCCGGCGACGGTGAAGGACGAGGCCACCTTCGACGATCCGCACCGGTACCCCTCGGGGATCGAGCACGTCGTGGTGAATGGCGTGATCGCGCTCGACTCCGGTGAGACCACCGGCGAGCGCGCGGGAAAGTTCCTGCGGCTCGGCCGCGATCTGGGCGGCGCGTGACGAAGGTCGCGATCCTGGCGGAGGGCCTCTTCGCGCCCCGCACCGCGAAGACGGCCATCGGGGTGCTGCGGTACGCGCCGTACCCGGTGGTCGCGGTGGTGGACTCCACGCGCGCCGGCACCGACGTGGCGGCACATGTCGGCGTGGGCCGGGGCGTGCCGGTAGTCGCGACGGTCGACGAGGCCATCGCGCGCGGCGCCGACGTCCTGCTCATCGGTACGGCGGCGGCCGGCGGGCGCATCGAGGATGCGTACCGTCCGGCGCTGGCCCGGGCGCTCGAGCGCGGCCTTGCGGTGTGGAACGGCCTGCATGAGCGCGTGCTCGCCGATCCGGCGCTCGCGGCCGCGGCCCGGCGCGGCGGCGGGACGGTCCGCGAACTGCGCGAGCCGCCGGCCGATCTGGATGTCGGCGGACACCGGCGTCCGCGCGCCGGCGCGCGCGTCGTGCTCACCGTGGGGACGGACGCCGCGGTGGGGAAGATGACCGCCGCCCTCGAGCTCGTGCGCGCACTCGACCGGCTCGGCGAGCGCGCGGCCTTCGTCGCGACCGGACAGACCGGCATCGCGATCGCCGGCGCGGGCATCGCGGTGGATGCGGTCGTCGCCGACTTCATCGCCGGCGCGGCCGAGCGGATGGTCTGCGATGCCGCGGAGACCGCCGACTGGGTCGTGGTGGAGGGCCAGGGCTCGCTCATGCACCCGGGCTTCTCGGGCGTGACGCTCGGCCTGCTCCACGGCAGCGGTCCCGATCTCATGGTGCTCTGCCACGACGCCGCACGGCCCGTCGTGAAGGGCTACGAGCAGGAGGGACTGCCGGTGCGGCCGCTCGCGGAGTGCGTGCGCATCTATGAGACGGCGGCGATGTGGCGCCGGCCGCCCGGCCATCCCCAGGCGCGCGTCGTCGCTGTCGCCGTGAACACCGTCGCGTTCGACGACGCCGCGGCGCGTGCGGCCATCCTGGACGCCGCGCGGGACACCGGACTGCCGGCGGCCGATCCGGTCCGTGAGGGGACACCCGCGGCCGAGCGCCTCGCAGGGGCGCTGCTCGACGCGGCGCGGGCGCGCGCATGAGCTCCGTGGCCCGCGTGCGCACGCTCGACGTGCACCTGGAGGTCCCGTTCCAGATCTCGCGCGCCGTGCGCACCGAGAAGCGGGTCGTGCTGGTGGAGCTCGAGGAGGACGGCCGGGTCGCGTACGGCGAGGGATCGCCCGACCCCTTCTTCGGCGAGAGCAGCGAGGGCATCGAGGCCGACGTCCGCGCCGCGCTCGACCTCATGCCCGAGGATCCGCATGACCTCGCGACACTGAAGATCCGTCTGGACGAGCGCTTCCCGCACGGCGGGGCGGCCGCATGCGCGCTGGACATCCTCGGCCACGACCGTGCGGCGCAGGCCGCGGGCCTGCCGCTGCGCGCGTACCTGGGGCTGGCACCGGCGGAGGCGCCGCCGACGTCGTTCACCATCGGGATCGCCGAGCCCGCGCTCATGGCCGAGCGCGCGGCCGCCGCGGCCGCGCGGGGATTCACCGTGTTGAAGGTGAAGCTCGGCCACGGTCATGACGACGTGGACATCCTCGACCGCATCCGCGAGCGCTTCGCCGGGGCGATCCGCGTCGACCCCAACGCGGCCTGGTCGCCCGAGGAGGCGCCCGCGAGGATCGCCGTGCTCGGGCGGTTCGGCATCGAGTTCGTGGAGCAGCCGACACCGCCGGACGACATCGACGGGCTGCGCTACGTGCGCGAGCGCAGCGACCTGCCCATCGTGGCCGACGAGGCCGCGGTCCGCCTGCACGACGTCGAGCGGCTCGCGAGCGCCTGCGACGGCATCAACGTGAAGCTGCAGAAGAGTGGCGGTGTGGGCGAGGCGCGCGCGATGGTCGCGCGGGCGCACGAGCTCGGCCTCAAAGTGATGCTCGGGTGCCGCGCCGCGGAGACGAGCGTGGCGATCGCCGCCGCCGCACACCTCGCGCCAGCGGTCGAGTGGGCCGACCTCGACGGCAACCTGCTCATCGTGGACGATCCCTATCTCGCGGTCCCGGTCGCCGGGGGGCGCTTCGTCTTCAGCGATCGGCCGGGCCTCGGTGTGGTCGCGCGATGAGCTGGCTCGAGCAGGCGCTCTTCGTCCCGGCGCTCCTCGTCGCCGGTCTGGTCGGCGGCGCGCTCGCCTGGGCCGGGCCGGCACCCTACCTCGACATCGCGCGTGACAACGGCGTGGCCACGCTCACGTTCATCGGCCCGGCGAGCGCGAGCGTGACGTACGACCTCGCGCGCGCCGCGGAGCTGCACGCGGGCTGGTCGTCGTACGTGACCGGTGGCGCGGAGGAGCCCCCGGTCTCCGCCGATGTGCCGTTCAGCGACGATGAGCGCCGCCACATGGGCGACGTGCGGCGTGTGTTCGAAGGTCTGCGCTTCGCTATCCCGCTGGCGCTGTTCGTCCTCGCCGTTCGCCTGCAGCGCTGGCGCGCCCGATCCGCCCGCATGATGTGGTCGATGGTCCGCCGCGGCGTCCTCGCGGCGGTCGTGCTCGTCGCGCTCGCCGGCGTGGGGGCGATCGTCGCGTTCGAGCCCCTCTTCCTGCTGTTCCACCGGGTGTTCTTTCCGCAGGGCAACTACCTCTTCGACCCCGCGTCGAGCAACCTCGTGCGGCTGTATCCGGACTGGTACTGGGAGGGCATCACGCTCCGGGTCGGCCTGACGTTCGTGGGCGCGGGCCTGGCCATCGCGGCGATCGCCACGGCGCGGCTTCGCGCCGCGAAGTGACCTAGACTCGCCGTCGATGAAACGCGTCCTTCTCGTCGAGGATCTCCCGCAGGTCGCGCAGCACCTCCAGCAGATGCTCGCCCGTGAGCAGGAGGTGGAGATGGCCGGCGTGCAGACGCAGGCCGAGGCCGCCATCACCCAGGCGACGACCGAGAAGCCCGAGATCGTGATGATCGACGCGCTGCTGCAGGGCAAGGTCACCGGATTCGACATCGCCAAGCGCATCCGCGAGGCCTCCCCGGGCACGCGCATCGTCATCGTCACCGTGCCCCAGCGTCCGGTCGATCCCAAGCCGGAGCTCGGGATCGACGCCGTGTTCGTGCTCCCCGGCGGGGCGAACGAGCTTGGCGCCGCGCTCGGCGTGGGGAAGGCCGCGAAGACGACGCGCGGCACCGTCGTCGCGATCTACTCGCCCAAGGGCGGCACCGGCAAGACGACGCTCGCGCTCAACCTCGCCTGCGTGCTTCGCCGTCAGGGGAAGGCGGTCGCGCTGCTCGACGGCGTGATGCAGTTCGGCGCGGTGCGGCACGTGGTGCAGGTCCCGCCCACGACGCGCTCGTTCGTCGATCTCCCTGCCGCCGGCGCGATGAAGACGAGCATCGGCGAGGTCCTCTGGGAGGGACCGGGCGGGGTGCACTTCCTGCTCGCACCGGCGCGTCCTGAGGAGTCCGATCTCGTCCAGGCCGCCGACATCGCCGCCGCGATGGGCCTGCTCGCCGAGAATCACGACTACGTCATCGTCGACACCCCGGCGCGTCTCTCCGAGGACACCCTCGCGATCCTCGACGCGTCGAGCATGATCCTCGTCGTCGTCACGTACATGACGGCGACCGTGGCGAACGCGAGATCGGCGATCGACACGTTCGAGGCGCTCGGCTACAAGGGTCAGAAGCCGATCCTCCTGGTGGTGAACCAATCGGACACCGCCGCAGGGATGTCCAAGGGCGGTCTCGAGCACGCCCTCAATCTCCCCGTCGTCGCCGAGATCCCGACCGACTGGAAGATCGTGAGCGAGTCGCTGAACAAGCAGCAGCCCTTCGTGCTCGCGAGCCCGACGGCACCGGTGAGCAAGGCCGTCGAGACGCTCGCGAACGCCCTCGTCTCGCAGCAGCGCAAGTAGCGCCCGCCATGCCCGAGCGCAGCAGCCGTCCCATCGGCGTATTCGACTCGGGCGTCGGCGGTCTCACGGTCCTGAAGGAGCTGCGCAAGCAGCTGCCGTCCGAGGCGACGATCTACCTCGGCGACGAGGCGCGCATGCCCTACGGTCCGCGACCGGCGGCGGAGGTCCTCGAGTTCACGCGGCAGGCCCTCCGCTGGTTCGGCGAGCGGGACTGCAAGCTCGTCGTCATCGCCTGCAACACCGCGACGAGCGCCGCGCTCGAGACCGTGCGGGACGAGGTGTCCGTGCCGCTGATCGGCGTGGTCCGACCGGGTGCGGCGGCCGCGGTGGCGGCGTCGTCGCGGCGCGCGATCGGCGTCCTCGCCACGGCCGGGACGGTCCGCTCCGGTGCGTACGTCCGCGCGGTGCGTGACCTCGATCCGCTCGCCGACGTCATCCAGCAGGCCTGCCCGAAGCTCGTGACGATCGTCGAGGAGGGCCGCGCCGGCACGCCCGAGGCGCTCGCCGCGGTCCGCGAGTACGTCGAGCCGCTCCTCACCGAAGGGGGCGTGGTCACGCCCGTCGTCGACACGCTCCTCCTCGGCTGCACCCACTACCCGCTGCTGCGTGAGGAGTTCGCCACGGTCGCCGGCCCCGGCGTGCGCGTGGTGGATTCGGCCACGACCACCGCGCTCGCGGTGCGCGAGGTCCTGGTGTCGCACCGCCTCCTCGCCGGTCCGTCCGTGCCGAGGCACGAGGTGTACGCGACCGGACCGACCGAGCGCTTCCGCGCCCTCGCGCGCACGATCTTCGGCGAGGACCTCGGCGTGACGGGGACGACGCTCGGATGAATCTCGTCTCCACCATCACCGGACTGCCGTACGTCGGAAAGACGACGCTGTTCAACCTGCTCACCGGCGGCCACGCCGCGACGGGCGCGTTCGCTGGTGCGGAAGGTGAGACGAACGTCGGCGTGGCGAAGGTCCCCGACGAGCGGGTGGGGAAGCTCGCGGCGCTCTTCACACCCAAGAAGACGACCTACGCCGAGGTCACCTACCGCGACCTCGGCCTCGCGCACTCTGCGGGTCAGGGACAGGGTCCGAGCCCGCAGAAGCTCGGCGACCTCCGCAGCTCCGACGCGCTGGTGCACGTCGTCCGGGCGTTCCGCGATCCCTCGGTGCCGCACGTGGACGCCACCGTCGATCCGGTGCGCGATCTTGCGAGCCTGGAGATCGAGCTGCTCTTCGCCGACCACGCGGTGGTCGAGCGCCGGCTCGAGCGGATCGAGCCGGAGCTGCGCTCGGCGAAGGGTGCGGAGCGCGAGGCGCGCGAGCGCGAGAAGGTCGTGCTCCAGAAGGCGATGGCCGCGCTCGATGCTGAGACGCCGCTCCGCGACATCGATCTCGATGAGGAGGAGCGCAAGGCGATCCGCGGGTATCGCTTCCTCACGCTCCAGCCGCAGCTGGTCGTGGCGAACATCGACGAGACCGACGTGGCGTCGCCCGACGCGGTGCTCGCGCCGCTCCGCGCGGCCGCGTCCCGGCATCGAGCGATGGCGGTGGTCCCGGTGTGCGCCAAGCTGGAGGCCGAGATCGCCGAGCTTCCCGCCGATGAGGCCGCGGCGTTCCGCGCCGACCTCGGCGTGACCGAGCCGGCATTGGACCGCGTCGTCCGTGCCACCTACGAGCTCCTCGGACTGATCTCGTTCTTCACCACGGGCGAGGACGAGGTCCGCGCCTGGACCATCCCCGCAGGTCTGCCCGCGCAGCAGGCCGCGGGCGCCATCCACTCCGATCTCGAGCGCGGCTTCATCCGCGCCGAGGTCATCCGCTGGGACGAGCTCTTGCGCGCGGGATCCGAGGCGAACGCGAAGCGGCTCGGGATCCTGCGCACCGAGGGGAAGACGTACGCGGTGCAGGACGGTGACTGCCTGCACGTCCTGTTCAACGTCTAGTGGCCGTGCGCTTCCTCGCGATCGGCCACGTGACCCGCGACGAGTTCGCCGGCGAGAGCGGCTGGCGCCTGGGTGGGACGGTGACGTACACCGCCGCGACCGCCTCGCGTCTCGGTGCGCGCGCCGCCCTGGTCACCCGCGTCGCGCGCCGCGAGCGGGAGACACTGGACGAACGGTGTCGCGCGCTGGGTATCGAGCTGCACGCGCGTGACGCGGAGGTCACCACGACCTTCGGCTTCCGCTACGAGGACGGCCGCCGCATCCTCACGCTCCGCGCGCGCTCACGTGGTCTCACGCTCGCGGACGTGCCGTCGGAGCTGCGCTCGCCCGACGCCGTCGTCCTCGGGTCGGTCGCGCACGAGATCGATCGCTCGCTGCTCGGCGCGTTCGGCGGCGCCGCCGTGGTGGTGACGGCGCAGGGCTACCTGCGCGAGTGGACCGCCGACGGCAGCATCCATCCACGGCGCTGGGAGGACGTCGGCGCCGTCGCGGCCGCGGCGTCGGCGATCGTGCTGAGCGAGGAGGACGTCGCCGGCGACCTCGGCGAGCCGCGCCGCTGGGCGTCGCTTCGCGCCCAGGGGACCCTGCCCCTGCACACCCCGGTCATCCTCACGTTCGCCGAGCGCGGATCGCTCGTGCTCGCTGACGGCCGCGAGGAGATGGTGCCGGCATACCGCGCCGCGCGGGTGGTCGATCAGACCGGAGCGGGTGACGCGTTCGCCGCGGGCCTTGCGGTCGCGCTCGCGGAAGGGCGGCCGCTCATCGAGGCGGTCCGCTTCGCGCACGCCGTCGCGTCGTTCGCGGTGGAGGGCGTCGGCACGGACGGGCTCGCGGACCGCGCCACCGTCGAGGCGCGCATGCGGGAACAGGGTGGCGGTCGCTAGGGGGACGCCCTAGTCGGTCGGGATCTGCTTCTTCTCGCCGGTCAACGGCGCGATGTGTGTCTCGTACAG
>DASSPF010000083.1:0-12488 GCA_035699805.1 Candidatus Limnocylindria bacterium | reverse complement strand
CATCTTGGCATTGGACTGGGGTGACGCTTGTGTAGCATAGGTGGGAGACTTTGAAGCCGGCGCGCTAGCGTCGGTGGAGTCATCAGTGAAATACCACCCTGGTGTTATCTCGGCTCTAACGGCTGTCCGTGATCCGGCAGCCGGACATTGCCAGGTGGGCAGTTTGACTGGGGCGGTCGCCTCGAATTGGGGCTCTCCAGCGGCAACGCTGGAGGCACATATCTGGCTGTTTGCTGGGACATCCGTTTCCGGGGAGTGGATACGCAATCCGTTGCCGATCCACAACCTAAGGAGTGAAGCATCCGGCGCTACTCATCCTCGAAAGAGGGCAGTGAAAATGCGTCCGGTGCGGACAATCAGCAGGGAAGTCTTCGTGACCCCTCAACGACTGTACGCCGGACATCCCATTGGGATGGTGAGACAGTCTGAACTTCCGAGCGATCGGAAGCTGAGCGATCAGCGCCTAGCGCTTCACACGTAGGGGGAGAGAGTGCGTTCTCGAGCGATCGAGGCGTACAAAACGACCCTAAGACTCTCCGAAGTCCAGCGAGAGTCAACACACATGCTTTCGGCTTTGACGACGTCGACAGGCTGATCGAGGTCTTGGAGAAGTTTGGTTTGCTAGCGCGAGTGCGCCGGCAGTCGGACGGAAACCAGATCTACGTTTCTGGAGCGTCGTACGAGCGATTCGTGGAGCTTGTGAATCCATACGTGATCGAAGCGATGCGGTACAAAGTGCCGCAACCTAGACGAACACATTTGCCTAAAAGGTAACGGAGGCGCCCAAAGGTACCCTCAGGCTGGTTGGAAATCAGCCACAGAGTGCAAAGGCATAAGGGTGCTTGACTGTGAGGCATACAAGCCGAGCAGGGACGAAAGTCGGGCTTAGTGACCTTCGGGTCCCGAGTGGAAGGGCCCGGAATCATCGGATAAAAGCTACCCCGGGGATAACAGGCTTATGACGCCCAAGCGTTCACAGCGACGGCGTCGTTTGGCACCTCAACGACAAATGGGGTGAGATGGTGGAAACACCGTCAACGGATCCGGCTTATAACGGTGGACTCCTCGAGTCGATGCAAGGCATTGCCGAGGACAACACCGTGGGAAGTCTGTCGGAAGAACAGCGCTCTCTGATCGAAGGGACGCTGCTGGGTGATGGAGCGATGCGCTGTAAGGCCAACGCTCTCATCGAGATCAATCATTCTGCAAAGCAGAGCGCGTACGTCGACTGGAAGTACCAGATGCTCGGCGCGCTCACGAGAACTCCGCCGAAGGTGCGGTACGGGAACGGTGGCCGTGTAGCCTACCGATTCACCACCCGCAGCCTTCCAGAGCTGACGCCCATCTACCGGGCGTTTTATCGGGACGGGCGGAAGATAGTGCCTCGGCTTGAGCTCACGCCGCTCGCGATGGCGGTGTGGTTCATGGATGACGGATGCAAGAGCCATCGGGCTCTGTACCTCAACACCCAGCAGTTCGGCCGCGAAGATCAAGAGAGATTGATGGCCCTGCTAGGGGAGCAGTGGGCGATCCGATCAAGTCTCAATCGCGACAAGAGCTACCTCCGCATACGCATTGCGGTTGCGAGCGTCGCGCGGTTCAGAGCGATCGTTGAGCCACACGTCCTCCCGCAGATGCTCTACAAGTTTCCGACATGACCCTGTAACGACTGATCTGCTCTCGTCTCGAACGAGCGCAGTGAGATGGCGGGCTGCCTCTGCGGAGGCGAATCTATGGTCGCCATCAAACGCCGGCGCCCTCGCTCAGCGCTCGCTGGGCAGGGCGGAGAGATAGTCTGCGCCGCCGGTAACGGCGGAGATCGCGCGATGTCGGCTCGTCGCATCCTGGGGGGGCAGTACCTCCCAAGGGTTGGGCTGTTCGCCCATCAAAGCGGTACGCGAGCTGGGTTCAGAACGTTGTGAAACAGTTCGGTCTCTATCCAGTGTGCGCGCAGGTGAGTTGAGAGGAGTTGCCCCCAGTACGAGAGGACCGGGGTGAGCGGACCGATGGTGTACGAGTTGTTCTGCCAAGGGCATTGCTCGGTAGCTACGTCCGTTCCGGATAACCGCTGAAAGCATCTAAGTGGGAAGCCGACCTCGAGATGAGCTCACCCTCTGGGTAACCAGGTAAGACCGCATGAAGAACACGTGTTATATAGGCGGAGTGTGGAAGTGCCGTAAGGCATGGAGCTGATCCGTACTAACGGTCGAGGGCTTGACCTATTTCCAGCACCCAGCCGGGCTTTCGAGCTCGGCGGATCGGTGCGAGAACGCAGCGATCTCGCGTTTGTCTTCCTCCTCACCACTGCTCGGTAGACCCGAAAGCCCTCCCTCCGTCGGAGGGCTTTTGTGTGTCCGGCGTTCTTCGAGCTCAGCGGCTGCTCGGGTGACGGCCTGGCGACCAGGTCTCCAGCCGCGGCGCCTTGCTGGCAGCCGTCACGGCTTGCTAAAATGGACGCCTCGGTCCTTCGAGCGGTGGGGTCACACCCGTTCCCATCCCGAACACGGCAGTTAAGTCCACCAGCGCCGAAGATACTCGGGACGTCGGTCCCTGGGAAAATAGGTCAGGGCCGGGATTAAAAACGATCTCGAGCGCGCAAGCGCAAGAGGTCGTTTTTGTTTGGCCCGGAACACCCTCCCAGACGCATATGCGGCACGGGGCAAGTGCGTAGCCCACTGCGGCGGCATTAGCATCCGGTCGCTCCGTCGGGACGTCGCCGACGGGATCGTGTAGGGAGGTTCGATCATGACGCGCATCTGGCCGTCAATCGTGGTCCTCATCGCGATGCTGCTGTCGCAAGCCTCTGCGGGGACCATCGCGGCGCGCGATCCCGGTGTTTCCGCATCTGTCGCCTCGGCCGCATCCGGCAAGGACGGCGATCGCAGCGGCCATAACAAGCCGCTTCCCGCTTTCGTGCAGAAGAAGGAAGGCGAGCGCGTCATCGCCGCCGACCTCGTGGCCAAGGGCCAGGCCGCGCCCGATGCCGATGGCATCGTCACGCTCCGGAACGGCAAGGCGGTGCGGTACCGCCTGCAGGGTGAGGAGTACCTCACCGTCGCGCTCATCGACTTCAGCGACGTCCAGCACGGTCAGCTCGCGCAGCCGGACCGCAGCGTGGACAACAGCACCTACTGGTCGGCCGACGTGAGCCCGCAGCACTACTACGACATGCTGTTCAGCGACGGGGGCGCTTCGTACGGTCGGCCGTCGATGCGTGACTTCTACCTCGAGCTCTCGTCCGGTCGCTTCACCTGGACCGGCCAGGTCGGCAACTGGGTGAACGTGGGCGTTCCCGAATCCGAGTTCGGCGCGGACACCCGCGGTGGCGGGACCGACGATGCCAACGGTGCGACATATCGCGTCGTCGACTACACGCTCAAGGCCATTGCCGCGTCCGGCAACTACGCCGGTCTGGATCTGGCGAAGGCGGATGTCATCGACCGGTACGACTGCGACGGCGACGGCGTCTTCGCCGAGCCGGACGGCTACATCGACCACTTCGGCATCGCCCACGCCGGCGAGGGCCAGGAGGCCGGTGGCGGTGCGCAGGGCACCGACGCGATCTGGAGCCACCGCTGGTACGCGAACTTCAACCAGACGAGCGGACCGTCCGGCTGCCAGCTGGGCGGCTACAACCTGCCTGGCACCGACCTGTGGGTCGGTGACTACACGATCCAGCCGGAGAACGGCGGCGTGGGCGTGTTCGCCCACGAGTTCGGACACGACCTTGGCCTGCCCGACCTGTACGACACCGCAGGCGGCGACAACGGCACGGGCTTCTGGACGCTCATGAGCTCGGGCTCGTGGGCCTCCGACAGCGCGGACTCCATCGGCGACAAGCCGGTGCACATGGGCGCGTGGGAGAAGCTCCTGCTCGGCTGGCTCGGCGACGACCTCGCGCGTGTGGCGCTCGGCGCCGACACGACGGTGGACCTCGGCCCGGCGGAAGGCGCGACGCGCAACCGTGCGCAGGCGCTCCGCGTGGATCTGCCGAACTACACCCGGACCACCACCGTCTTCCCGGTGGACGGGTCCGATGCGAACTACTACTACTCGGGCAAGGGCGACGACATCGACCACTCGATGACGAAGGCCGTCTCGCTCGTGGCGGCGACGCCGATCAGCTTCCGGGCGATGTGGGACATCGAGAAGGATTGGGACTACGCCTACCTGCGCGCCCAGGTGAACGGCGTATGGACGAACGTGGCGACCAGTGCGTCTACGACGACCAGCCCGAACGGGCAGAACTTCGGCTTTGGCATCACCGGGGCGTCCGGCGGTTGGGTCACCGTCACGGCGACCCTGCCCGCCGGCACCACCGCGTACGGCTTCCGGTACTGGACCGATGCCGCCGTGGTGAATCCCGGCTTCGCCGTCGATTCCATCGCCATCGGCGCGACCGTGGACGACGCGACGGTCACGACCGGCTGGAGCTTCAACGGCTTCATGCGGCTGACGAACGGTCAGTTCTCGCAGAGCTACTTCCACTACTACCTCGCGGAGGCCCGCAGCTACATCGGGAACGACAGCAGCCTCTGCGGCGCGTACAACTTCCTCTCGGGCAACTGGCTCGAGAAGCAGTGCTACGCCGATGGCGTGCTCATCTCCTACCGGAACTCGGGCTACACCGACAACAACACGTCGCAGCACCCGGGCTTCGGTCAGATCCTGCCCATCGACGCCCACCCGGCGACCATGGTCAAGCCCGACGGCCGCACGGTCTGGCGTTCGCGTTGGCAGGTGTGGGACGCCACCTTCGGCGTCGACAGCAACTCGGTGACGCTCTCGCAGTGGATCAGCCCCGGGCGCAAGCTCTCGCGGACCTACACCTCGGCGCCCGTGACGCAGTTCTACGACTCGTCGACCACCGCGTACTACAACTCGGCCATCCCGTACTCGTCGGTGAAGACGGCGGGATCCGGCCTGAAGATCGACATCACCGGGGTCAGCACGGACCGCGGCAGCTACCGGCTGCACATCTACCGCTGACATCCGTCGCGACGGACACGAAGGGGCCGGCAGTCTGCCGGCCCCTTCTCGTTCACCGGGCCGGCCGCCGTTCTGCCATCTTGTGGGTCATGGACACGCCTGACCTCTCGGCCTGGCCGATCACGCCGCGGGCGGTGCGGCCCGCGCCCGACGGACGGAACAACGCCACCTACTTCGTGGACTCGGCGGAGGACCGGTACGTCCTGCGGGTCTATCGGAACACGGCCGACCCCTCACGTGTGCGGGACGAGCACGAGCTGCTCGGGCGCCTGGCGGTCGCCGAGCTGCCCTTCGCCACGCCCCTCCCGGTGCGCACGACCGGTGGGGACACGCTCGCCGTGCTGGAGACCCCGCGCGGCCCGTGCCTTGCGGCGCTCTTCTTTCGCATCCCCGGGGAGCCCGCTGATCTCAGTGTCGCGAGCGCGCGGCTGGGCGGCTGGGCGCTCGCGCGGGTCGATACGGCGCTCGGCCGCCTCGATCTGCCCGTCCGCTCCCCGGCGGCCCTCCGCGATGTGCACTCGCTCGTCCCCGATCCGGACGCGGCCCTCGCCGAGCTCGGCCTCGGTCCCGGCGCCGACGTGGCTGCTGCGGTGCTGGGCAGGGTCGAGGACGCGCACGATGCGCTCTCCCGGTCGCTCCCGTCGCAGATCGTCCATGGAGACTTCGCTTTCCCGAACCTGCTCGTGGACCAGGGAAGGGTCAGCGGCCTGGTCGACTTCGAATTCGCCGGACCGGACTTCCGCGCGGCCGACCTGGCAGCCGCCCTCTATGTGATCACGGTCCGCGCCCATGAGCGGGAGCGATGGCGGACTTTGGAGGCCTTCGCCGCCGGCTACCGTCGATCGACGCCGCTCGACCCGCTCGAGGTCGCGGCGCTCCCGGAGCTCATGCTTCGCCGGGCGGCGATCGGGCTGGTGCACTGGCTCGGCCGCTGGCGCGCCGGCATCGCCGACCGGTCCGAGCCGGTCGCTCGGGTGGAGCGCACCACACGCTTCGCGGCCTGGATCGACGAGAACGCTGCCCGCGTCGCGCTGACGGTGGCGGGTGAGAGCCTGCCGCGTCGCTGAGCCGATCGTCAAGGCGGTGTCGCAACACCTTTCGTGGCCGTCCATCCCGACCAGGTGCGCCGGCGGCTCGTCCCCGACGAGACGCAGCTCCAGGTGATCCTTGGATCGCTCCTGGGCCGCGGGCGCATCAGCGGCGCGGCGGGGAGGCGCTGGATGCGTGTCGAGCACCCGATCGAGGCGCGGGACTTCGTGTGGTGGAAGTACGAGCGCTTGTCCATGCTGGCGCGCGAGGCGCCGCGCGAGGAGGATGGGCGTATCGGATTCCGGACGATCGCGCACCCGGTCTTCGATGACCTTGCGCCGCTCCTTGCCGGCGAAGGCCGCGTGCGAGCCCGTGCCCTCCTCGCGCCACTCGGCATCGCGGTGTGGATGACGGACCTCGGACGTCTTGAGCTGCGGCCGGACGCCTTCCTGCCTCAGCGCGTGCTGAGGCGCTGCGCTTAGGCTGCGGCGCTCGCGCTGACCGCGACGCGCGGCAGACGGACATCGAGCGCACGGCGAAGGTTCGCGATGGCACGGCCGTGCAGCTGGCACGCACGCGCCTCGCTGATGCCCATGCGCACCCCTGTCTCGCGCAGCGTCAGCGACTCGGCGTAATAGCGGGCCAGCACCTCGCGCTGCCGCGTCGGGAGACCGTCGAGCGCGATCTGCACGCGCCAGCGGAGGTCCTCGCGCTCGAACGCGTCGTCCACCTCGGTGTCGGCGGTCGCGAGGAACGCCTGCCACTCCTCCTCGACCAACCCGTCCAGCGAGACCGGCTTCGGCCGGCGGCCGTCGGGCCGGTCGTCGGGCGTCGTCCGGCGGCCGCGCTCGTCCACCCGGCGAAGCTCGTCGATGATCGCGCCCCGGATGCGCAGGCTGGCGTACGCCTCGAACGGGACGCCGCGGCCGGGCTCGAAGCGGTCCACCGCGTCGATGAGCCCGAGCAGTCCTGCGGACGCGAGGTCCTCACCATCGGCCACCGGGGTGTCGGCCAGGCGCACCCGCCGCGATAGCGCTCGCGCGAGCGGCATATAGCGCTCGATGAGCTCGGCGCGCGCGTTCGCGTCGCCCGCCCGGCAACGCTCCCACAGCTGGGCAGTCACGCCAGTCCCCCTCCGCTACCGCAGCGCCCCCACCACGGACCCGCCCCGGGCCCGCCCCTCCTAGCGCCGCAGTCGAGCGACTGTGCCGTCGCCTGGCGGCGGGGTTAATCCCCGTTCAGGCCGATTTCGCCTACCCAGTCGGATAGCCGCTGTTTAGCCCGCCTGCTGGCGTGCAGGCCGGCGGCACCGGGGCGATACCCGAACGTGCCGGACGCGCACCGGCTGAACCTGCGCGCCGCGCTCAGTCGATCAGGTGGTTGCGCAGCGCCACCACGACGGCGTGGGTCCGGTCGGCAGCGCCGAGCTTGGCGATGAGCGTCTGGACGGCCTTCTTCACCGTGTCCTCGGCCAGGACCATGGCCCGCGCGACCTCCTTGTTGGTGTAGCCCTCGGCCATGTAGCGCAGCAGCTCGAGCTCCCGCGGGGTGAGCGCCTCCCTGGGGAGGTCGCCACCCCCATTCGTGGGCTCCGGCGGTGCCGCGGGGGCGGGCTCCGGATCGCTCGCTGCCGCGGGCATCGTGCCGGCGGCGGCGAGGGCCTCGTCCGGACCCATCACCACCAGGCCCGAGGCGGCCGCGCGGAGGGCGGCACTGATACGCGCGATCGGCGCGTCCTTGGTGACGTACCCGCTCGCACCGGCGCGGACGGCCGCTCGGATGAGCGACGGTGTGCGCTCGACGCTGAAGACGACGATCGGCGTGCCGGGCCAGGCATCGTGGATGCGCGCGACGGCCTCGCTGCCGGTCGCGTCGGGCAGCCGGAGGTCCAGCAGCACCACGTCGGCGGCGGTCTCGGCCAAGAGGCCGACGGCCTCGGCGCAGGTGGCGGTCGTCGCCGCGACGACGAAGCCCTCGCGCTCGAGCATGGCCCGGATCCCCAAGCGCATGACCGGGTGGTCCTCGACCGCCAGCACGCGCAGCACGCCCACGGGCTGGGCGGCCAGACCGCGACCGAGCAGTGCCAGGGTGTCGAAGCCCACGCCTGCGTCGCCGCTCGTCTCGGACCGCGCCTGCACGGGTTCCCCGAGCGTCCCGGCCCGCTCGCGCCCCCGTTCAACGTCGCCGATCGCGTTCGTCGCGCGGAGCACGCGCCCGATATCCGCGGCGAGCTCGTCAAGGAGGTCCTGGCGATCCGCGAATCCGTCGGCCGCCTCGGGACGCTTGACGTTCAGCACGCCGAGGACGTCGCCATCTCCGCGCAATGGGACGATGACCGACTCGCGCGAGTCCGGGTCGACCCCGCGGAAGCGGGCATCGTCGACGCGACCGCGCAGGATCATCTTCTCGCCACTCTTGGCCACCCAGCCGGCGATCCCTTCGCCCACGCGCTGTCCCTTGTCGGTGGTGGCGCTGGCGGGAAGCCCCACCGAGGCGCGCAGGCGCAACCGGTCGCCCTCGACGACCATGATCGATGCCGCACCCGCGCCCATGCGCCGCGCGACCTCCTCGGTGGCACGTGCGAGCAGAGCGCCGGCGTCGCGCGCGCGGGCGAGCTCCTCGCCCATGCGCGACATCACCTCGAGGCGCTCTTCGAGCGCGGAGCTCTGGCGAAGGGTCTCCGCGAGGGCGCGACCCTCGAGTGCGCTCATCTCGAGCAGGCGCGCGGCCGCTGTCGCGGCCATCGCATCGACGGCGTCGAAGGGGACCTCCTGGCGCAGGCCGCAGAGGACCGCCTCGCCATTCCATGCCTCGATGGGGGCGACGACCGCGAACGACGCCGAGGCGGACCAGCGGCCCGCGGGGATCGCCGTGATGAACGCGCCGCGCTCCGCCCGAGCGAACAGGTCGTCGCCGATGACCGTCGTCCAGTCCAGGGGCGCACTGAGACGGTGGGAGAAGACGGTGTGGGGTCCACCGGGGGTCGCGGACACCACCGCGACCGCGTCCACGCGCAGCAGCGTCGCGATGTGCTCGAGCCGCTCCGGCCAGCGCGCCGTCGGGTTGACGGTGCCCCTCCTCGTACCGGTTTGAGGGATTCTACCCGTGGCACCGGTCATGCTCGCCGGTCGGGTATGTCCATCGATCCCCAAACGATGGAGGACCTCCTCGCGTCCGAGACCGCCGAGAGCTCGCTCCGGCCGCTTCGGCGAGGAGAGACCGTGGAGGGCACGGTGGCCGCCGTGGCCGGCGCAGAGGCGACGATCGATCTCGGCGACCGACCGGCCGGCGTGATCGCGCTCCACGAGACGGGACCGGCCCAGATCGCCGTCGGAGACAGCGTGACCGCCATCGTCGTGCAGCCCGAGGGCCCCGATGGCCGCGTCGTGCTTTCCATGCGCAAGGTGCGTGACCGGCGGCGTTGGGACGAGATGGCCGAGCTGCTGCGCACCGGGCGGATCGTGGAGGCGCCGGTCATCGACGCCAACCGCGGCGGGGTCGTCGTGGACGTGGGCATGCGCGGCTTCGTCCCCCTGTCTCAGCTTGGCTCGATCGGGGCCATCGATACCTCTCAGCCTGGCGTGCCCGAGGCGGTGCGTGCGCTCGTCGGCCGGCGATTCGCGCTCCGCGTCCTGGAGGTCGACCCCCAGCGCGACCGGCTCATCCTCTCCGAGAAGGCCGCGCTGCAGGAGCAGCGACGCAGGCGGAAGGCCGAGGGCGCGTCGCGGCTGACGGAGGGGGACATCCTGGAAGGGACCGTCGCCAGCGTCGCGTCGTATGGGATCTTCGTCGACATCGGCGTAGCGGACGGGCTCGTCCACCGTTCCGAGATCACTTGGGACAAGGGCGTCGAGCCGACGTCGCTCTACACGGTCGGGCAGAAGGTCCGGGTGATGGTCGTGGCCATCGACCGGGAGCGGCAGCGGATCAGCCTGTCGATCCGCCGCCTCAGCGACGACCCGTGGGATCGCTTCGCGTGCGCGATCGAGCTCGGCCAGATCGTCACGGCGACGGTCACCCGCGTGATGCCCTACGGGGCGTTCGCGCGCGTCGCGGAGGGCGTCGAGGGCCTCATCCACGTGAGCGAGCTGTCACCGGAGCGCGTCGCGCACCCGAGCGATGTCGTATCGGTCGGGGATACGCTGCCGGTGAAGATCGTCGGTCTGGACAGCGAACGCAGGCGCTTGTCCCTGTCTCTGCGCCTCGCCCAGCGCGCCTGACCGCTTGTCGTCTTCGGCTCCATATGTCGTCCCGAACGTATAATCGGAACCACATGACAGTCCGGTCGCTATACAGGTCAAAGGCACGCTGATGGGTCCATTCGACCGCTTCAACGACCGCGCGAAACGGGTCCTCGCGCTCGCCCAGGACGAGGCCATCCGCTTCAATCACAACTACATCGGGACGGAGCACCTGCTCCTCGGTCTCGTCCGTGAGGGCGAGGGCGTCGCCGCTCGGGTCCTCGACTCGCTGGGCGTCGAGCTGTCGAAGGTCCGCACCGCCGTCGAGTTCATCATCGGACGGGGGGACTCCACGACCTCGCCGAACGAGATCACCCTGTCTCCCCGCACCAAGAAGGTGATCGAGCTCGCCATCGACGAGGCGCGAAAGCTCGGCCACAGCCACGTCGGCACCGAGCACCTCCTGCTCGGCCTCGTCCGCGAGGGCGAGGGCATCGCCTCGGGCGTCCTCGAGTCGCTGGGGGTGTCGCTGGAGAAGGTCCGCCACCAGGTCATCGCCACGCTCGGACAGCAGCACCCCGCCACGGCCGAGACCGCATCGGCCGGCGGCAAGGCGTCGCAGTCCAAGACGCCCACGCTCGATCAGCTCGGCGTGAACCTCACCGCCATGGCCAAGGCACAACAGCTCGACCCGGTCATCGGCCGCGAGAAGGAGATCGAGCGGGTCATCCAGATCCTCTCGCGCCGCACGAAGAACAACCCGGCGCTCATCGGCGAGCCCGGCGTCGGCAAGACCGCCATCGCCGAGGGGCTTGCGCACCGCATCGTGAAGGGTGACGTGCCGGAGACGCTCCAGGGCAAGCGCGTGTTGACGCTCGACATCGGGTCACTCGTCGCCGGAACGAAGTACCGCGGCGAGTTCGAGGAGCGCCTCAAGAAGATCATCGAGGAGCTCCGGCACGCGCACGACGTGATCCTGTTCATCGACGAGCTGCACACGCTGGTCGGCGCGGGCGCGGCCGAGGGCGCGGTCGATGCCGCGAACATCCTCAAGCCGTCGCTTGCCCGGGGCGAGCTGCAGTGCATCGGCGCGACGACCCTCGATGAGTTCCGCAAGTACATCGAGCGTGACGCGGCCCTCGAGCGCCGGTTCCAGCCGGTCATGGTCGAGGAGCCGTCCATCGAGGAGACGGTCTCCATCCTGACCGGGATCCGCTCGCGGTACGAGGAGCACCACAAGGTCGCCATCACCGACGATGCGGTGAAGGCGGCGGCCGAGCTGTCGGCGCGCTACATCACCGACCGCTTCCTGCCCGACAAGGCGATCGATCTCATGGACGAGGCCGCCAGCCGCGTGCGGCTGCGCTATTCGACGCTCCCGTCGGACGTGAAGGACGCGCAGCGCGACCTCGACAAGATCGTCACCGAGAAGGACGCGGCAATGGAGGCCCAGCAGTACGAGCTCGCCTCGTCGCTGCGCCAGAAGGAGCGGCAGCAGCAGGAGAAGCTCACCCAGGCGAAGGGCGAGTGGCTGCTCGCGCAATCAGCGAAGCGACCCGAGGTCACCGACGAGGACATCGCCGAGGTCGTCTCGATGTGGACCGGCATCCCCGTGCGCCGTCTGGCGGAGGAGGAGACGCAGAAGCTCCTGAAGATGGAGGACGCGCTGCACGCCAAGGTCATCGGCCAGGATGCCGCGGTCACGACCATCTCGCGCGCCGTCCGCCGCGCCCGCGCCGGACTGAAGGACCCGCGCCGCCCCATCGGCGTCTTCTTCTTCGTCGGACCGACGGGCACGGGCAAGACGCACCTCGCGCGCCAGCTCGCCGAATTCATGTTCGGCAGCCAGGAGAACGTCATCAAGATCGACATGTCCGACTACATGGAGCGGCACAACGTGTCGCGCCTGGTCGGATCGCCGCCCGGGTACGTCGGCTACGAAGAGGGCGGGCAGCTCACCGAGACGGTCCGGCGCAAGTCGTACTGCGTCATCCTCCTGGACGAGATCGAGAAGGCCCACCCCGAGGTCTTCAACATCCTGCTCCAGATCTTTGACGAGGGCCGCCTCGCTGACGCGAAGGGCCGCACCGTCGACTTCCGCAACACGATCATCATCATGACGAGCAATCTCGCGCAGAAGATGCTGAAGTCCGAGTCCGCGCTGGGCTTCCGCTCGAAGGGCACCGGCGACGATGCCGACGTCCAGGCGATGTACGAGCGGATGAAGGAGCGCGTCCAGGAGGAGATGAAGCGCTTCTTCCGGCCCGAGTTCCTCAACCGGATCGACGC
>DASSPF010000082.1:0-10479 GCA_035699805.1 Candidatus Limnocylindria bacterium | reverse complement strand
GGCGCGCACGTGCGTGTCGCGAGCCGCCGTCGCGTGCGAGACCTCGAGGATGCGCTCGGCCGGGATCTCTGAGAGGTAGCGTGCACGGTCGCGGAGCCACTCGTGATGCGCGGCCACCCGCCGCCGCAGCAGCGCCGTGCGCTCGTCGATGTCCTTCCGCAGGTCGACCCACTCCGGCACCGCGCTCGCGGTGCGCATGACGTGGCGCGCCGCCCAGGTGTCGTCGGGTCCGCCCTCGTCGGGCGCGAGCGGTGCGCCCTCACCGGGGAGTCCGTGCAGCTCCCCCTGCTCGGCCAGCTCGCGCAGCCGCTGCTCCACGCCGCGCTCGATCCGCTTGAGCCCGGGCGTGCGCGGGTCGTCGCTCACACCCCAAGTATCACGCGATGCGCGCGACGACGTTCCCCTCGGGTCCCACAGCCACCGCTGTGGGCACCAGCGCGACACCGTACTTGCGCGCGAGCTCGGGCCGGCGCGACACGTCGATGGTCACGACATACCGGCCCGCCGTGCGCAGCTCTGTCTCGAGGGTCCGGCAGTCCGTGCAGAGCGGGTGCGTGAACTGGATGACGGTCTCGCCGTCACGGCGGGCCACGCCGAGCTCCGTCATATCCACCCGGAGAATGCGACCGGGACGGATGCCGCGAAGACGCGCGCCGATGCGGTAGAGCTCGCATCCGACGCACAGACCGGTGGCCGCCGCGAGCGCGGCGAGGGCGGCAACGGCGACGGCAAGGGCGGCGCCGATCGCGGGCTGCCCCGCCGCGTAAGCGACCGCCGCGGAGCCGAGGAAGGCCACGCCCACCATATTCGCGAAGCGCGGCGGGCGGCTGTCCTCGATGGGCCCCTCGCCGAAGCGCGGCTGGATGACCAGGAAATACAGCAGGCACGGAAGGCAGTACCGCCGTCCGAAGCGCAGGCCGATGGCCAGCTGTAGGGCGAGCAGCCCGAGGATCACCCACCAGCCCGTGACGAGCGCGACGAGCGACAGCACGGCGACGATCGCCTGGTTCGTACGCGGCGCCCGGGCGTCGATGACGTCGGTGTCGGCCCAGGGATCAGCGGTCAGCGTGCTCACGTGAAGGCTCCTCGTTCGCGTTCGTGGCGTACCGCCCTGCGGTCCGAATTCCGAGTGTATCCGTCGGAATACGACGGCGACCCCCTCGGGCGCGAACTTCGTGCGGTGTGCATCGTTCGCGTTGGGTACCCTGCCGCGAGGTGGCCACCCCGCTCGACTTCGGCGCATTCCAGGCGCTCGACACCGAGACGCGCGCGCGCCTGCTCACCCAGGCGCAGCGCGTCCGCTTCAGGTCCGGCGAGGTCATCCTGCGCGAGGGCGACATCGCTGACGACGTCTACGCCGTGGTGACCGGCCGGCTCCGGGTGACGCAGGGCGACCCGCCCGTCGTCGTGGCCATGCCCGCCGCGCCGGTCATGGTCGGCGAGATGGCGATCCTGACCGGCGCCACCCGGAACGCCACCGTCACGGCGATCACGCCCGTCGCGGCCTACCGCTTCGCCGACGAGATCTTCCGCTACCTCGCGGCGAACAACCCGGAGTTCGCGCGTCAGCTCGCAGCGTTCGCCGCGATCCGCGACGGCACGAACTTCCTGCGGCGCTCGAGCCCGTTCGCGGATCTGCCCGCCGCCGTGGTCGAGACGCTCGCCGCCAAGCTGGAGCCGATCACCTTCGCGCCGGGCGACGTCGTGCTGCGCGAGGGCGAGCGTGGCGACGACGCGTATCTCCTGCGCGAAGGCGACGTCGAAGTCCTCAGAGGCGAGCGGGTCCTCGCGACGCTCGGCCCGGGCGCCTTCGTGGGCGAGGTCTCGGCGCTGACCGGCACGGCGCGCACGGCGACGGTCCGCGCGCGCACCGCGGTCTCGGCGTTCCGGCTGAGCGGCGAGGTCGTCCGGCCCGTCGTGAAGAAGCACCAGGCGCTCATCGGCCGCCTCGAGGGCACGATGCAGGCCCGGCACATCCCGCGTCGCGCCGGCGAGGCCGTGATCACGCCAGCACCGGACGACCCGAGCGCGTTCCTCGTCCGAGACATCGCGGGGAGCACATACCTGCGGGTCGCACGCGAAGCACTCGCGATCTACGAGGACGTCGACGGCGAGCGCACGCTGCGTGACCTGGCGCTGCGCCACTACGAGCGGACCGGAGCGCTCGACCCGAGCGGCGTGTTCGCCACGGTGGCGACGCTTCAGGCGGCGGGCCTGGTCACCGCACCGCGCGTCGCGAGCGACGAGCCGGATGCGCGCCTCCTGCGCGTGCTGGACCTGCTCCTCGCACCGCGTCTGGAGCTGAAGGAGGCGGACGGCCTGGCGACCGGACTCCGGCGCCTGACGGGATGGGCCTTTACGCGCGCCGGCGCGGTCGCCGCTACGGCCATCGGCGCCGCCGGTCTGGTGGCGCTCGTCATCACGTTCCGCGCCTCATCGCCGGGCGACTTCGGCCTCGGCGGGCTCGTCGTCGCGTTCATCGGCCTGCTCCTCGCGGGTATCGGCCACGAAGCGGCACACGCGGTCGCGGCGAAGATGGAAGGCCGGCGCATCGGCAAGGCCGGCATCGGCCTGCTCTGGCTCACGCCGGTGGTCTACGTCGACACCTCCGACGCGTGGCTCCTGCCGCGGATGCGGCGCATCCGCGTGAACGCCGCCGGCCCACTGTTCAACTGGGCGTTCGCCGGGCTCGCGGGGCTCGCCGCGCTCGCACTCACCGGCCGCGCGCAGGATGTGGCGATCTGGCTCGCGATCCTCAACCTCGTGTCGGTGGCGTTCAACCTGTCGCCGCTCCTGGAGTTCGACGGCTACTACGTGCTCGAGGACCTGACCAACACGAACTCGCTGCGGCGTAAGGCGCTCCGCTTCGTCTTCGCCGACCTGCTCTCCCGCCCGCGCCAGCTCGCCTCACGCGCGGAGGCCGGGCTCTTCGCCTACACGCTCGGCGCGCTCGGGTACGTGGTGATCATGAGCCTCATCGTGCTGTCGGGGGTGCCGGCCGTGGTCGAGGGGACGTTCGCCGGGAAGATCGGACCCGAGCTGCTGCCCATCGCGGGTGTCGCTCTCGCGCTCATCCTCACCGCGCTGCTGGTCGGTCCCTTCATCGGCGAGATCTTCGCGGCGCGCTCGAAGAGCGCCCAGGACGTCGTCGGCTAGCGCTTCTTCACGCTCTCCGACGGCGACTTGAGGAGCGGTGAGGAGGTCTTCACCGCGATACCCGCGGCGAGGTCCGACTTCGACATGCGGTCTTCCAGGCGCTCGGCCCTGGCGGTGCCCGTCTGGAACGCCGCGCGCTCCTCGGGGGTGAGGTCATAGCCGGCGAGGGCGGCGCCGGGGTCACGCGCCAGGAGCGCGCGGAAGGCCGGGTCGGTCATGGCGCGCTCGAGGATCTGGTCGCGCGCGTACTGGCTCACTCCGTCCCTCCCACCCCAAGCGACCGGCTGCCGCGGCGAGTGTATCGCGGGCCACCCGCGGACAGAACGCTCTCGAAGAGGACGACCTCGGCAGCACGGAAGCGCAGCTCGGGTGGCCGCGCGCGCTCGACGACGGCCGCGACCGCGCGCGCGGTGTCCCGGTCCACGTTGTCGCGGACGCGAGCCAGGGTCACGTGCGGCCGGAAGGGCTTGGCGTCGTACTGGAGCCCGCGGGCAGTGAGCTCGCGACGCACCGCGGCCGCGAGCGTCTGCAGCTCGGCGGCGCCGATCCCCGCTCCCAGCCAGACGATGCGGGGAACGCCCCCAGCCGGGAAGCGGCCCAGCGTGTCCAGCGACGCGTCGAAGGGCGCAGCCGATGTCGCGGCCGCGCCGACCGCCGCGACGGCGTCGTCGAGGCGGGACTCGTCCGTCGGACCCAGGAACGCCAGGGTGATGTGCAGGTGCTCCGGACGCACGCGCCTCAGGGCGGGCAGGTCGGGGATGGCGGCAAAGGCGGTGGCGGCAAGCGCCGGGGGGAGCGGGATGGCCACGAAGAGGCGCACCCCGCGAGGCTACGCGACCGGGCTACAGATGAGCGGCGGTGGCCTCGTCGGCGACGAGCATCGCGATGAACGCGATGCCGAGGACGAAGGACAGGGCGGAGAGGAGCGCGACGCGCATGCGTTCGCTCTGGTCAATGCGGGTCTTTGTGGCGACCACGAGTTCGCTCATTCGCCATCGCTAATAAGCAAGCGGCGTGCCGCTCGTTACGCGAGGGCGCGCGCGACAGGCGCCGGTAACGCTGCGGTAACAGCGGCGCGAGGCTAGGCGGGTGTGGGCGCGGGAGCCGGACCCTTGCCGCGGTCGCGCTTCTCACCGGCGGTGGGCTCCCCCGCCGGCGCGCCGGGCGGCGCCGCGTCGGGACCACCGGTGGCCGCGGCGACGGGCATCCCGCCGTCGTCGCCGAAGAGCGCGTTGAATTCGTCGGTCTCGAGGGTCTCCTGCTCGATGAGCTTGCTCACGATGAGGTCGAGCTTGTCGCGGTTCTGCGTCAGCACGTCGTAGGCGCGCAGGCGCGCCCGCTCGACGATGTCGTGGACCTCGGAGTCGATGATCTTGGCGACATCCTCGGAGTAGTTGCGCTCCTCCTGGATCTGGCGCCCAAGGAAGATGAGCTCGTCGCTCTTGCCGTACTGGAGCGGCCCGAGCTTGTCGCTCATACCGAACTTCGTGACCATCTGCCGCGCCATGTGCGACGCCTTCTCGATGTCGTTGCTCGCGCCCGTCGTCACGTCGCCACCGAGGTGGAGCTGCTCGGCCACCCAGCCGCCCAGCGCCGCGGCGATGTCGTCCTCGAACTCCTTGCGGGTGCGGAAGTAGCGGTCCTCCTGCGGGAGCGACCAGGTGACGCCCATGGCCATGCCGCGGGCGACGATGGAGATCTTGTGCACGGGATTGGTGTGCTTGAGCAGCTTGAAGCAGAGGGCGTGGCCCGCCTCGTGGTAGGCGACGATCCACTTCTCCTTCTCGGTGATGACGCGCGAGCGCCGCTCCGGCCCCAGCGCGACCTTCTCGAGCGCCTCCTCGAAGTCGATCTGCGCGATCGTCTTCTTGTTGCGGCGAGCCGCCAGGATCGCGGCCTCGTTCACCACGTTGGCGAGGTCCGCACCCGAGAAGCCGGGTGAGATCTGCGCCACACGCATGAGCTCGACGTTCTTGTCGAGCGGCTTGCCGCGGACGTGCACCTCGAGGATCGCCTTGCGGCCGCGGATGTCCGGCCGGTCGAGCACCACCTGGCGGTCGAAGCGGCCCGGCCGCAGCAGCGCCGGGTCGAGCACGTCCGGCCGGTTGGTGGACGCCAGGACGATGACGTTCGTCCCGGTGTCGAAGCCGTCCATCTCGACCAGGATCTGGTTCAGGGTCTGCTCGCGCTCGTCGTGCGAGCCTCCCAGGCCGGCCCCGCGCTGGCGGCCGACGGCGTCGATCTCGTCGATGAACACGATGCAGGGCGCGTTGCGCTTCGCCTGGTCGAACAGGTCGCGCACGCGTGAGGCGCCGACGCCCACGAACATCTCGACGAACTCGGAGCCCGAGATCGAGAAGAACGGCACGCCCGCCTCACCGGCCACGGCGCGCGCGAGCATCGTCTTGCCGGTGCCGGGCGGACCCACCAGGAGAACACCGCGGGGGATGCGCGCTCCGAGGGTCGAGAACTTCTCCGGATACTTCAGGAACTCCACCACCTCGGTGAGCTCCTGCTTGGCCTCGTCCACTCCGGCGACGTCCTCGAACGTCACGGTCGGCTTGTTGCCGATGAACATGCGAGCGCGGCTCTTCCCGAACGACAGGGCCTGGTTATTGGTGCCCTGCGCCTGACGCATCATGTAGAAGAAGAATCCGCCGATGAGCAGCACCGGCAGCAGGCTCAGGAGGATCGAGCCGAGCACCGAGAATGTGGCGCTCTGCTCGTCGTACTTCTGCAGCACCTGGCGCGTGGGGTTCGCCGCGTTGTAGGCGTCGATCGCGCGGGTCAGGGAGTCGTCCCCGCGGGAGCCCTCCGGCAGGTTCGTCAGCTTCTTGGTCGTGCCGTCGGTGAACTCGAGCGTCGCCTTGTTCCCCACCACCGTGACGCTCTTCACCTTGTTGGCCTGGACGTCCTGGATGGCCTCGGTGATCGGCACGATCTGCACCGCCGGCGACTGCGACCGGTAGGCGAACAGCAGCGCGAGGCCCATGACGACGAGGAGAAGCGTGAGGATGCCGTTCTTGAAGATGCGGTTGTCCAGGTTCAGCGCGTGCCTCTCTTCTCGCCCTTGGGGCGGACTTCTGACATCGATGCTACCTGACCGGTGCCGCGTGGACCCGCCGCGATCGCCACCTCGCCCCCGCGCGGCGGCGGCGTCACGCCGGGCACCCAGATCACCGTGTCGTTCAACGTGATGACCGGCCAGGTGTCGCGCAGGCGGACCGGGACCTTCGCGTTGACGAAGAGATCCTGCAGCTTGCCTCGTCCGGCGATCCGGTCGCCGGGGCGACGGCCGCGCACGGCAAGTGCCGCGGCCGTGGCAGCGTCGACGGCGCCCTGGTAGGCGAGCCCATCTGTCGCCGCACCGAGCGCGATCCGCCAGTCCTCCCAGTCCACGGTCGCGCCCGCACGGAGCGGAGCGGCCGCGGGAGCCGGCGCCGGCTTGCCCTTGCTCTCGGCGAGGCCGCGGAAGGCGCTCACCGCGAAGCGCAGCCGCTCGTACTCGCGGACCGCGGCACCACCCGGCAGATCGAGGCGCCGAGTGCCGGTGGCCGAGCTCGCCAGGCCGAGGAGTGCCTGGCGATGCCGCGCCCCCAGGGTGCGTCCGGTGGCCGCGCGCCACGCGTCGGCGAGCGCGCGAGCGCGAGCCGCCGGCGTCCGGGGCAGCGAACCGATGTCGATGACGCGCACGAGCCCAGATCGCTCCCTCACTGCGGGCGGCGCACTCTCCGCCTCGAGACTGGCCGGCAGGTCCTCCGGCGCGGCCTCGACCTCGGCGGCGGCCTCGGCGAAGCGCGCGAGCGCGGCGCGCGTCTGCGGGTTGATCCGCTCGAGCTCGGGGAGGACGCGCAGACGCACGCGGTTGCGTGCGAAGCGCAGCGAGCGGTTCGACGGATCGTCGCGCGGCGCGATCCCCGCCGCGGCGCAGATGCGCGCGGTCTCCTCGCGGCCCACCGCGAGCAGCGGCCGCGCGATGCCGTCGCGCAGCGGCCGCATGCCCGCGGCCCCGGTGATGCCCGAGCCCCGGACGAGGTGCAGCAGCACCGTCTCGGCCTGGTCGTCAAGGGTGTGGCCGGTCGCGATGGCCGTCGCACCGACCTGCTCGGCGACGCGCCGGAGGAACGCGTAGCGCGCGACGCGCGCGGCATCCTCCGATGCGGGCCGGGCGTCGGCACGACCGACACGCACGGGTGCGCCGATGCGACCGGCGAGCGTGGCGGCGAAGGCGGCGTCCGCTGCCGACGCGCGCGGCCGGGTGCGGTGATCGAAGTGCGCGACGTGCAGCACCAGGCCGAACTCGTCCGCGAGCTCCGCCAGGATGAGCGCGAGCGCTGTGGAGTCGGTGCCGCCGGACACGGCCACGACGAGCGGACCAGGCCGCAGGAGGTCGTGGCGGCGTGCGAATGCGCGGACCGCGCTGACGATGGTGCGTGGCGTGGGGGTGGCCACCGGTGGCTGGGGTCGGACTTGAACCGACGACCTAGGGTTTATGAGTCCCTTGCTCTGCCGACTGAGCTACCCAGCCTCTTAGGTCGATTCTAGGTCGTCGGGACGTTCCGAGCCACGGCGGGCGCGGAACTCTTCCTCGGTCATCATGTGCTTTCGCGCATTGCAGGGGCCACACGCGGGCAGGATGTTGTCGATCATATTCGACCCGCCTCGCGACAGCGGCGTCCGATGGTCCGCCTGGAGCGGTCCGGCGCTGCCGCAATAGGCGCACCGTCCGCCGTGTGACGCTACGAGTGCAAGCCACTCCATGGCGCTGAAGGACCCGTCGGCCGCGAGGCGGCGCGCGCGGTAGTTGTGCGAGCGCGCGAGTCCGATCTCCGGATTCGCGCGGTGGTACTCGGCGCTCTGCGCCAGGCGCTCCTCCCGATGCCGAGCGTAGTAGGAGCGCACTTCAGCGCTGTGCTCCTCGGGATGGGCCTGCCGCCAGCGCCGCATCGCGTCACGTGCGCGGTCGGCGTTCCGCCGGATCCAGTCACGCGCGTACCGCCTTCGCTCGTCGGCGTCCTTGTACGGCATGCGGTCTCTCTAGCAGACGAGCGACCGCGTGTGAATAGGACGCGGTCAAGACCGGTCATGAAAAGAGCCCGGGTCACGACCCGGGCTCGCTGTTGCGGGGGAAGGATTCGAACCTCCGGCCTTCGGGTTATGAGCCCGACGAGCTACCACTGCTCCACCCCGCGATGTGAGTCTATTCTACCGCGCCGCTCGGTGATGCGCGCGGCTATCGCGTCCCGATGAAGAGCGCGACCCATCGCTCGACGCGGCTCGGTCGGTCGCTGCGCGCGGGCTCGCGCGCGCGCGCATCCGCGTCGCGCTGCACCGCGATGATCGCCTCCCACGGCCACACCCAGCCGTACTGCTTCGCCTTCTCCACCACGTAGTCGGTGGTGCGCTTCTCGGCCGCCGACTGCTCGAGCGACGCGCGGCGCGCCTGCTCCTGCGCGATCTGCGCGTTCAGCTCATCGATCGACCGCGCGAGCGCGTTGCCCTGGATGGTCACGCCGGCGAACGCGAACGAGAGAACGAGCCCGCCGGCGAGCACCGCGGCGGCGATGAGCGGCCGCAGCGAGCGGCCGCGCGCCGACCGGCCATGGGTGCGTGTCCTCACGCGTGCATCATCCCCCACCAGTCCGCGCGAATGGAAGCGCGGGCACCGCGATGCCGGCCGCCCGCGCCGCGGACCGGCCGATCAGGCCCAGCAGGTGCTCCGCCGCGAGCGTGTCCTTCACCTCGCTCGTGAACGCGGCGGCGAGGACAGTGCGCTCGGGCCCGCGAAAGACGGCCACGTCGTTCCGCGATGCCGCGAGCGTCCCGCTCTTGCTCGGCACCGCCGTACCCGGCGCGAGGAAGCGGCGCAGCATGCTCTCGTCCTGACAGCGCTCCATGAGCGCGAGCACGGCATCGGAGGTCGCGCGATCGACGAGCGCACCGCGCACCAGGCGAGCAAGCAGCTCGGTCATCTCGCGGGCAGTGGCGACGTTCTCGAGCCCCCGCCGCTGCGCCTCGGTGTCGTACATCTTCCGGCGCAGCGCGGTGACGGTGCAGCCCCACTCGCCCAGACGCAGCGCGACCCGGTCCGCGCCGACCCGCTCGATGAGCCGGTTCGTCGCGGTGTTGTCGGAGAGGCCCATCGTGAGCGCGCACAGGTCGCGGACCGTAAGACGCCCGACGTCGCGCAGATCGCGCAGGATGCCCGACCCATCGACCCGCGGCCCGACGTCGAGCTCCTCCGCGAGGTCGATGCGCCCCTCCGCGGCGTCGGCGAACAGGGCCATCGCGAGCGGCACCTTGATGACCGAGGCCGACGGGAACGCCGTGTCCGCATCGTGCTCGAGCAGCGTCGGTCCATCCAGCAGGCGGACGAGCACGCCCACACGGAACGGCGCCGACGCGACGGCTGCACGCGCGTCGCCGAAGAGATCCTGCACGTCCCGAGGCTAGCGCCTAGGCTCACGAGGTGACCGGCAGGGGCGGGTTCGCTCGCGCCGCGGCGATCGGCCTCGCGGCCGCGCTCCTCACCGCCTGTCTTCCCGACGCGCGTCCTCCGTCGCCCACGCCGTCGCCCTCGCCGTCGGCCGCGCGTCCGCGCTTCGAGCTCTCCACCTATCAGTACGGCCTCCAGACCAAGGGGAAGATCCGCGTCGCCGTGCGCGACGCGAGCCCGCCGCTCTCCAGCCGCGCGGCGAGCGGGCGCTACGAGGGGCTCGAGCCGGACATCGCACGCGCGATCGCGAAGGCCATCTGGGGCGCCGCCGACGACCCCGAGACGCACATCGAGTGGATCTCCGTCGACGCGTCGACGCGCGTGTCCGCGCTGACGAGCGCGCAGGCGGACATCAGCCTCGCGGCGCTCGCCGCGACGGACGACCTCCGGAAGACGATCGACGTGACGGACACCTACCTGAAGACCGGGCAGCGCCTCTTGGTCCGGCGCACGAACGACCAGATCACCGACCTCGCGAGCATCTCGACCGGCGAGCAGACGGTCTGCGCGATCCGCGGCTCGAGCTGGGCCGAGGAGCTGCGCCGCGCCACCAGCGACCGGGTGAAGATCCTCGAGCTCGAGACGCTCGACTTCTGCGTACAGGCGCTCGGGACCGGCGCGGCCGACGCGGTGACGGCCGACGAGGTCGTGCTTCTCGGCATCGTCCAGAAGGATCCCGCCGTGAAGCTCGTGGTGAAGGCGTTCACCGACCAGCGCCTGGTGATCGGCGTGAAGAAGGACGCATCGGGTGACCGCTATGGCTTCGTCAAGTTCCTGAACGAGACCCTGCTCAAGATCGTGACGGACCGGACCTGGGCGGGCCTGTA
>DASSPF010000081.1:0-10154 GCA_035699805.1 Candidatus Limnocylindria bacterium | reverse complement strand
GCCGACCACATCGTCGCGGGGAGGTTGTGCGCGGCGTAGGTGGTGAGCGCGCCCGGGCCTCCGGCATCGGCCTGCGCCGGCAGCACGATGGCGAGGCCGTCCATGCGCACCAGGGGTGCCAGGTGCGAGAGCCGGGTCGGCCAGCCGTCAGGCTCGCGTGAGCTCACCCGTTCCTCCCGCCCTACGCGATCGATGCTTCGCCTTCGATCCTCAGCTCGATCGTGTTGCGCGAGCCCGCGACGACGCGCATGCGCGGCTGTCCGAGCCCGGCGAGCATCCCCGCGAATTCCTCCGCTGTCATGGCGGAACGCAGCGCGACGGCCAGCGTCGCGGTGCCGCCGCGGAAGTCGCGCACGTACAGCGTGCGGACGACCGGCAGCGTCTGGATGTGACGCTCGATCTCCACGAGTCGAGGGAACGAGGCGACGGGCGAGAGCACCAGTTGAATGTCGCTGGTCGGCGTCGCCGCCTCCACCCTCGCCGGAGCGATTTCGTCCACCTCGACCCGCGGTGGGACTACCTCGAGCGGGGGAGGCGTCTCGGTGCCTGCTTCCACCACCGGCTGCGGCGCCGGTGGCGGCGCGACCACGGCCGCAGGAGGCGCTGGCGCGACGTCCTCCTCCTCGGTGAAGGCCGCCTGCTTCATGCGCGCCATGTGCTCGTACGTGGGCTGTGGCGCGGCCGGTGGCGGCGCGACGGGCTCTGGGCGTACCGGCGCTGGTTCCGGCGCAGCGGCCGCGGGGGGTGGCGCCTGCGGCTCCGCCGGTGCGGGCGTGGCGGCCACGGGGCGCGGCGCCTCGGGGATGGGCGCGGGGGCGGGGCGCGGTGCCGCGCGCATGTCCTCGACGATCTCCTGGAAGAGTCCGCGGAGCGCCTCGCTCGCCACCGCCCGCAGCTCGGTCGCGGCCTCGTCGCTGGAGAGCGGTCGCGGGGCGACGGCGGTGATGCCGCTGCGGCGGCGCGTGGCGATCTCCTCCTGCAGCGCGTCGCGCTCCTCGCGCAGCCGCTCGATCTCCTTCAGCAGCATGCGGCGCTCTTCGCGCGCCTGTTCGAGGATCTGCGCGGCGGTGGTCTCGGCGCGCTCGCGGATGGTGTACGCGGCGCGCAGCGCACCAGAGACCGCTTCCTGGATGGTGCTGTCGTGCTCCTCGTAGATGGCGGCGCGCTTCTGCGCGGCCTCAAGCTCCGCTTGGAGCAGGGCGACACGTTTGGAGAGTTCGCTGACACGGGCTGAGAGCGTGGCGATGACGTCGTTCGAACCGGTCACGCGGCCGCTTTCCAAGGCGTCCCCGCTTTCTTCCTCTCGCTCTCCCCGCGTGCGCCGCAATCGTACACAAAGCGGGCAACCGCGCGTACGATCGGGCCATCGTCCGCGCGAAGGTGCTCTTGGTCGTGGCCCACCCCGTCGTGGGCTCCGGGTTGGAGACCCTGCTCCGCCTGGAGCGCCGCTACGACGTCCTCCGCGTCGCCCGCCTTGCCGAAGCCGCCCCTGCCGCGCGCACCTGGCGGGCCGACATCGCCCTGGTCGACGGGGTGCTGATCCGCGAGGGCGATCCCGCCGTCCTCGGCCTGCCCGCGCTCGTCCTCTCGGGGAGCGCGGCCGACGCCCAGGGCCTGGGCCGGCGGCTCGACGACGCCCGCGGCTGGCTGCGCAAGGACCCCACACCGCAGGAGCTCGTGTCGGCCATCGATCGGGTGGTCGGTGTCTCGGCGCCGGCCGCGCGGCTCGCGCAGGGCGTGCTGCCCACGCTGGCCGGGCTGGTCGTCGCCTTGGCGCTCGTCTGGGTCTGGCTCGCACTGCGGTCCGCGGTCTAGGCTCCGCACATGGCCAAGAAGGACAAGAAGAGCAAGGACATCCCGGACGAGGCGCCGGTGGACTTCGCCGCCCGCATCGGCGGCCGTGGCGCGCCCGAGCCGCCCGCACCACCACCGCCCCCGCCGGCGCCGCCCACGCGCAGCGAGCCTGCCTCGCGCCTGGATGGTCCGCTCCCGCCACGCCGCAGCGAAGGACGGCCGCAGATGATCGGGATGGACGAGGCGCTCGCGCCACCATCGCCGCCACAGCCGACGGTGGTGCCCGAGGCGACCGCCGAGGAGAGCACCTCCGCGGCGATCCCCTCGCCGCGCACGCCTCCCGGGCCCGGCGAGACGGATCTTGTGGTCACGCCGATCCCCACGCTCGACGACTGGCATCGCTTCGAGCTCGCGCTGCGCAAGGTGCGTGGCATCGGGCAGGTGCGCACCGAGTACTACCGCCACGGCGTCCTGAAGATGCGCGTCGGCTACGAGGGACCGGAACGCCTCGCCCAGGCCATCCGCGCGGGCATCCCCGGCTACCGCGTGCGCATCCTGGGCGAGGACCACACCACCATCCAGATCCTCGTGTCGACCGAGAACGACGAGCGCCGGCCGGGCTAGGGACGCAGCGCCGGATACCGTGCGCCGCCCCCCGCGAGCGCCTAGACTCGATCTCTCATGACATCCCTCGAAGCCCGCGCCAAGCGCGTCCTCTCGCCCGTCCTCGGCCACTACACCTGGCTGCCGATCACCCGCGCTGAGGGGAGCTGGCTCATCACCGACACCGGCCGGCGCATCCTCGATCTCACCTGCGGCATCGCGGTCACACCGGTGGGCCATGCGCATCCGAAAGTGGTCGCTGCAGTCGCCGCGCAGGCCGCCAAGCTCTCGCACATCTGCGCCGGCGTGGCGCTGTACGAGCCGAACGTGCTCCTGGCCGAGGAGCTGGTGAAGGTGACCCCGCAGGGGCTCGACACGGTCTTCTTCAGCAACAGCGGCGCCGAGGCCATCGAGGGGTCGCTCAAGCTCGCGCGCCAGACCACCAGGCGCAACGCGATCATCGTGTTCCGCGGCGGCTTCCACGGCCGCTCGACCGGCGCCACCGCCGTGACCACCTCGAAGTCGGCGTATCGCCGCGGCTACGGCGCGCTGCTGCCCGATGTGTACATGGCGCCCTTCCCGTACCCGCTGCAGTGCCCCATCACGCCGGCGCACGACGCCGCGGCCTGCGCCACGCACTGCCTGGCGGAGCTCGACGCGCTCCTGGACCACCACGTGCCGGCGGAGCACGTCGCGGCGATCCTCATCGAGCCGGTGCTGGGCGAGGGTGGCTTCATCGCGCCGCCGCCGTCGTTCCTCAAGGCGCTGCGCGAGCTCGCGACGCGCATCGGCGCGATGCTCATCTTCGACGAGGTGCAGACCGGCTTCGGCCGCACCGGCGCCTGGTTCGCCGCGCAGAAGCTCGGCGTGACGCCCGACATCATGACCCTCGCGAAGGCCCTCGGCGGCGGCCTGCCGCTCGGGGCGATCGTCGCGCCGCGTGAGCTCCACGAGCGCTGGCTCACCGGCACGCACGGCTCCACGTTCGGTGGCAACCCGGTCTCCTGCGCATCCGGCCTCGCCACCCTCGAGATCATCCGCGACGAGGGTCTGGTGGCGCGCGCGGAGCGTCTCGGCGAGATCATGGTGCGCGAGCTCGCGCCCCTGGCGTCGCACCCGAACGTGCGCGAGATCCGCCGCTTCGGTTCGATGGTCGCGGTCGAGTTCGACGACGCCAAGCACAGCAAGGCCGCCATCGCGGCCGCGCTCGAGCGCGACGTGCTCCTCATCACCTGCGGCTCGCACGACCAGGCCGTGCGCTTCATCCCCGCGCTGAACATCTCCGAGGCCGACCTGCGCCAGGGCACCACCGCCCTCGTCGAGGCCGTCCGCTCCTCCACCGTCCCGACCCCCGCGTAGCGCGGCGCCCGCCGCGTTTCCCGAATTCGGTCGCGCCACCAGGGCTGGTCGCTGCCATGCGCCCCGCCGAGCGCACTGACAGGCGCGTGGGGGTCGGGTCTTGACAGCAGAGAAGGGGGGCGTAGTGTTCGCGCTCTGCCTCTCCTACCAGATGTTGTGCCAAGCGGGGCGGCGAGGGCGACATCTAGTGGCCAGAGGCGGTAGTTTGAGAAGGAGGGGTCCAGGGATGACCCAGCAGCCGTCTGCTTCCGCGGCTCCAGCTTCGATCAGGCGGTGTCTCCTCCTTCTACGCAGTCCCGGCGCCGGCACCACGTCGTACCCGCTTCGCTCGATCCGTCGCTCGATCCTTCGCTCGATCTAGGGGGGTTCCAGATGACCATCACCGAAATACCGCGTCAGTCCGTCCCCGGCGAGGGGTCGCGCAAGGGCCTGCGCGTCGAGCGCTACTTCACGACCGAGGGCGTCCACCCCTACGACCAGATCGAGTGGGAGCGTCGTGATGCCAAGATCGGTGGCGACGGCGGCACGGTCTTCGAGCAGAAGGGCGTCGAGGTCCCGAAGTTCTGGTCCATGACCGCGACCAATGTGGTCGCCTCCAAGTATTTCCGCGGCAAGCTCACCTCGCCTGACCGCGAGTGGTCGGTGAAGCAGATGGTCGACCGCGTGGTCGACCGGATCACCGCATGGGGCATCGAGGGCGGCTACTTCGCCGCCGCGCGCGACGCCGAGATCTTCAGCCACGAGCTGAAGTACCTCATGGTGAACCAGCACGCCTCGTTCAACTCGCCGGTGTGGTTCAACATCGGCGTGGAGGGCGTGCCCCAGCAGGCGTCGGCCTGCTTCATCCTCTCGGTCGACGACGACATGCACTCGATCCTCGACTGGTTCAAGAACGAGGGGATCATCTTCAAGGGCGGGTCGGGATCGGGCATCAACGTCTCCAAGATCCGCTCGAGCAAGGAGCAGCTCTCCGGCGGCGGCTACGCCTCCGGCCCGGTCTCCTTCATGCGCGGCGCCGACAGCGTGGCCGGCTCGATCAAGTCGGGCGGCACGACGCGGCGCGCGGCCAAGATGGTGGTGCTCGACGCCGACCACCCCGACGTCCGCGAGTTCGTGTGGTGCAAGGCGAAGGAGGAGAAGAAGGCCTGGGCGCTCGGCGAGGCCGGCTACGACATGAGCCTCAACGGCGACGCCTGGCAGTCCATCCAGTTCCAGAACGCCAACAACTCCGTGCGCGCGACCGACGAGTTCATGAAGGCCGCGCTCGCCGACGAGGACTGGGCACTGCGCGCCCGCGTGGACGGCACGGCCGTCGACACGGTGAAGGCGCGCGAGCTGCTGCGTGAGATCGCGCAGGCGGCGTGGGAATGCGGCGACCCGGGCATGCAGTTCGACACGACGATCAACGACTGGCACACCTCGCCGGTCTCGGGCCGCATCAACGGATCGAACCCGTGCTTCCCCGGCGACGCCCGCGTGCACACGACGCGCGGCCTCCTGCCGATCGCGGAGCTCTTCGAGCGCACGAAGGCCGGCGAGGACATCGCCGTCTACACGCATCGTGCCACGGCGACCACTCCGGGCACCGGCGTCGTCGCGAGCCAGCCGCTTGCCGTGATGCGCAACGGCGTGTCGCCGATCGTGCGCCTGCGGTTCGCGAACGGCGCGGAGCTGCGCTGCACGCCGAACCACCGCATCTGGACCATCGGCCGCGGCTACGTCGCGGCCGAGGATCTGACCACCGATGACCAGGTCATGCTCAACGACGCCGCGACGCCCGCGTCGGAGGCCTCGTGGGAGCTGCCGGTCGCCGTCACCGCGAAGGTGAAGGCCTTCACACGCGGCGGCTCCGTGGTGACGCGCGACCTTCCCGAGCGGTGGTCGGACGATCTTGGCGAGCTCATGGGTCACCTCACCGGCGACGGTTGCATGACCGAGGACTCCACCGTGTGGGTCTACGGCGGCGACGACGTCACCGACGGTCTCATCGATCACCACAGCGTCCTCCTCGGCGAGGTGTTCGCCGGCGCATCGCGGAGCGTCCAGGCCAACGGCACCGAGCAGCTTCGGGTGGGCAGCGCGGCGGTCCGCGAGTTCTTCTCCGCGCTCGGCGTCACCACCGATCGCGCCACCACCAAGCGCGTCCCCGCCGCGGTGTTCACCGCGCCCACCGCCGTGCAGGCGGCCTACCTCCGCGGGCTCTTCGGCGCGGATGGCTGCGTCTCGCGGGTGGAGAACGGCAAGGGCAGCCGGTATGTCGGCCTCGGGAGCCACAGCGAGGCGCTCCTCAAGGATGTCCAGCGGCTGCTCGCCGGCTTCGGTATCAGAGGCCGGATCTACCGGACCTCAGCGGGCGGCGACAGTGGATTCCGATTCGAGCGGAAGGACGGCTCCGTGGCCGAGTACGCCTCGAGCGCCGCGTACGACCTGCGGCTCACCGGCAGCGACCTCGAGACGTTCGCGGCAAACATCGGCTTCACCTCGACCCGCAAGCGGGGCGAGCTCTCGCGGCTGCTCACCGAGGTCTCGCGCTACCGGACCAAGCCGGGCACCCACCTCGTGTCGCGCGAGGCCGACGGACAGGCGGTCGTCTACAACCTGAACGAGCCGCTGCACCACTCGTATCTCGTCGACGGATTCGTCGTCGCGAACTGCTCCGAGTACATGCACATCGACGACTCGGCCTGCAACCTCGCGTCGCTCAACCTCATGCGCTTCGTGCACAGCGACGGCGAGTTCGACGTGCAGCGCTTCGCCAAGGCCGTGGATGTGGTGTTCACGGCGCAGGAGATCCTCGTGGGCTTCTCCGACTACCCCACGGCGGCGATCACCAGGAACGCGAAGTCGCACCGCCAGCTCGGCCTCGGCTACGCGAACCTCGGCGCGCTGCTCATGCACCGCGGTCTGGCGTACGACAGCAACGAGGGACGCGCCTACGCCGCGGCGATCACCGCGCTCATGACCGGCGAGGCGTACGCGCAGTCAGCGCGCATGGCCGCGGTGGTCGGGCCGTACGAGGCCTACCCCAAGAACAAGGCCGGCCACGACCGCGTCATGGAGAAGCATCGCGCCGCGGCGTACAAGATCGTCGACGACCTCGTGCCGCCGACGCTGCTCTCCGCGGCCCGCCAGTCCTGGGACGACGCGGTGGCGCTGGGCAAGACCGCCGGGTACCGCAACGCGCAGGCGACGGTGCTCGCGCCCACCGGCACGATCAGCTTCATGATGGACTGCGACACCACCGGTGTTGAGCCGGACATCGCGCTCGTGAAGTACAAGCGTCTGGTCGGCGGCGGCATGCTGAAGCTCGTCAACGGCACCGTCCCCGCCGCGCTGCGCCGCCTGGGCTACACCGAGACCCAGAGCTCGGCCATCACCACGTACATCGAGCAGCAGGGGACCATCGAGGGCGCCCCCGAGATCAAGGACGAGCACCTCGCGGTGTTCGACTGCGCCTTCAAGCCGAGCAACGGCGTGCGCTCGATCCACCACATGGGCCACATCAAGATGATGGGCGCGGTCCAGCCGTTCATCTCCGGTGCCATCAGCAAGACCGTGAACCTGCCCGAGACCGCGACCGTGGACGACGTCATGGACGCGTACATCGAGTCGTGGAAGGCCGGGACGAAGGCCATCGCGGTGTACCGCGACGGCAGCAAGAAGGTCCAGCCGCTCTCCACGAACGCCGACGCCTCCAACAGCAAGAAGGTCGCGGAAGTGGTGGAGCGCATCGTCGAGGTGAACCGCCCGGAGCGGCGCCGCCTCCCCGACACGCGGGCCTCGCTCACGCACAAGTTCTCCATCGAGGGCCACGAGGGCTACATCACCGTGGGCCTCTTCGAGGACGGAACGCCGGGTGAGCTGTTCGTCACCATGGCGAAGGAGGGCTCGACGCTCTCCGGGATGATGGACGCCTTCGCCACGAGCGTGTCGCTCCTCTTCCAGTTCGGCGTCCCGCTCCCGCACCTGGTCGAGAAGTTCGGCCACATGCGCTTCGAGCCGTCCGGCTGGACCGGCAACCCCGAGATCGGCATGGCGAAGTCGATCGTCGACTACGTCTTCCGCTGGCTCGGGCACCGCTTCCTGTCGCCGGCCGACCGCGAGATGCTCGGCCTGGTCCGTCACAGCGAGATCGCCGATCCGACCCCGCAGCTCGAGCTGCTCAAGCCTCACGTCACCCAGACCATCGAGCCCGCACCCGCCATGGTGTCGAGCACGCAGCCGACCGCACCGGTCCGCCGCATGAACTCGACACCGGACGCCCCGCCGTGCCCGCGCTGCGGCTGGCTGACCGTTCGAAGCGGCACCTGCCACAAGTGCGAGAACTGTGGAGAGACGACCGGGTGCAGCTAACTCCCTAGCCAGGCCCTGGCCAGCCCGCCCGCTGGCCGGTCCGCCTCGAAGCCCCGGCAGTTCCTGCTCCCCTGGACTGCCGGGGCTTTCTTTTGGCCGTTCGCTTGCACTCTCGGTCCTAGTAGTTGGCGGCCCACAAGTCAGACGAAGCCGGACGGAACAAATGGCATGGTCGGAGACGTCCTACAGGTGGCGGACGTTATAAGGAGATAGGGGACTGACATTGGCCATCCAGCGGGCAGCGCGCAGCATCTGGGGAGGCACCACGTGGCAGTAGTCACCCGCGACGCGACTCGCGGCCGGGTCCGCCGGCTGTCGTGGTCGCTTGCCATCGTGCCCCTGGCGGTCCTGTGCGTTGCGCTGGCGGTCGCCTTCGCCGCACAGCAGCTGTATGCCGCCCGGGTGCTCCCCGGCGTCACCGTGGCCGGCGTCGACGTGGGCGGCCTGAGCCGGACGGCGACCACCGAACGGCTCCAGAGCGAGCTCGCGCGGCCGTGGGCGGCGAGCACCATCGTCGCGAGCGCCGACGGTCGCACCTGGCGCACCACCAACGGTGCGCTGGGCGTGCAGCCGGATCTCGACGCGGCCGTGGCCACCGCGCTCGCCTACGGGAAGCAGGGCTCGGTCCTCGATCAGCTGGGCGGCTGGATCGATGCGCTCCGCGGACAGGCGCGCGTCCCGCTGACGCTCCAGGCGCAGGGCGACGCGCTCGACCGCTGGCTGGCGTCGATCGCCGCGGACCTCGACCGCCCCGCGGTCGCGGGCCAGCTCGAGATCGGCGCGACCGGTCTTGTGGTCACCGAGCCGGTCATCGGGCGCACCCTGGACCGCGTGGCCACCGCCGCGGCGGTGCTCGCGGCGCAGACCCTTGCCGACCGCGAGATCCCCCTCTCCGTGCGCATCACCTACCCGGCCGTGGACGCCGCGGGCTTCACCGAGGCGCTCGCCCGTGCGCGGGCCGTGACGACGCCGCTCATCGTGAGCGTCGAGGACCGTCGCGTGAGCGAGGACGCCGCGGGCCTCGCCTCGCTCCTCCACATCGAGCGCATCGCCGCCAAGCCGGGCGAGCTTCCGGCCATCCCCGCCGGGGCGATCGCGCCCGCCACGCGCTACCGCTACGAGGTGACCGTGGACCAGACGCGCCTGGGCGAGTGGGTGAAGGCGCTCGGTGTGAAGCTCGATCGGCCGGCCGTGAGTGCCAAGTACACCGTGAGCCGTGAGGGCGCGCTCGGGATCGTCCCGGGTGTGGCCGGCATCCGGCTCGACCAGGACAAGATGAAGGCGCTCATGCTGGACGAGCTGGTGAAGCCCGCGGCCACGACGCGCGAGCTCGCGGCGCCGTCGGCCGCCGATGGCACCGCGTTCACCACGGAGCAGGCGCAGCAGTGGCTGCCGCAGATGACGCGGACGTCCACGTTCACGACGTATTTCCCCGTGAGCAAGTCGCGCCACGCGAACATCGCCACCGGCTCCGCGCAGTTCGACGGCGTGGTCCTCCTGCCCGGCCAGACGTTCTCCTTCTGGCAGCTCCTCGGACCGGTCACGGTGGAGCGCGGCTACGCGTATGCCGGGGCGATCATCGAGAACCGCTCCGACGAGAACGTCATCGGCGGCGGCCTCTGCCAGGTGTCGACGACGATGTTCAACGCGGTCGCCAAGCTCGGCTACGAGATCGTGGAGCGCCACGAGCACAGCTATCTCATCGAGCGCTACCCGATGGGTCTCGATGCGGCGGTGTTCGAGCCGGGGCTGGACTTCCGCTGGAAGAACGACACCGCGAGCCCGGTCTTCCTGTGGTCGTGGGTGTCGGACACCAGCGTGACGTTCGACGTGTGGGGGCTGCCCACCGGTCGCACCGTGACCTTCAGCGACCCCGTGCAGCGCAACTTCACCGACGTCCCGGCGGGCTACCCCGCCGACCCGGCGTTCCCGCCGGGGTACACCGTCCGCGGTCGCGACGTCATCCGGACGCGGACGGTGATGGAGGCGGGCAAGGTCCTGCACCAGGACACGTTCTTCTCGCACTACCTGCCGGTGTGGGGCGG
>DASSPF010000080.1:0-12541 GCA_035699805.1 Candidatus Limnocylindria bacterium | reverse complement strand
CTATGTCTTCGCCGTCATCGCGCCCGCCAGCTGCGAGCGCCGCCAGTCGATCAGTTGACGCACGCCGTCCGCGAGGGCCGTCTCCGCCCGGAACCCGAGCAGCTCCTGCGCCCGCCGCGGGTCGCCGTACCGGCGCGCGGGAAGCGCACCCGGCGGCTGCGGCTTGAACTCCATGCCGACGCGGCTGTCGGTGAGCTCCAGGAGGAGCGCGGCGAGGTCGCGCATGCGCGTCTCGACCCCGCTGCAGACGTTCACGATAGCGTCCTTCGCGCTCGTCTCGCACGCGAGAAGATTCGCCCGCGCGACGTCGCCGACGTACACGAAGTCCACCGACGCGCTGCCATCGCCGAAGAGCGAGAGCGGCTTCCCCTCGTCGATGAGATTCAGCCAGCGGACCATGACCTCCACGTACTGCGACCGCACGTCCATGCGCGGCCCGTACACGTTGAAGTAGCGCAGGGTCGTCGTGGGAAGGTCGCGCAGGTGCGCGAAGGCGCGCGCCATCTGCTCGTTCGCCGCCTTCGCCGCGCCGTACACGGTCGTGCCGCTGGGCGGCTGATCCTCGTCGATCGGCAGACGGAGCGGCTCGCCGTACACGACGGCACTCGACGCCAGCACGACACGCTTCACCTTCGCTTCGGCGGCGGCCTCGAGCACGTTGAACGTACCGTCGACCATGACCTCCTGGCACTCGCGCGGCTGCTCCTGGCAGCGCGTCCAGCGAAGCGCGGCCTGGTGGAACACCACGTCGGCGCCCTGGATGTTCGCGCGCACCGCCTCGCGGTCCCGGATGTCGATCTCCACCAGGCGGGCCTTCCCCGTCGCGAGCGCCGGGGCAAGGTTCTCGGGCACGCCGCGGACGAGCGCGTCGAGCGCGACGACCTCACGCGCGCCAGCGGCGATCGCGCTGTCGACGATGTGGGAACCGACGTTGCCGGCGCCGCCCGTGACCACGACGCGCGCGCCGGAGAGCACGCTCAACACGTACAGCGTAGCGAACGGCACGGCGCGTGCCGGACGACGTGGACATGGTCGACTGGCAGGCCCTGTTCGCGCCGCACGCGGTCGTGGAGAACGTCATCCGCGCGTCCGCGGTGTACCTGTTGCTCTTCCTCCTGCTGCGGTTGCTGCCGAACCGGAAGAGCGGCAGCCTTGGCCCGCGCGACCTCGTGGTGGTCGTGCTCCTGGCGAGCGCGGTCTTCCGCGCGCTCATGCGCGACGAGGCGAGCTCGATCACCGACGCCGCGATCGTCGTCCTCACCATCGTCGCGTGGAGCGTGCTGCTCGACCTGCTCGAGCATCGTGTCCCGAGCCTGCGGCCGCTCCTGCGCTCCGAAGCGGTCGAGCTCGTACGCGACGGACGGATCGACCAGCGCAGCCTGCGCGCGGCATTCATGACCGAGGAGGAGCTTCGCTCCCAGCTCCGGCTCCAGGGCGTCGCCGACCTCGCGCTGGTGGAGCGCGCGTACATCGAGCACGACGGTCAGATCAGCGTGATCCGCCGCGAGAGCGCGGCACCGCCCCGCACCCGGGGGCGCAGCCTGGCGGGTTAGGGCGCCGTGCGGTAGCGCAGGAGCTTCGCGGGCACGCCGGCGTAGATCGCGTACGGCGGCACGTTCGTGTCGCGCGGGACCACCGCTCCCGCGCCGATGATCGCGCCCTCACCCACCGTGACGCCCGGCAGGAGCACCGCGTTCACGCCGATGTCGGCGCCGCTCGCCACGCGCACCGGCTTGATGACGAGGTCGGTCTGGATGATCGGCACGTTCGCCGGCTCGCCGGTGTGCTCGCTTCCGAGCACCTTCGCACCGGGTCCCCAGCCGACGTACTCGCCGAACTCCATGTCGCGGCAGTCGAAGTACGACTGCGGCCCGATCCATGTGTGCGCGCCGATGACGCAGCGCCCGTCGTGCCGTCCCTGGAGGAACGACTGGTTGCCGATGAACACGGCGTCGCCGATCTCGAAGGTGTGGGGGTGCAGGACGAGCACACCCATACCGATCTTCACGCCGTTCCCGAAGCGCCTGCAGACCGCCCGCAGGATGACGCGCCGCGCGCGCTGACCCGCGGGACCGTCGATCCAGAGCGCCTGCGCGTAGCGCGCGAGGATGGCGTCGCGGTCGAGGGTGCGGCGGAGCTCGTCCGACTCGGCGAGCTCATCCGCGGGATCGGCCGCGACCTCCTGGAGGCCGTGGACGGCCTTCACCGTCCGGGCGGTCACTTCCGCATGAACTCCGTGATCGTGGCGGCCACGCGCTCGACCATGGTGTCGGTCATCTCGGCATAGATCGGAATGGAGAGGATCTCGTCGCACACGCGCTCGGTCACCGGCAGGTCGCCCTTGCGGTACCCGAGGAACTGCGCGGCCTCCTGGAGGTGGATCGGCACGGGGTAGTGGATCTGCGTGCCGATGCCACGCTCGGCGAGATACGCGCGGAGCGCGTCGCGCCGGCCGCCGGGCACGCGGATGGCGTACGCGTAGAACACGTGGCGGCCGCCCCCCGGCATCTCGGGCGTGGTCACGCCGGAATCCGCGAGGAGCGCGCCGTACTGCGTCGCGATGGCCTGACGGCGCGCGTTCCACTCCTCGAGCTTGCGGAGCTTGATGCGCAGGATCGCGGCCTGGATCTCGTCCAGCCGCGCGTTGTAGCCGACGACGGGGTGGTAGTAGCGCGTGGACTGCCCGTGCTCGCGCAGCGCCCGCAGGTCGTCGGCGAGCTTGTCGTCGCTCGTGACGATGCTCCCGGCCTCGCCGTACGCGCCCAGGTTCTTGCTGCAGTAGAAGGAATACGCGCCCACGCGCCCGCCCGCGCCGGCCTTCTTGCCGTCGTCCAGCAACGCGCCGTGCGCCTGCGCCGCATCCTCGATGATCGCGATGCCGCGGTCCTGCGCGATCTGCCGCAGCGGCTTCAGATCGACGGTCCGGCCGTAGAGGTGCACCGGGATGATCGCCTTCGTGCGCGGTGTGATCGCCGCGGCCACCGCGGCGGGGTCCACGAGCATGGTGCGCTCGTCGATGTCCACGAGGATGGGCCGCGCGTTCGCGTAGAGGATCGCCTCGACCGTGGCGAAGAAGGTGTGCGAGACCGTGATGACCTCGTCACCGCCGGACACACCGCAGGCGCGGATGGCGAGCTGGAGCGCGTCGGTGCCGCTCCCCACGCCGATCGCGTGCTTGGTGCCGCAGTACGCCGCCCATTCCTGATCGAAGGCCTTGACGTTCGGCCCGATGGTGAGCTGCATGCCCTCGAGCACGTCGTCGATGGCCTTCCGCACCTCGTCCTTGATCGTCGCGTACTGCGCACGCAGGTCGACCAGGGGGATCTCCTGCGTCTTGGTTGTGACCGTCATCGATGCGTCTCCTTCGTCTCGAGCCAGGCGTACGCGTGCGGGTAGATCCCCACGAAGCACGCCAGATCGGTGATGTCGTCCTTCAGCTGGACCGCCGGGTTCCCCGCCCACACCGTACGCGCCGGCACGCGGCGTGCCCGCACCACGCTACCAGCCCCGATGAGCGCGTCCTCGCCCACCTCCACGCCAGGCAGGATGGTGCTGTTCGCGCCGATCCGCGCGGCGCGCCGGACGGTGGCCCCCTTCACGCACTGGAGGTAGGCCGGGCACATGGGATGCGGGTCGTCGGTGAACACCACGTGCGGGCCCAGGAACACATCGTCCTCTACCGTCACAAGCTCGAGGAAGCAGCCGGTGTGGATGCGGACACGGGACCCCACGCGGTTCCCGAACTCGAGCGAGGCGTGCGTGCCCACCGACACGTCGTCGCCGAGCACGTTGTCCTCGCGGATGGACGCACCCTGCCCCGTCTGGAGGCGCGCGCCGATGGTCGTCCCGGCGTAGATCGTCGTGAAGGGCCGGATGACCGAACCCGGGCCGATGACGAGCGGCAGCTCCCCCTCCTTCTTCCCGCGCGGCGCCCGGCCGAGGATGACGTACTCGCCGACGACGGTGCCGCTGCCAAGATCCACGTTCGGCGCGACGACCGCCGTGGGATGGATCTGGACGCCGAGCGAGGTCACGCCCGCGCCGCCTCCGCAACCGCGCGGTACGGCACGCGCGCGCCGCCCGAGCGGAGGCTGCGCATGCCCGCCTCGAGGACACGCACCACGCGCAGCCCGGCCTCCCCGTCGCTGCGCGGCGTCTTGCCGGTCTGGCAGCACTCGATGAAGTGCCGCATCTCGAGCTGGAGCGCCTCGGTGATGGGGACGCGCGGGCTGTGGATGTCACCGGCGCGGTACGAGCGGCGCAGCTCCTCGCTGTCGAGCGACTCGACGCCGAAGTCGTACACCTTGACGCGCTCGACCGCCTGCACGTCGTCGTACACGGCCATCTTCTTCGCGCCCACCACGGTCATCGTGCGCAGCTTCGACGGCGCGAGCCACGAGAGGTGCGCGTGCGCGACCGCGCCCGAAGGGAAGCCCATGGTGAGGAACACGACGTCCTCGATGTCGGGCTGCACGTAGCACGCCCCGATCGCCTGCACCCACTCCGGCTCCTCGGCAAGCCAATAGAGGGTGATGGACACGTCGTGCGGACCGAGGTCCCACAACACGTTGATGTCGAATTGGTGGAGCCCGAGGTTCACCCGCTGGCTGTCCACGTAGTTCACGCGTCCGAGCTCGCCCTTCTCGATGAGGTTGCGGACGGTCACGACCGCGGGGTTGTACACGAAGGTGTGGCCGACCATCAGCGTGCGGCCGGCCTTCTCCGCGGCGCGCACCATCGCCTCGGCGTCGGCGCTCGTGGCCGCAAGCGGCTTTTCCACGAACACGTGCTTCCCCGCCGCGAGCGCCTGCTCCACGAGCGGACGGTGGGTGTTCACCGGTGTCGCGATGCAGACCGCGTCGATGTCCTTGTCGGCGAGCAGCGTGGCGTGGTCGGTGGTGGTGCGGACCGCCGGAAAGCGCTTGTGGACAGCGTCGAGCCGCTGCTGAGAGAGATCGGCGACGGCCACCGGATCGGCGCCGGGGGCTTCGTTGAGGTTCCGGACGAGGTTCGGGCCCCAATAGCCAGCGCCGATGACGGCGACGCGCAGGGGGTTCATTCGGGGTCGATTCTAGGGCGGCCGGTGCGGGTGCCGAGGAAGGCGAGGCCGCACGCGACGATCGCGCCCACGTACGCGTAGTAGGGCTGTGTCGTCCACTTCGCCAGCAGCAGCGGGACGAGCACGATGCCCGCGCCCACGAGCACGGCGGCGCCGAGGGTCGGCGCGCTCCAGCGCGTCGCGACAAGCCAGACCAGGGCAGCGGTGCCGAAAAGCTCCGCAGCCATGAAGAGCGGGAGCAGCATGTCCACGTCACCGAACTGCGCGAGGGTGTGCAGCAGGTTGGTGCCCCAGATCTCCTCGTGGAAGGTGAGCAGCGCGATCTGCGTGCCGATGAACGCCCCGGGGTCTCGGACGAAGAACGGGAGCACGAACGCGGCCGTCGTCCCGAGCGCGATCGCCAGATACCGCCGCCAGTCCGCTCCGTTCGTCGCGAGGTGCCGCACCACGGGGGGCAGCACCAGCAGCGAGAACTGCTTGAAGGCGATGGCCCAGCCAAACAACACGGCCGAGAGCACAAAGGCGAGCCGCCCGGCGCGGCCACCGGTCGTCACGCCACCGAGTCGCGCATCCTCGCCGCCCGACGCGAACGCGAGCGCGACGCAGGCGAACACGACGAGCGCCGAGGCGGAGACGTCGTTCGACCCATCGACGGCGCGGAATCCCGCCACGCCCCACGACGCGTACAGCGTCGCGGGGAGCGCCACAGCCGCGAAGCCGACCTTCAGACCGGCGAGCCCGAGCGCGCACACGATGAGCACGCCGGCCCAGGTGTCCACGCGGCTGATGTCGCCGACCAGCCACTGCGGGAGCGCGTACCAGGCGAGCTCGCCGGGCGGATAGACAAAGGGCGAGCCGACCGGGATGGTGGTCTGGAGGACCGCGCTGTAGGGGTTGCCGCCGCTCGCGACGATCCCGAGCGACTCCGTCGTGGCGCGGAGCACGTCGCTGCCGTTCTCGAGCGGCTCGCGCCGGAGGCGCTCCGAGACCGCGACGAGGACCGCGAGGTACACGGTGAGGCCGGCGGTGTTGCGCGCGCCGCGCAGCGCCGCGGCGCCCAGACCGATCGCGCCGAGGAGGATGGCGACGCGCTCCACCTGCGGCGCGTTGACGTCGATGCCCTCGACCGCCCAGAAGAACGCGACCGCGAGGGCCGCGAGGACCGACGTGCTTCGTTCCGGCGAGCCGCCGCTCACCGCGCAGTGCTCCTCGGTCTGCGCAGGCTGCTGTAGCGACCCGCGCGGTACTCCTGGACCCACTTCTTTGAGCTGCGCCATTCGCCGTTCGGCTGGCGCTGCGCCCGGAGCGTTCCGCGTCGCGCCGCGGCGCGAAGCGCGACGACCGACAGGTCCTTCGAGGCGAGCGCCTCGAGCGGCAGAAGCTTCACATCGCCCGCGACCGACGGGAGCACGAAGCGCACGAGACTGTCGAGGATGGCGCGCGCCCACATCTCCCCGATGGGACCGGCGTCGCCCCGGTCCGCGCGTTCGAGCGCCCTCAGATACTCGCGCCGCTGGCGCTTGTAGATGATGGCCGGGGGATACCCGAGCCGGATGAGCAGCAGATTCGTGAGGAGCCGCCCGGTCCGGCCATTCCCGTCGATGAATGGATGGATGCGCTCGAATGCAGCATGCACTGCGCCGACCGACTCCGCGATCGGCGCGTTCGCTCTCGCGACGCCGTTGGCCCGATCGAGCCACGCGGCGATCTCGGCGGGGACGAGCGGGTGGGTCGGGGGCCGCATCCCCGATGGGAAGGGATGGATGTCGTGCTGACGCCAGCTTCCCGGTGTTTCGGCATCGGACGCGTTCGGATGCGGGGCCACCGCCCACACGTCGCGGAGGACGAGGTGATGGACGTGACGTACCTCCTGGATCGTGAGGAGCGGTCCATGGCGCGACCGGTCCGAGCGGACGGCCTCTCGATAGACCCACTGCGCAGCGTTCGCGTATCCGGTGACCTCGAGGTACTCCCGCAGCTCCTTGTCGCCAACGGCCTTGCCCTCCGCAAGCAGGACCTCGACCTCGCGCAGCACGAGCGTGTTCCCTTCAAGGGCGGTCGAGTGATGCGCCTCGCGATGCCAGATCCCGGTCCAGATCTGCTCGGCCTCGGCAGGCAACGGAAGACCGCCAAGCCGATCCTTGAGCTCCTGGACGTGCGCCTGCAGCCGTTCGTGGATGGCGGCGCGCGACGGCCGGCCCCTCATGGGCTCTCCGCTAGGTTGTTACATGGCACCAGAAAAATCGTAACATAACAACCTGCCCCGAGACGCGCGCTGCGGTTAGCTGAGATCCACAGGCCGCGCCAAATGGGTCGCGACGGCCATCATCACTGGCCGGTGGCGGCACGGAGCTTGGCGAGGTCGTCCTGCAGGAGCGCCAGGAGCCGGCCGTACTCGGCGAAGTCGCCGCGGCGGAGCGCCTCCTGCGCCTGCTCGTAATGGTCGGAGGCCTGCTGCACCAGCTGGGCGATCGTCTGCGCGGGGCCGGGCGTGGGTGTGGGCGCGCCGGACGGACGCGGCGTGGGTGTGGGCGTGGGCGACGGACCGGGCGTCGCCGCGCCGGCGAAGAGCGCCTCGAGCGCCTTGGGGAACGACTCGGCCATGACCACGCGGCTCTGCGTGGCGAGGATCACCCGCTGGAGCTCGGGGATGCGGCCCTGTGTCGGCTGGACGAAGAGCGGCTCGACGTACACGAACGAGTTGCCCACGGGGAGCACGAGCAGGTTCCCTCGGATACAGCGCGACCCGCCGCCCTGGGGGCACAGGAGCGTGAGCTGCTGCTTGATCGTGGCGTCGGCCTCGATGCGGCCCTCGATGAGCAGCGGTCCGAAGATGGTGCGGTCCTTCGGGAAGCGGAGCACGCGCAGCTTGCCGTACTCGGGCGGGTCCGCGCGGCCGGCGATCCAGGCGACCATGTTGTTCCGCTCGCCGCCGGCGGGGGTCATCGGCACGAACAGGATGAATTCGCGGCGGTCCGATCCGGGGAGCCGCGTCGTCACGTAGTACGGCTCGATCGGCTGGGACTGCCCGCCCTGCTCGTGGATCTCGTTGGCGATGCGCCACGCGTCGACCCGGTTGTAGAACTCGTCGGGGTCGGTCATGTGGAACAGCGCGTACGCCTGCGCCTGGACGGTGAACAGCCCCTCCGGGTAGCGGATGTGGGCCCGCAGGCTCTGCGGCATCTCCGCGATGGGCTTGAAGAGCGTGGGGTAGATCGCGCGCAGGTTGCGGATCACCGGATCGGTCTCGTCGACGACGTAGTACGAGATCGAACCGTCGTACGCGTTGGTCACGACCTTCACGCTGTTGCGGACGTAATTGAAGTCGCCGCCGCCGATGGTCGTCGACCCGGTGCGCAGGTACGGGTACCGCGCGCTGTAGGGATAGCGGTCGCCGGTGGTGTACGCGTCGTTGATCCACCACAGCTTCCCCTCGGCGATGACCAGGTACGGGTCGGGGTCGTACGACAGGAACGGCGCGATGAGCCGCTCGCGCTCGCCGATCTGGCGGTGGAACAGGACACGGCTCTGGGGGCCGATCTGGCCGGTGAGGAGCATGTTCGTGTCGCCGAAGCGCAGCGCGAAGAGGATGCGGTCCCAGAGCGAGCCCACGCCCACCCCGCCGGTGCCGTCGTAGTTGCGGTACTGATCCCCACCCTCGGCGGCGTAGTCGAACTCCGGCTGCTCGGTGTTCACGATGACGTAGTCGCGCGTGAGCTCGCCGAAGTAGATGCGCGGCTGGTCGATCTTCGGCTCGCCAACGGGTGGGATGTCGCGCAGCAGGAGATCCGGCCGGCCCTCGGCACCCACGCCGCCCACCGCCGTCAGGACGGCGCCGAAGCCGTGGGTGAAGACGAGGTGGCGGTTGAGCCAGTTCGCGGTGGGCAGGAGCCCGGCATCGAGCTCTCGGGCCGAGAGCATGACGGGCACCTCGCGGCCGCCGATCGGGTAGCGATCCACGTCGACGTCGTTGAAGGAGTAGTACTGCCGCAGCGCCTGGAGCTCGAGCGCGGCGAGCAATGGGCGGTAGTCCCACAGACGCACCGAGAGCGTGTCGGACAGGTCGCGGAGCGCCTCCTGCGCGCTGGGTGCGTCCGCCACGTCGAAGAGCGTCTCCTCGACATTGGTGAGCCCGTAGGCGGCGCGCGTGGCGGTGATGCTCCGCTCGATGTACGGCCGCTCCTTGTTCAGCGGGTCGGGGTTCACCACGAAGCCCTGCACGATGCTCGGCGCGACGCCGAGGAGCACGATGCTCGCGACGATCCAGAGCACGAGCGATCCACCGAGCACCCAGAGCGTCCGGGCGAACGCGTTGGCGAAGCACGCCAGTGCGGCTATGCCGACGACCACCGCCAGGATCGTCAGCGCGGGAAGCCGCACGCCCAGGCTCGTATATCCGGCGCCGCTGACGACGCCCTCCTGCCGGAACAGGAGCACGTACTGATCGAGCACGTATCCGAAGGCGATGAGCAGCAGGAAGAGCCCGCCCAGCACCGACAGGTGCGCGCGTGCCGGGCGCGCGAGGGCAAGCGCGGTACGGCCCGCGACGGCCACGTCGGCGCGCGCGGCCTGATCCGTCGCGAGGCTGATGACGCCGCGCAGCGCGTACACACCCACCACGCCGGCGGCGATGACCAGGACCGCGGCGATGCTCCAGCCGCGGACGAAGTCGAGCACCGGGAGCGTGAAGAAGTAGAAGCCGATGTCACGCCCGAAGACCGGATCGCTCACCCCGAAGGGGACGGCGTTGAGCCAGCGCAGCAGCGCATCCCACTGATCGCCGCCGGCGAGCCCGAAGAAGAAGGCCGGGATGAGCAGGAGCCACGCCAGACGCAGCGTGAGCGCGAGGGCGGAGGGCGCGCGCTTGGCATCCACCACCACACGGGGCATCTGTGGGCGAAGGGCGAGGTAGAGGTTCGGGAGCGCGAGGGCGAAGAACGCGAGCATGAACACCACGAAGGCCCAGAAGCCCGCCGTGTAGCGGCGGAGGAACACGTCCTCCAGGCCGAGGCTGCGGAACCACAGGAGATCGGTGAGGAAGCCGATGAGCGGGCTGAGCAGCACCGGGAGGATGAGCAGGACGATGACGACGACGCTGAAGGTGATCGGACGACCGGCCGACCGGCGCGGCGCGCGCGGATCGCGGGGGCGGCCACCCAGCTGGCGCAGGTCGAAGTTGGCCCAGTCGATGTTGCCCCAGTCCGGCCCGCCGTTGCCGCGCCTTCCCGCCATGAGGTCGAGTATGAGTCAGTCGCGGCGGGCCGGGCGGCCGGCCGTTGCGGTCAGTCCAGGAGGATGTCGATGTGGTCGACGCCGCTCTCGTCGAACGCCGCCATGACCTTCTCCGGATCGGTCCCGCAGGATCGCAGGGCACCGCCGTCGCCGATGACCCACATCGAATAGCCGAGCTCGAGCAGGAAGCGCAGGTACTGGCGACCGTCGACGCCGGAGATGCCGGGCATCGTGTACGGGCTGAACTCGCTGACGATGGTCGGGTGGCAGCGCCGGATGAGCCCGACGGCGCCCGACAGCGCGTTGTGCTCCGCGCCCTCGACGTCGATCTTCACGAAGTCGATCTTCCGGTCCGCGGGCACGAGATCGTCGATGCGGAAGCTCGGCACGGTCCGCGACCGGATGAGCGCGCCCGCGTCATCCGGCGGGGCGGACGTCATGGCGTTGCTGTGCGAGCCGTGGAGGACGAGCAGACCGCGGTCGCGCCCCGCCGCGACCTGGAGCACCGTCACGTGCGCGAAGCCATTCGCCCGGCGGCTCGCCTCGAGGAGCTTGATGCAGCTCGGATTCGGCTCGATCGCGGTCACGCTGCCGGACGGACCCACCAGCGCTGCGGACAGCATGGTGTAGTAGCCGATGTTCGCGCCCACATCCAGGACGTGCATGCCCGGTCTCAGCCGGTCGCGGAAGACCGCGGTGACGTTGGGCTCGTACGCATCGCGCTTCACGTGCTGGCCGACGGCCACGTCGTCCTCGGGCACGTAGATGGAGAAGCCGCTCGAGCGCACCAGCGTCACGCGGTCGCCGAGCTGATGCGCGGCGAGCGCCTCCGCGCGCCGCGCGAACTCGAGCGAGCCGAGATACGAGCGCACCACGGTGTCCAGCTCCTCGCCGGCCTGCGCGGCGTGCCCGCCCCATTCCTCGCGGTTCGGCGGGCGGCCGAGCAGCAGGCGGAAGCAGTAGAAGATGTCTTCGACGGTGGCCGGGCCCTGCTTGATCAGCCAGGGCCGGCGCAGATCGCGTGTGGCGGGCGCACGCCCGCGCCGAAGGGTCCGCCGGAGCGCGCCTCGCGCGAGCGAGAGGAGGCTCCGAGCCATCGGGTCAGTCGCTCCACATCCGCTGGACCGACACCCCCAGCTCGCGCGTGTCCTCGGCGATGCCATGGGTCACCGGAGACCAGGTGCGGCCGCACTCCAGGAACACGCGCGCGACCGTCCCGCGGAGCGCGGGGGGCACGTCGGCGGAGATCTCCACCCACTCGCCCGTGGGGACGCTGCGCACCGCGATGGTCTCGCGCTCGATGGCCATGCCGATGTCGAGGGGCGCCGCGTCCGGCTCGCCATGGCGCACCAGCGCGTGGACCGAGGGACCAAGACGCAGCCACGCGCCGCCCCGCGCGCGCGTCCAGCGCGCGATCTCGTTCTCGCGCTCGTGCCAGCCGCCCGGAAGGACCGCGCCGGTGGCCGGACGCACCTCCGCCGGCGCGTCGTCCGGCGCGTGCGAACCAACGAAGACGAAGACATACGCCATGGCGATCGGAAGGCGCCGGCGCAGCCAGCCGTAGACGCGGTACGCGGTCCCGCGCCAGCGTCCGGTGAAGGGCCGTGTTGCGATCGCCAGATGCGGGGGCGGGTTCCAGCCCTCCTCGCCGCGGATCCAGAACGCCCGCCCGATGAGGTCGCGTGCCTGCTCGATCGAGTAGTAGCGCTCCGACTCCTGACCGTGCGTGAGCCCCACCCCTTCGATCCAGCCGCGCGCGACGTCGTAGGCGAACCACTGGTTGGGCACGACCACGATCGCGCGGCCGGTGGGTGCGAGCACCCGGCGCATCTCTTCGAGCGCGACGTCCGGCCGCAGGAAGTGCTCGAGCGAGCCGAGACAGGTCACGATGTCGAACGCGCCGTCGGCGTACGGGAGCGCCTCGGCGTCGCCCTGCCGGAGCTCCGACTTCGGCGCGATGGCGCGCGCCTTCACGAGGGCGGCCTCGGCGATGTCGATCCCGCTCGTCACCAGGCCGCGGGCCTCCGCCTCCATGAGCAGGTAACCGCCGCCGCAGGCCACGTCCAGGACGCGCTGACCGGCACGCGCTCCGGCCAGGTCGAGGCAGCGTGCGTAGTAGTCGGGACTCTCGCGCATGTCGGTCGTGGTCCAGATGCGCTCGTACGACGCGCGCAGCGCCTCAGGCGTGGTGATCTGTGTCAATGGAGCTCCCCGTGCCGCAACGGTCTCGCGTCCGCCGATGGTAGCCGC
>DASSPF010000079.1:0-2102 GCA_035699805.1 Candidatus Limnocylindria bacterium | reverse complement strand
GCTCGCCGAGCTGATCGCCTGGCTCGGCATCACTCAGATCCGAGAGCACGCCCCGGGTCAGCTCCCTGATGTCGCGGTCCTCGACCTGCCGGATATCGACTCGATCGCGTCGGAGCATCGCGCCAAGGTCGACGCGTTGCTCCCGCGCGTCGATGCGGTGGCGTGGGTCGTCGATCCGCAGAAGTACGGCGACGACGTGGCCCACACGGCGTACCTGCGCGAGTGGGGACCGCGCATCGGCCGGCAGATCGTCGTGCTGAATCGCGCCGACCTGCTATCGGCGGCCGATGCCGCGCGCGTTCGCGACGATCTGCGCGCGCGCCTGCGGAGCGATGGGCTCGCCGAGGCGACGGTGGCCATCACGCGTGGGCGCGACGGGACGCCGGGGATCGTCGAGCTCCGTCGGTGGCTCGACGCGGGCGTCGAGGCGAAGCGGATCGTGGTCGGTCGCCTCGCCACGAGCGCTCGCGATGCCGCCCGCGAGCTCGCGCGGCACGCGGACGTCGCGGAGGGCGCGGTATCGCCGCTCGTCGATCCGGCCCGACGCGAGCGCGCACTGGACGACGTGGCACGGGGTGCCCTCGCGATCGTCGACATCCGTGGCCTGGGGCGACAGGCCGTGGCAGCGACGCGACTCGCTGCGCGGCCGCGCGGCGCTGGGCCGCTCGGACACCTCACCAGCGCGATCTACCGCTTGACCGGACGGGCCCGCGCCGCCGCGGACCCCGCGGGGTACCTACGGCGCTGGCGGTCCCGCGGGCCGCTCGCACCGTCGCTCGAGCCGCTGCGCGCGCTGCTGCAGAGCGTGCTGCCGTCCGTGCCCGTCGCGCTCCGCGGCAGGGTAGCGGAGCTGAGCACGCCCGCGATCGTCGAGCGCCGCCTGGCCGAAGCCATCGACCGCACCGTTGCGCTCGAGGGCGCGGACTTCCGTGCGCCGACCAGCATCGTGTGGTCGGTGATCGGGTTCGGCCAGTACCTCGTCACCGCGCTGCTCATCTTCGCCGCGCTCTGGTTCGCCTCGCTCTTCGTCCTCCACCAGCCGGTCACCGGCTCGCTCGACGTGGCCATCGTCGGACCCGTGCCCGCACCGGTGGCCCTGCTCGCCGCGGTGCTCCTCGCCGGTTACCTACTGGCGCTCGCGCTGCGCATGCACGCAGGGTGGCTCGGCCGACGGTGGGCGCGGCGGATCGGCGCGCTCATCACCAGGGACGTGCGTGCGCGAGTCCGAGAAGCGGTCCTCCTCCCGCTCGAGGAGCTCGACGCCGCGCGCGAGCAGCTCACACGCGCGCTCCGCGCGATGAACGAGGACTGCGGATGAAGACCGAGAAGGCCACCTCCGGACCGGTCGCGTAGTCGATGACGAAGAGGCCAGCGATGGTGGTCGCCGCGAGGCCCGGCGCGAGGTGCCGCCCCCGCCACTAGCATCGAGATCACATTTCGTCCCCTTGGGAGGCCACAGTGAGCGATATCGCTGGCGGCGCGTGGGTCCTTCGGCCCGGCGAAGGACGGACGATCGATCTCGGCGGATTCGCGATGTCCGTCAAGGCGACGCCCGAGGTCACGGCGGGCTCCTTCACGCTGCTGGAAGCAGCCGAGCCCGCCGGGTTCGGCCCGCCGATCCACATCCATCACGACGCGGGCGAGGCCTTCTACGTGCTGGAGGGCGAGTACGTCATGTTCGTGGGCGACCAGGAGTTCCGCTGTCCCGCCGGATCGTTCGTCTTCATCCCGGCCGGGGTCGTCCACGGCTTCAGGGTCGGCGATGTCGCGAGCCGGAAGCTCAACCTCTACACGCCGGCCGCGATGATCGGCTACTTCGACGATCTGGCGGCGGCCCTGAAAGAGGACCGAGTGGATGAGGCATCGCTCGCCGACATCGCCCGTCGCCACTCGATGGACGTGGTGGGACCGGTCCCCGAGGGATACCTCTAGCCACCGACGTCCTCCCGCTCAGCGCATGCCCGCGAGCACCTCGTCCAGTTGCAGGTACGAGAGCCGCGCGCCCCACTCCATGCCCGACGCGATGACCGCGTCGCGATCCTCAGGCGACTGGTAGACCGAGCGCACGGTCATGAAGGTCTTGCCTTGGCGCTCGTCGAGCG
>DASSPF010000078.1:0-2035 GCA_035699805.1 Candidatus Limnocylindria bacterium | reverse complement strand
CGGCGAGCGGATCGCGCCGCACGAGACCATCTATTTCGTCGTCGAGCATGGGCGCGATCCGCGGCCCTACGAACCCGGCCTGGTGTTCCCGTTCGGATCGGACGTCCTCGGCCGCGATCTGTTCAGCCTGGTCCTCGCGGGAGCCCGCACGACGCTGGTCGTCGTGATCGTCGGCGGTCTGGCCCGCGTCGGCGTCGCCGCGATCCTGGCGATGCTCGCGGCGGTCTCCCGTCGTGCGCGAGCGGTCACCGATGCGGCGTCGGAGCTCGCCGCGGCGGTCCCCGCGACGCTCATCGTCCTCCTGATCGTGCTCGTCTTCGTGCGCGGTGAGACCACCTTCCTCGTCTTCATCGGCGCACTTCTGCTCACCGGGTGGGCTGGGACCTATCGGGTCCTGCGGGCGGAGCTCGATCGACTGCGCGGCATGGCGTTCACCGACAGTGCCGCGGCCATCGGCGCGCGCCGGTCGCGGATCCTGCTCCGCCACCATCTGCCGCACCTGACACCCGTGCTGTCCGTGAGCGCAAGTCAGCAGTCGATCGCGTCGCTCGTGGCCCTCGCCGAGCTCGGCGTCCTCGGCGTCTTCGTGGGGACCACGCGGAACATCAGCATCGAGGAGTCGCTGTCCTTCGTGCCGGCAGGCCAGCGGAACCGCGCGCTCATCGCCGACCCTCCCGAGTGGGGCGGGCTCCTCGCGAACGCCCGCGGCACCGAAAGTCTCTGGGCGACGCGCTGGGAGTTCCTCGTGCCCGGAGTCGCGTTCGCCCTGCTTGCGGTCGCGCTTGCCGCGATCGGTGCCGCGCTCGCGCGGCGGTATGCGCGCCGGGACATCCTGCCGGATCTGCGCGACCGCGGGGCGGCGGTGCTGGCGGTCGTCACCGCACTCCTGATCCTTCTGACGGCCGTGGTCCCGGAGCGCTACGCCTCCGCGCGCGAGTGGGCTGCCGACGCCCGCGCGGCGCTGGCGGACACGGGCGGTGACCTGCCGGACGCGTTCGCGGATGCCGGGCTCGAGCCGGTCGGCGGCGGGTACACCGTGGAACGCACGGCGACGCGCGTGGTCCAGACGGCTCCGGCATCGGTGCGCGTGGGCGGCGCGGAAGTGCGTGAGTCCGCGGATGGCCCCCTCGATGCCACCCCGGTCCTGTTCCGCGACAGCGGCGGGGGGACGGTGCGGGCGCCGCTCGTCTTCGCGAGCTGGGGGCTGTCGGCTGCGGATCATCCCCGAGGCTCGATCGTGGGTACACCCGACCTCGGCGCGATCATCGCGGGCTGGCCGGACGACTACGCGACGGTGGACGTACGTGGGAAGGTCGTCATCGTGCTCCGGGCGATGCGCATCGCCACTGGCACGCGGAGGATCAACGGACCCGATGTGGAGTCGGGCATCCAGAACGCACTGAAGCGCGGCCCGGCCGCGGTGATCTACGTCGATCCGCAGCTGACGAGCCTTCCGCGTGGGGTGTCCCCATCCGGGGCGAATCCCTATGACCGGCTGCGCGCGCTCGGGCCGGTCCCGCTCTCGGCCGCCGGTCCGCCGGTGATCGCAATGAGCGTCACCGCGGCGGATCGACTGCTCGCCGCCGTCGGCATCAGGCCGTCGGAGATCTATGGCGCGCTGCGCAGCGAGGCGATCCCGAGCGACAGCACCTACGCCACTCGCTCAGCGGCACGCGATCTCGACGTCATGGCCGAGGTCGTGGTCCCGGCCTCGGCCCAAGAGGCGCGGGTGCGCAGCGTGGTGGCGGCCGTGCCGAGCACCACGCCGGGTGCGCCCCACGTCGTCGTCTGGGGCGTCCTGGTCCCTGGATCGACCGCGCCGTCGTCGGATGTGCTGGTCGCGCTCGCCCGGTCGCTCGCGCACCGCTCGGTGCCGGTGATCCTCGTGGGGTTAGACCCGTCGGTCGATCCGGCCCGGAACGCGCGCGCGGTCGCGGATCGTCTCGATGGGAGACGCGTGGGCATGGTGATCGTGTTGGACGACCTCACCGGCCCGGCGCTGCGCTTCCGCTCGCCGAACGGCGATCTCATACCC
>DASSPF010000077.1:0-18922 GCA_035699805.1 Candidatus Limnocylindria bacterium | reverse complement strand
TCGGTCGTCCCGATCGCGCGCAACCCCGCGGCGGTCCTTGCGCTTGCCGCGCGATCGCTCCACGAGGTCTCGGGCGGCCGCTTCACGCTCGGCATCGGCTCGGGGAGCGTGACCGAGCGCCCCGTCGCGGCGGTCCGCGAGTACGCCGAGCTCGTCCGGAAGAGCGCGCCGGATGTGCCGCTGGCGATAGGCGCGCTGGGGCCGCGGATGCTCGCGCTGGCGGGTACGCACGCGGCGGCGGCCGCGCTCAACTGGTGTACGCCCGCTCAGATCGCCTGGAGCCGGACGCAGGCCGGCCCGTCCACGAAGCTGGTGATGTACATCCGCGTCTGCATCGACGACGACGTCCGCCTGGCGCGCCGCGCGCTCGCCGAGCAGATCCTCAGCTATGCGCTCATGGTGCGCCCCAGCGGCGCGCGGGGATACCGCGCACACTTCGAGCGCATGGGTTTCGCCGACGAGCTCGCGATGCTCGAGCGTGCGCAGGCCGGCGGCTCGACGCCTGACGCGCTCGCCGCGGCCGTGCCGGACCGGATGATCGACGCGTTCGGCTACGCCGGTGACGGGACCGGCGCGCGCGAGCGCTTCGCCGAGCTCGCCCAGGGTCTGGACATCGCCATCGTGCGGGTGCTGTCGGCGCGGCCCGGCGACCAGACCGCGGTGCGGCGCGCGATCGAGGCGCTCGCGCCAGGTGCGGCACGCGCATGAGGGCCGCGCTCACGACGACGACGCGCCCGTGAGCACCGCCGCCCGCCTGCGGGTCAACGGCGCCGAGCGCGAGGCGAGCGTGTCGCCCGAGATCCGCCTGATCGACGTCCTGCGCGACCAGCTCGGCCTCACCGGTACGAAGGAGGGCTGCTCGGTAGGGGTGTGCGGCGCGTGCAGCGTGCTCATGGACGGCGCGCTCGTCTCGAGCTGCCTGGTGCCGTCGGTGCTCGCGACAGGAGCGGAGGTCACGACGATCGAGGGCCTTTCCGGCCAGACGCTCACGCCGCTCCAGGAGGCGTTCATCACCGAGGGCGGCTTCCAATGCGGCATCTGCACGCCCGGCCAGATCGTCGCGGCCAGCGCGCTGCTGGCCGAGCGGCCACGTCCCACGGAGAGCGAGATCCGCGAATTCATGATGGGGAATCTCTGCCGCTGCACCGGCTATCAGGGCATCGTGCGCGCGATCATGAAGGCCGCGCCGTGAACGTCTCGTACCACGAGCCGGCCACCTGGCAGGAGGCCCACGCGCTCCTCGAGCGACACGGCGACGATGCCACCGTCCTGGCCGGCGGGACCGCCTTCACGCTGCTGCTGCGGCAGGGACTCATCCGGCCGGGCCACGTCGTGGCCCTCCGGCGCATCGCGGGCGCCTCGGCCATCGACGCCGACGCGCACGGTGGCGTCTCCATCGGCGCGCTGGCGACGCACACCGCCGTGCAGCGCTCGGACCGGATCACGGCGGCGTGGCCGGAGCTCGCCGACGCCGTGGCGAAGGTGGCGACGGTGCGGGTCCGCAACCAGGCGACGCTCGGTGGGAGCGTGGCCCACGCGGACCCCGCCTCCGACGCGCCGGTGATGCTCTGCGCGCTCGCGGCGCAGGTCGTGGTGACGACCGCGGACGCCGGCAGCCGGCGCGTCCCGATCGAGGAGCTCTTCGTCGACACGTTCACCACCACGCTGGGTCCGGCCGAGCTCATCCGCTCCATCGAGATCCCGGCACGCCCCGCGGGCGCCGCGGCCGTCTACCGCAAGTACACGCTCCGGAGTGCCGACGATTACGCGTGTGTCTCGGTGGGCGCCCTCGCCGACCTGGGTGGCGGCGTATTCGGGGGGCTGCGCCTTTTCCTCGGCGGCGTCGGGCCCACGCCGATGCGCGCGCGATCGGTGGAGCGGGCGCTCGCCGGTACGCGGGTGGACGCGCGCGCCATCGCCGACGCGGCCGCGCTCGCGCGTGACGACGTGGACCCACAGAGCGACACCCGCGGCTCCGCGGCGTACAAGCGCGAGATGGCCCGCGTCTGGACGGAGCGAGCGCTCCGTGCTCTGGCGGGCATGCCCATCTCGTGACGGTGACGCGGTGAAGCTCGCCCACGTCTCCACCATCGCCGCGCCCATCGAGCGCGTCTGGGTGGTGGTGATGGACGTGCCGCGCGCCGCCGCCTGCGTGCCCGGCGTCGCCGCGGTCACGCCGCTCGGTCCCGACCGCTTCCAGGGCTCGCTGCTCGTGCAGATCGGGCCGGTGCGGCTCGTGCTCGACGGCGAGATCGCCGTGATCGCACGCGACGACGGCGCCCATACGGCCTCGCTCCGCGCTGACGCGAAGGATTCGCGCCTCGGTGGCACCGTTCGCGCGACCATGGAGATCGCGCTCTCGGAGCGCGCGGGCGGCTGCGAGCTCCGCATCGCGAGCGATGTGCAGATCGGCGGGCGCATCGGCGAGTTCGGCCAGCCGGTCATCCAGCGCAAGGCCGACTCGCTGCTCGCGCAGTTCGCGCGCTGTCTTGCGGAGCGCGCGGCATGAGCGACCTCCTCTCCACGCCGGAGCGCCGCCTCGAAGGACGCGACAAGGTCACCGGCGCTGCGCGGTACGCCGCGGACTTCTCGCGCGCTGGCATGCTCCACGTCGCGTTCGTCGGCAGCCCCTACCCGCATGCGCTGGTGCGCGACGTGGACGTCGCCGCGGCGCGCGCGGTCCCGGGCGTGGTCGCGGTGCTCACCGGCGCCGACGTCCGACCCGCGCGCTTCGGCCGCCGCCTGCAGGACTGGCCGGTGCTCGCGTGGGAGCGGGTGCGCTTCATCGGCGACCGCGTGGCGGCGGTCGCCGCGGAGACGCTCGCGGCCGCGGAGGAGGCGGCGCGGCGCGTGGAGGTGGCCTACGAGGAGCTCCCCGCGCTCTTCGATCCGCGTGCCGCGCTCGCGCCCGACGCGCCGATCCTCCATCCGGATGCGTCGGAGTACCGCATCCTCGGTGTCACACGGTCACCGGTCCCGCACCCGAACGCGCAGGGTCACCAGATCCACGAGCATGGCGATGTCGCGGCCGGCCTCGCGCGGGCCACGCGCGTCTTCGAGCACGAGTTCCACGTGCCGCGCGTCCACCAGGGGTACATCGAGCCGCGCGCGTCGCTCGTCTGGGTCGAGGCCGGGCTCGTGCACGTGGTGACCACGAACAAGGCGCCGTTCTCGCTGCGCGACCAGCTGGCCGCGACCACCGGGCTCGCCCCGGAGACGATCGTCGTGCACACGCCACACATCGGCGGCGACTTCGGCGGCAAGGGCCTCTCGCTCGATGAGGCCGCGCTGGTCTTCCTCGCGCGCGCCACGGGTCGGCCGGTCCGCTCCGTGATGCGCTATGCGGACGAGCTGCAGATCTCGAGCACCCGTCACGCGGCGATCGTCCGGCTGCGGACCGGCGTGGACCGTGACGGCAGGATCGCCGCGCACGAGGCGAACGTGATCTTCGATGGCGGTGCGTACGCGGCGGGCAAGCCGGTGCCGTTCCTCATGCCGGGCGACGCGATGCTCACGCTCGCCGGCTACCACGTCCCCGCGGCGCGCGTCGAGGTGACGACCGTGTATACGAACCAGGTGCCGGCCGGACACGACCGCGCCCCCGGCCAGCCGCAGAACTCCTTCGCGGCGGAGTCGCACATCGACCTCATCGCCCGCGGCATGGGGATCGATCCGCTCGACCTGCGTGAGCGCAACGCGATCCGGGCCGGAGAGGTGGACGTCCATGGCCATGCGTGGCAGGAGTCCGAGCTGCCGCGACTCCTGAGCACGCTGCGCAGCGAGTCACGCTGGGGCGCGCCGCTCGCGCGCGGCCGTGGCCGCGGCACCGCGCTGGGCGTTCGGCACGTGGGGCGGGGGACCACCAGCCTCGAGCTGACCCTCGAGCGCGACGGCTCGGTCCAGGTGCGGACGGGTGTGACGGACCAGGGCGGCGGCGCGCACACCATGATCGGGCGGGTCATCGCCCGCGAGCTCGGCCTCGACGCGGCGCAGGTGCGGGTCCTCCAGGCGGACACGGCGTCCTCGCCACGCGACCCGGGCGTGGGCGGCAGCCGCGTGACACCCGTGCACGGAAACGCCGCCCTCGACGGCGCGCGCCGGCTCGCCGCCGCGCGTGCCGCGGGCGCCGCGCCGCCGATCACGGTCACCGGCACGGCCGAGCAGAACGAACACGTGTACGGCAGCTATGCCTACGGCGTCGAGGTCGAGGTCGATCTCGCCACCGGCGCGCTCCGGATCGTCGATGTGGTGCTGGTGGCCGACGTGGGGACGGTCATCAACCCGGTCGCCGTGCGCGGGCAGCTGGAGGGCGGCTTCGTGTTCGGCCTCGGCCAGGCGCTGATGGAGGAGCTCATCGTCGAGGACGGCCGTGTGGTGACCGCGAACCTGGGCGACTACAAGCTCCCGACCATCGCCGATGTCCCACCGCTGCGCCTCACGCTGCTCAGCGGGACCTCGGGGCCCGGTCCGTTCGGGGCGAAGTCGGTGGGCGAGCTCGCGAACCCGGCCATCTCCGCGGCCATCGCGAACGCCGTCGCCGATGCCGTCGGCGCGCGGGTCTACTCGCTGCCCATCACCGCCGAGAACGTGTTCGCGGCGATCGCCGCCGCGGCCCGCGAGGCGTAGCGGGGCGCGCGACTAGCGGAAGCGGCCCGGTGTCCGCCGCCGGACGATGGTGTCCACGAGCGCGGGCATCCGCTTCTCGCGCACATAGGCCGCGGCGCGCGCGATGGCCGGGCCGGCCTGGTCCGGATCGGTGATGGGGCCCTCGGCGTACCAACCCATGCTGCGCGCCATCGCCGCGAAGTCCGGCGCGGGCGCGTCGAGCTCCTGGCCGACACGCGCGTTCTCCACCGGCGTGCCGCGGTGCCGCGCGACACGGATCTGGTGCTCGAAGTCGTTGTAGTACGCGCGGTTGTTGTACATGACCGCGAGGATGGGGATGCGGCTGTTCGCGGCCGTCCAGAGCGCGCCGGGGTCGTACATGAGGTCGCCGTCCGGCTGCACGTCCACCACGAGCGTGTCCGTGCCGCGGTACGCGAGCCCCACTCCGAGCGACACCGCGATCTGCGTCGCCGTGCCGTGCGAGCGACCGGGGTGGCGCTTCGGCGAGTCCACGTCCCACAGGCGCAGCGCCCAGTCCTCGAGCGTGTTGGCGGTGAGGACCCAGTCGTCGCCCTTGATGACCGACCAGATCTCGGATGCCAGGCGCGGCGCGGTCATCGGCGCGGCGCCCCAGTCGGTCTTCGCGTCGCGCGCGTGCTTCTCGTCCAGGGCGGCGTGGCGTGCTTCGAGCTCGGCGCGCCGCGCGCGGCGGTCGCCTGACGCCGGGCGCTCACGCACCAGGCGTCGCAGCTCCGGCAGTGCGAGCCGCGTGTCGGCGACGATCGAGAGGGTCACCGGCTGGAAGTCGCCGAGGTCCTCGGCCCAGCGGCTCTGTCGCAGCTCGGACAGGCCGATATCGATGACCGGCGTGCCCGGCGCCACCCGCAGGCGTTTCGCGCGCTCCCGGCTGTCGCGGTCGAGCTCGTTCAGCGCGTGGTGCAGGTCGCCGACGTCGAGCGCGATGACGAGGTCGGCCTCGCCGAGCGTCTCGCTCGCCGCGAACGACAGGTTGAGCGGATGCCGGCTGGGCATGTTCACGCGACCGTGCAGGTCGACGACCGCGGCGGCGAGGTCCTCGGCCAGGCCGACGAGCTCGGTGAAGGCCGAGGCGTGCCGTCCGGTGAACTCGGAGACGATGACCGGACGCTCTGCTTTCGCGATGAGGTCGGCGGCGCGCGCGAGCGCGACCGGATCGCCGTGGACCGGCGTGGGACGCGCCGCGCTCACCACGGCGTCGATGGAGATCGGGGCGGACAGCTCGTCCTCCTGGAGGCCGGCGTCGTAGCAGACGTAGACCGGGCCGGCGGGCTCGCTCGTGGCCATCCGATATGCGCGCGCGAACGAGGCGGGGAAGTCGCGCACGCTGAATGGCTGGTCGTCCCACTTGGTGAAGTTCCGCACCGCCTCGCCCTGCACGAGCGCCGTGTGGATCCAGTCGATCGCCGGTCGGCGCTTGGTGCGATCCATCGGTCCCGTCGCGCCGAGCACCATCACCGGGACGCGGTCCAGGTGTGCGTAGTACACGCCCATCGTCGAGTGCAGCAGGCCGACGACGTCGTGGACGATCGCGGCCATCGGCCTGCCGGTGGTCTTGGCGTACCCGTGCGCGAGCGACACGGCGACCTTCTCGTGGGTGCAGAGGATGATCTCGGGCTTGCCGCCGCCGTAGTTGACCAGCGAGTCGTGGAGCCCGCGGTAGGTCGCGCCGGGATTGAGCGCGGCGTACTCGATGCCGAACCCCTGCAGGAGATCGACGATGACGTCCGAGCCGTACCGCTGTTTCATCGGGTTGAATGGTTATACCATTCGCGGGCAGAGCGGCGCACACAGGGAGGAATGGCCATGAGCGAAGGCGGACGCGTGTTCCTGCGCGGACTCACCTCGGCGCAGTACGGACTGGGCGAGCAGCGTCGCGCGCAGCTCGCCGCGCCGCGTGTCGTGCGCGCCGGGACGGTGACCGACGACGCCAAGGTCGGCCACTCGGGCGATTCCGACGAGGGCATGTCACGCACCTGGTGGATGCTCGGACCGGGCGACGACCCGTTCCGCACCCAGACGCTGCACGTCCATCACGTCGAGCTCAAGCCCGGTGGCAGCAATCACGGCCATGGCCACCAGAACGAGGCCACCTTCTACATCCTCGAAGGCCGCGGCTACGAGATCCATGACGGTGTGCGCTACGACTGGGAGGAGGGCGACTTCGCGATCGTCCACACCGAGGCCGTCCACCGCCACTACAACGCCAGCCAGACGGAGCGCGCGTTGGCCCTGGTCATCAAGGCGAAGGCGGCCTGGATGTATCTCGGCCTCATCCAGCAGGGCCGCAGCAAGCCGTTCGACCGCGAGGGCTTCGGGCCGCGGCAGGACTGGTCACAGCTCTGGAGCCCGGACGCCACATCGCGCAAGAAGGTCGTGAAGCGCGCCGACACGAAGTGGGAGGACACCCCCGACGGTCGTGTGCGGATCATCAGCTCGGCCGCGCGCACCGACGTCCGCTCGTACGCGGTGGACCTGTACGAGCAGGAGATCGCTCCCGGCGGCGCGTCGGGCAAGCATTGGCACATGGCCGACGAGGTCTGCTATGTCATCTCGGGGACGGGCCATTCGCTCCACTGGGAGGTCGAGGCCGAGATCGCCGAGAAGTACTACGCCCGCATCGCGAACGAGCCGACCCGCCACGACTTCGTGAAGGGCGACGTGCTCTATGTCCCGCAGAACACCGTCCACCAGCACATCGCCGACGGGAACGAGCCGCTGCGGCTCCTCGTCGCGCAGAACCGCATCTTCAAGCATCTCGGGTACGACAACGTCGTCCACCTCGAGGACGCGCGCACGGGAGGGGCCGCGAGCGCGGCGCGGACGGGCCGCTAGGAGCCCGTCGGTCGTTCGCCCTTTCCGACGAGCCAGCCCCACTTCCGCAGCGCCTTCGCCTTGGTCTCCGGTGTCGGCAGCTGCGAGCGCGGGTAGCGGTCGCGCCACTCCCACGGACGCGTCGCGTCGATGATCGCGCGCGACGAGAGGCCCTTCCTGTCGGGGTGGATGCGCGGATCGAGCGGCCCCGACCACATCCGCGGGATGATGTCGATCGACTCGGAGGGATCCGAGCGGGTGCACATCGCCCACAGGACCTCCTCGAGGTCCATCACGTCGATGTCATCGTCGACCACGATGGTGTAGCGGCCCAGGTACGCGCCCGAGTGCACCGTGGCGGCGGCGTGGCCGACCTGCCGGCTGTGCCCGGCGTACTTCTGGGTGATCGAGACGGCATTGAACAGGCGCGATCCGCCGACCTCGTGGCACCACACGCCGGTGATCCCCGGGATGCTGGCCGCCTCGAGGTCGCCGCGCAGGCGGGCGGAGCGCATGAACGCACGGTAGAAGGACTGCTCGTCGGGCGGCACGTTCGGCGGCGAGGCGAGGATGATCGGGTCGTTGCGGTGATACACGGCCTCGACGCGCAGCACCGGCTCCTCGCGCTCGCCGGACGCGTAGTAGCCGGTCCACTCGCCGAAGGGGCCCTCGACCGCCTTGTCGTTGGCGTCGGCGAACCCTTCGATGACGATCTCGGCGTCCGCCGGGATGGGCAGGCCCGTCACCGGACCGTTCACCACGCGATACGGCGCGCCGCGCACGCCGCCGGCCCAGTCGTACTCGGTGATGCCATAGGGGATCTCCGTGCACGCGGCGAGGAACAGCAGCGGGTCGCTGCCCGCGACGAAGGCCACGGGCATCTTCTCGCCGCGTGCGAACCACTTGTCGCGATGCTGGCGCCCATGCTTGCCCGGCGAGATGTAGAAGCCCAGGCGCGTCCGGTCGTGGACCATGACGCGGTAGGTGCCGAGGTTCACCCAGCCGTCATCCGGATCCTTGGTGATGTCGAACGAGCCGGTGCCCAGATAGCGCCCGCCGTCGAACTCGTGCCATTTCGGGGTGGGGAACTTCAGGAGATCGATGTCACCGCCCCGCTGGACGTTCTCGAAGACCGGACCGTCCTTGACCACCTCGGCGGCGATCGTGGGGATGCCCTTGCGCACGCGCTCCTGCCAGATGCGCACGAGCTCGTGCGGCGAGGCGTCCACGGGCAGGCCGAGCGTGACCGCGATCCGCGCGAACGAGCCGAGCCCGTTGGACAGCACGCGGTAGCCCTTCGGGTAGCCGGCGATCTCGTCGAAGATGGTCGCCTTGGACGGCCGCGTGCGGCCGAGGAGCTCGGTGGCCATGCCGATGTCCTCCTCCGCGGACGCTCCGGTCACCACCTGCAGCTCCCCCAGCGCGTCGATCCGCTTCAGCCATTCCCGCAGGTCGGTCGGGATCGTCGTGGTGCGAGGGGTCGTGGCCATCTCTCTGCCCTCCCCGTGCTTCTCGGCGGCCCGAATGTTATTACCATTGGACCACTGATGGACGCGGGGCCCGAAGGCGACCGCTACGACGTCGCGCGGCGCGCGCTCTCGCGCATCGCGCACGCGGTGGCCATCGTCGGTGCGGCTCACGGAGGCGAGCGCTCGTGCGGTACGGGGACCTGCATGTACGTGTCCCTGTCCCCGGCGATGCTCGCGATCGCCGAGCACACCGGCTCGCGGACGACGCGCCTCATCCGTGAGAGCGGCGAATTCAGCGTCTCGCTCCTCGACCAGAGCCAGCAGGGTCTGGCGGCGGCGGCCGGCAGGAGCGCAGCGGGCCCGGACAAGTTCACGACCCTGGGGATCGGCGCGGCGGAGCCGCCCGCCGGACTGCGCGCGCCGGCCGTGGACGGCAGCCCGGCGATCCTGTGGTGCCGCGTCGTGCAGATGCTCCCCACCGGCGACCACCTGCTCTTCGTGGGCGAGGTGGTGTCGTTCCGGGTCGGCGTCGCGTCGTCGGGACCCCTGCTGCGGTTCGGGCGCCGCTACGCGCGCCTGGGGGAAACGACGAGTGACGAGTCGCCGGAGGGCTACCCCACGTGAGCACGCCGTCGGTCGATCCGCGCGTGCTGATCGCGACGGCGACGCGCGTGCTCGCGCATGCCGGGCTGTTCGACATGCACGGCCACATCTCCCTGCGGGTCGGGGACACGGCCTACATCGGTGACCGTGGGGCGGCGCGCATCACCATCCGCAGCGACCAGATCGCCGCCGTCCGCATCTCGGACGGTGCGCGTCAGAACGACGCCTCGCCCCCGTCGGAGACATCGATGCATCTCGCCGTGTATCGCGCTCGTCCCGACATCGGGAGCGCCGCGCACTTCCATCCGCGCTACGCCACGGCGTTCGCGGTCGCGGGGCGGCCGCTCGTGGCGGCGTCGAATGCGGGCGCTTTCTTCGGTGGCACGGTCCCCGTCCATGACAATCCCGAGCTCATCCGCACCGACGAGCTGGGCGTCCCCGTCGCGCGCGACCTGGGTGCCGCCGCGGCGCTGCTGCTGCGCGGGCACGGCGCTCTGGTCGTCGGCGCGGACGTGCCGGAGTGCGTGACCGCCGCCCTCTACCTGGAGGAGAGTGCGCACCGCAACCACCTCGCGGCGACCCTGGGCGCGGTGCAGGCCTACAGCGAGGACGAGATCGCGCGCGTCCGGGCCATGCTTGCCAGCCGCTTCGTCATCGAGAAGACGTGGTCAGAAGCGCTCGCTCGGGCGAGCCGGGAGGGCGTGCTCGGGGACCTGGCCTAGGCGACGCCGTCTCCTCGCCGGGGCGGGGTCGGGGGACGAATTGTCATACCATTCCGCGGCATCCAGCGGCAGGATCGGGGGATCGATGGACGTCTTCGTCGGGAGCCTGTGGACGGTGCTGGCGTGGCCGACCTTCGGGCTGCTCCTCCTCGGTGTGGGCATCGGCTTCGTCGTGGGGATCCTCCCCGGCCTCGGCGGCGCGGTCACCCTCGCGCTGATGCTGCCCTTCATCTACGACATGGACCCGATCCCCGCGTTCGCGTTCCTCCTCGGGATGCATGCGGTCGTGGCGACGACCGGGGACATCACCTCGGTGCTCTTCGGGATCCCCGGGGAGGGCACCGCCGTGGCCACGATCTTCGACGGCCATCCCATGGCCAAGCGGGGCGAGGCCGGCAGAGCGCTCGGCGCGGTGCTGTTCAGCTCCCTCGTCGGCGCGATCATCGGTGCGGCGGTCCTCGCCCTGTCCATCCCGGTGGTGCGGCCGCTGGTGCTCTCCTTCGGGCCACCGGAGTTCTTCATGCTGGCGATGCTCGGTGTCACCTTCGTCGTGGCGCTGTCGGGCGGGAACCTCGTGCGCGGGTTCCTCATGGCGCTCCTGGGGTTCGTCATCGCGATGGTCGGCCTGGACCCGTTCACCGGAAAGCCGCGCTTCGCCTTCGGCCAGCTGTATCTGTGGGACGGCCTGAGCATCATCCCCGTGATCCTGGGACTCTTCGCCGTGCCCGAGACGCTCCAGCTCATGAGCACCAAGGGCGCGATCGCGCAGGGCGCGACCGGTCCGATCGTGCGCGTGCTCGACGGCGTGATCGACACCATCCGCCACTGGTCGGTGACGGTGCGCTGCAGCCTCATCGGCGTCGTCATCGGGATCATCCCCGGCATGGGCGGCGCGACCGCACAGTTCATCGCCTATGCGCACGCCCAGCAGACGTCGAAGACGCCCGAGGAATTCGGAAAGGGCTCGATCGAGGGCGTGCTCGCGGCCGGCTCCGTGAACAACTCCAAGGAGGGCGGCGCCATCATCCCCACCGTGGCCTTCGGTGTCCCGGGCAGCACGGCCATGGCCATCCTGCTTGGCGCGTTCCTCATCCTCGGCCTGGTGCCGGGTCCCGACATGCTCACCAAGCATCTGGACGTGACGTTCTCGATGGTGTGGATCATCGTGATCGCGAACGTCTTCGCGGTGGCACTGAGCTTCCTGCTGTTGCGCCAGCTCGTCGCCCTTACGTTCATCAAGGGCACGTGGCTCGTCCCGTTCCTCCTCGTCCTCATGACCGTCGGCGCCTACACGACGCACAACGAGTTGCTCGACGTCGTCGTGATGATCGTGTTCGGGCTGCTGGGTTGGGGCGCCATCCGCTACGGGTGGCCGCGTGCGCCGTTCCTGTTGGCGTTCGTCCTCGGGCCGACCGTGGAGCGGTACCTCTTCCTCTCGCATCAGCTCTACGCGTGGGGCTTCCTGGTGCGGCCGCTGACGCTCGGGCTCATCGTCCTCGCGGCCCTGGGGGTCGTGTACTCGGTCCGGCGCGAACGGGCCGATCGCCGTCGGGCGCGCACGATCGGCGGGATGGCCGCATGAGGGCGCCATTCGCGCTCACGCGAGGCGCCCGCGGCGCGCTGCTGTTCAGCGTGGTCATCCTGGCGATCTTCGCCTACGCGGCGTATGAGATGAACACGTCGTTCACATCCCGCGCGCGCCTGTTCGGCAACGTGATCGTCGCTCCCGCGTTGGCGCTCGCGCTGGCCCAGGTCGTGCGCGAGCTGCGGCGGGCCGCTCCGGCCGCCATCCCGGTGGAGGCCGTCTTCTCGACCGCGGCGATGGCCTGGAGCGCCGCCTTCCTGGTGATGCTGTGGCTCGTCGGCCTGGCAGTGACCGTACCGCTGTTCTCGTTCGTATATCTGAGGGTGGCCGCGAGGGAGGCGTGGCCGAGGGCGGCGCTGTACGGACTCGCCGCCTGGCTCTTCATCGAGGTGCTCTTTGTGCGTCTCTTGCATGTCCCGTTGCCGGTGGGCGTCATCGCGCTGCCGGCGATCTTGAATTAGGAGGGAGGCAGACACATGCGTGCATTCGCGATCCTTACGGCAGGACTGCTCGTCGCGGCCGCGTGCGGCGGCTCGTCCACGCCCGCCGCGACCACGACCCCCGCCGCGTCCGTCGCGGCGACGGCGACCACGGATCCGAACGCGGCGATCGCCGCGTTCTACCAGGGAAAGACGGTGAGGATCATCATCGGCTACAGCGCGGGCGGCGGCTACGACACCTATGCCCGCACCCTGGCGGCGCACATCGGCAACCACATCCCCGGAAAGCCGACGGTCATCGTCGAGAACATGCCCGGCGCCGGGAGCATGAAGGCGCTGAACTACATCTACTCCGCGGCGCCGAAGGACGGGACGGTCTTCGGCACCTTCGGGCGCGGCCTGCCCGAGGCCGAGCTCCGCGGAGAAGAGGGCGTGGGCTATAAGTCGCGCGAGCTGAACTGGCTGGGATCGATGAACGAGGAGGTGAGCGTGTGCGTCGTGCGCAGCGACACCCCCATCAAGACGTTCGAGGATGCCCAGAAGCAGACCGTCACGGTCGGTGCGACCGGTCCCGACGATGACACCGGCTTCTTCCCGCGTGTCCTCAACGCGCTCGCCGGCACCAAGTTCGAGCTGAAGACGGGCTACCCGGGCGGCAGCGACGTGCTGCTGGGTGTCGAGCGCGGCGAGGTCATGGGCCGCTGCGGCTGGTCGTGGTCCTCGGTCGTGAGCACCAAGAAGCAGTGGATCGACACGAACTACGTGCGCATCCTCACCCAGATGTCGCTCAACAAGCATCCGGACATCCCCAAGGAGGTCCCGCTCGCCACGGAGTTCGTGAAGAACGCCGACGACAAGCAGCTCCTGGAGGTGATCTTCGCGCGCCAGGCGATCGGCCGGCCCTACGCGGCCCCGCCGGGCATCCCCGCCGAACGGGCAAAGGCGCTCCAGGACGCGTTCGAGAAGACCATGAAGGACCCCGCCTTCCTGGCCGACGCGAACAAGGCGAAGCAGGAGATCAACCCGAAGAACGCCGCGGAGACCAAGACGATCATCGAGAAGATCCTCGGGACGCCCCCGGCACTGGTCGCGAAGCTGAAGCAGATCGCGGGCTAGGGACCGGACCTCCCGTCGTGTCCGAGGCCGCCCCAAGGGGGCGGCCTCGGACCGTCACGAGGGCGAATGGTTCTACCATTCGCCCCGATGTTCACGCCGATCCGCCAGTCACGCGCGTCCGGCGAGATCGTGTCGCAGATCGAGCGCGCCATCTTCTCCGCGGAGCTCAGCGCGGGGGACCGTCTTCAGTCCGAGCGCGAGCTCGCGGATCAGTTCGGCGTCTCGCGCATCACCGTGCGCGATGCGCTGCGCGTCCTCGAGGCGCGCGGCCTGATCCGGGTCAAGGTCGGTGCCATGGGCGGGGCATTCGTCGCGGACGCGAACACCGATCGTGTGGCCGAGTCGATCTCCACGATGATCCGGCTGAAGCGGATGACGATCTCGGAGCTGGCCGAGGCGCGCAAGGTGGTGGAGGCGGCGACCGCGGAGCTGGCCGCGCAGCGCGCCGATGCCGCATCGGTGAGCCGTCTGCAGCAGAACGTCGATCGTGCGCGTCCGCTCCTGCGGGAGCCGATCACCCACGCCGACGCCAGCATGGACTTCCACGTGGAGCTCGCTCGTGTGGCCGGCAACGAGGTGCTCGAGGCGACCGTCGAGGCGTACCGCGCGCTGCTGGTGCCCGCGATCCGCGACCTGCGGGATGATCGGTCGGGGCGGGCGACCCAGCGCGCGCACGAGGAGCTCATCGAGGCGGTCCGGCGTCATGACTCGGAGGGCGCCCGCGACATCATGCTCACGCATCTGGCCGACTTCGAGAAGCGGCTGCGGCGCAGCCTGGCCGATCGGACCGAGACCGCCGACGCGGCACCGGCCACCCGTCCACGCCTCGTGCGTGGCGCTCGGCGGACACGCCGGTGAGCGACCGTCGGCGCATCGTCGTCGGGCTGTCAGGCGCGTCGGGAGCGATCTACGGCATCCGAGCGCTCGAGGTGATCCGCCAGGACCGCACCGTCGAGCTGCATGTCATCGTGTCGTCGGGCGCGAAGGCGACGATCGCATACGAGACGGACCGGTCCTACGAGCAGGTGGTGGGCCTCGCGGACGTGGTCCACGACGAGGGGGACCTCGCCGCCTCGCTCGCGAGCGGAACGTTCCGCACCGCTGGGATGCTCGTCGCCCCGTGCAGCATCCGCACGATGTCCGCGATCGCGAACGCGCTGAACGACAACCTCATCGTCCGCGCGGCGGACGTGCATCTCAAGGAGCGCCGGACGCTCGTCCTCATGGTGCGCGAGACGCCCCTGAATGCCACACACCTGCGCCTGATGCACGACCTCACCGTCGCCGGCGCGGTGATCCTCCCGCCGGTGCCCGGGTTCTACCAGCGGCCGAAGACCCTGATGGACATCGTGGACCACAGCGTGGGAAAGGCGCTCGACCTGCTCGGGGTGGAGCACCAGCTGTTCCGACGCTGGTCCGGGCCTGAGCCGGCGTGATCGCGCGATCGTTGCGACGATCGCGCTGATGGTGGCCGTCCGCTGATCCCGGGCCTCCTGCTCCAGTACGTCCTGGCGTCCGTCATCACGACGGCCGAGGGCACCGTCAATCTCCTGTACGCGCCATACCTCGACGCGTACGGCTACGCGCTGCCGAGCATCGGATCGCTCTCCGCGCTCTTCGCGATCTTTCGCCTCGCGTCGCGCGTGCCGACCGGCGCGATGTATCGCCCGGCCAGCGCGCGGCGCCAGATCCTCGTCTGGCTCGCGGTGTTCACCGTCTCGACGAGCGGCTACGCCTTCGTCGGAGGATCGCTGCCCCTCGTCCTGGCGCTCACGGCGCTCCACGGCTATGCCTTCGGAGCGCTCGGGACGCTCAACCTCGCGGTGACGATCGACCTCACCGGCGGGAAACGTGCCGGCGCGACGATGGGCTGGTACACCGCGGCGATCTCGAGTGGCTATGCCATCGGGTCGTTCGCCGGCGGCGCGGTGGCCGACCGGTACGGGATCGAAGCGGCGCTGCTCGTGCTCGGGGCGCTGCCGCTCGCCGCGAGCGCACTGGTGCTGCGGCTGCCGGCGCTCGCCGCACCGCCGCACGAGGTCACCCGAGAGCCGGGTCTCCGCGGCCTCATCGCCGCCCACGCGCGCGTCGATGGCCGCGTGTGGCTCGCCTTCGTGATCGTCCTGTACCTGAACGTCATCTCGGACGCCATCGATTCGTTCTTCTCGCTGTACGCGCTCGCGATCGGGCTGCCGCTCGCCGCCTCCGGGGCGCTGAAGGGGGCGAAGTCGGGGAGCGCGACGCTCATCCGCTTCATCTCCGGCGGCGTGTTCCGGTTCGTGGACCACAACGTCGTCAACGTCTGGGGCGTCGTGCTCATGGCCGTCTCGACGTTCCTCATCCCGGTCCTACCCGCGTTCGGTGCCCTCCTGGTGCTCTTCGTCGTGAACGGGATCTGTCGGGGGCTGCTCCGTGTGACGAGCGCGGCGAGCGTGGCGGAGGTCCGCGCCGAGGGCCAGGACGTGGGCGTGGCGAGCGCGGTGTATCACGCCGGCCTCGACATCGGGGCGATCATCGGCCCGGCCGTCGGAGGCATCGTCGCCGACGCCGTGGGCCTCGGGGCGATGTTCCAGATCGTCGCGGTCTCGAGCTTCGCGGTCTACCTCGCGGTCGGGCTGTCGAGCGCGCGCGGTCGCCAGGCGCTGGTCTCCGGCGCCCTCGCGCGACGTGCGACGGGCAGCTGAGGCTCAGGACGCGAAGATGAGCGACTTGATCACGACCGGGACGACACCGGCCGGCCGCACCACCTCACCGATGTCGATGTAGTCGAGATCGCGCAGATCGAGCCCGTCGATGACGACGAGGGCGCCACGATGGCCCAGCTCCTCGACGAGGATGCGGCCCAGGGTGTGCGCCACGTCCAGGTCGAGCGCGACGACCAGCGGTGTCCGGCCCGCGGCCGCATCGCGTATCGCCTCCCCGAGCGCGCGGATCTGGGCGTGGCGCGGCGCGCCCCGCCAGGCGATGGCCAGCGCGAGCGGGCCCTCGCGCTCGTCCCGCGCCGCGACCGCCCGAGCGAGCCCCTCGAGCGGCGCCCTGACGACGGGCACGCCGCGCAGCGGGAGCACGTGCGCATCGGAGAGGAAGATGGTGCTGCCGGAGAGCTGCACGCTGAACTGCGACGCGCCCACCACGGTCGCGCGGATGCCCTCGGCGCCCTCGACGATCGGGGCGGGGAAGGACCGCGCGCGGATAGCAGCGGCGAGCGCGAGGCCCTGGTCGCCGTGGCTCTCGCCGTCGCGCCCGTAGAGGTGCTCGCTCACACCACCGGCGAAGAGGATCTCGTCGGGGACCGGTGCGGCCGGGATCGGCGGAAGCAGCTCCAGACCGGTCGCGCGGCCACATGACGCGTCCACGACCGCGTCCGCCATCCGCTCCACCGGGAGCGCGACATGCCGCGCGCCGACGCCGATGGCGCTCGCGGCGACGATCCGGCCGCGATCGCAGAGCGCGAGCTTGGTCGTCCCGCCGCCGATATCCACCGCCAGCACCACGTTGTCGCGCGCGCGCGATCGCGCCACGGCGCCCGATCCGTGGGCCGACAGGATCGCCTCCAGACGATGGCCGGCCGTCGCGCACACGAAGCGTCCACCCTGCGCGGCGAACAGCTCGTCGATGGCGCGCGCGTTCGGCCGCTCCAGCGCGACGCCGGTGAGGATGACCGCGCCGGTATCCACGTCGTCGCGCGTGATCCCCGCCGCCGCGTAGGTCGCCTCGACCAGGTGTTCGAGGGCCTGCGTATCGATGAGGCCGTCGCGGATCGGCGTGAGCACGATGGGCGAGCGCGCGATGACCGTGCGCTCCACCACCACGTAGCGGCTCGACAGGGCGTCCGCAAGGCGCTGGAGCACGAGCCGCGCGAGCATCACGTGCGAGGTGGACGAGCCGATGTCCACGCCCACGGTGGTCAGGACGACATCGTCGGGCTGCGCTCCGTCGTCGCTGGACGATCGCTCGTCCGGCTCGTCGTCCCCGGCCGCGTCATGGTCATGGAATCGGATCAGGCGGGCACGATCTCCTTCATGCGCGAGGCCACGCCGTTCCGGCGGAGCTCGGCCTCGTAGATCTCGCGGATCCGTGGGTCCTCGTCCGCGTACTCGATCTGTCGCCCGCCGGCCTTCACGTCCACGTCCATCCCCATGAACGTCTTGCGCTTGTCGCCGAGCGTCGGGTAGCGCAGCCCGCCAAAGGCGACCGCCAGGTAGCGCGCCGGCTCGGCGCTGGTGTTGAAGTGCTGGTGGAACAGCATCTCCGTCGGTGTGAAGACGCGCCCGTGCTTCCAGTCGAAGCGGCGCAGCTCCGTCTCGCCCTCGTACCAGTACAGGCTGTAGCCGTGACCGGTCACCGCGAAGACGTGGAAGTCGGCACCGTGGCGGTGGCCCTTCTTGTACGTGCCGACCGGCATCTCCGAGATGTGCGCGTGCATCGTGCCGTCCGCGAGGACGAACATGATGTTGCTGCCGCCGGCGCCGCGCTCCTTCCAGGTCTTCAGCTCGAAGGTGCGCAGGTCGGGGACGAAGTTCGTCTCCCACATGTGGCGGCCCGGTCGCATCGGGATGAACGTCCCGTCGCCCTGGTAGTGCTGCGGGTCGCCCATGCGCTCAGGGAACACCGCGGGGTTGTTCCAGATGAAGTCCTCGTTCCGGAAGACGTTCATCACCAGTGGCAGGTCGGTCACGGCCGCGAACCGCGCGGGCTCGCGGCCGCTCCCGTTGAAGTGCCGGTAGCGCGCGTTCAGCGGGAGCGCGAACAGGCTGCCGGTGTGCCATTCGAAGGACCGCTCGCCGTCGGGGGTCTCGACCACGGTGCTCCCCGCTCCGCTGAGGACGTACACGACCTCCTCGTACAGGTGGCGTTGCGGATCGGTCTCGCCCCCGGGCGGGATCTCGCAGACGTACATGTTCGCGAAGTCGCCACGGCCATGTGAGTGCGCGTACGCGCCGCGCGCGCCCATGCGTCCCCACGGGGCGAGGTCGAGCGAGAGCAGGTCGAAGCCGAAGTCCTCGTAGACGGGGATGCCCTCGGTCTTCACCCACTCCAGGTAGGGATCGATCAGGAACTTCGGTGCCGGCTGTCCGTTCGTGGTCATTCCGCTGGTGCCTCCGCCGTCTCGGGCGTTCTGTCGCCGGCGGCCTGCTCCAGGATCCAGCCCCACTTCTTGCGTGTCTCACGCTTCGTCGCGGCGTCAGGGCCGATCGCGATCGGGAACCTGTCCCGCCACTCCCAGGGCCGGGTCGCGTCGATGATGAGCCGCGAGTTGTGGCCCTTCTCCTCCGGCGGGATCGCCGGGTCGAGGGGGCCTGACCAGGCACGGTGGATGATGTCGAGCGAGCGCGCGGGATCGGAGCGCGTGACGACCGCCCACATCACGTCGTCGAGATCGGTCACGTCGATGTCGTCGTCCACCACGATGACGATGCGCCCAAGGTAGGCGCCCACGCGGCACATCGCCGCGACGTGTCCCGCCTGGCGCGCGTGGCCGGCGTAGCGCTGATCGATCGCCACGACGTTGAGCAGCCGGCATCCGCCGAC
>DASSPF010000076.1:0-2206 GCA_035699805.1 Candidatus Limnocylindria bacterium | reverse complement strand
GGGTATGAGATCGCCGTTCGGCGAGCGGAAGCGCAGCGCCGGGCCGGTGAGGTCGTCCAACACGATCACCATGCCCACGCGTCTCCCATCGAGACGATCCGCGACCGCGCGCGCGTTCCGGGCCGGATCGACCGACGGGTCGAACCCCACGAGGATCACCGGCACCGAGCGGTGCGCGAGCGACCGGGCGAGCGCGACCAGCACATCCGACGACGGCGCGGTCGATCCAGGGACCAGGACGCCCCAGACGACGACGTGGGCCGCACCCGGCGTGGTGCTCGGCACGGCCGCCACCACGCTGCGCACGCGCGCCTCTTGGGCCGAGGCCGGGACCACGACCTCGGCCATCACGTCGAGATCGCGTGCCGCTGAGCGCTTGGCGTAGGTGCTGTCGCTCGGGATCGCCTCGCTGCGTAGCGCGCCGTAGATCTCCGAGGGCCTGATACCGACGGAGGCGAGCAGTCGGTCGGCCGCGGTGACGCTCATCGCCATGACCGGCGGCCCCGCCGCCGAGAGCGGGACCGGCCCGAGCGCGCGCAGCCGGTCATAGGGACTCGCTCCGGATGGGGACACCCCACGCGCGACACTCGGCAGCTGGGGATCGACGTAGATCACCGCGGCCGGTCCGCGCTTCAGTGCGTTCTGGATGCTCGACTCCACATCGGGTCCGTTGGTCGTCCGCGTGCCGGTGGCGATGCGCATCGCCCGGAGCACGACGACGACCTTTCCCCTCACGTCCACCGTCGCGTAATCGTCCGGCCAGTCCGCGATGATCGCGCCGAGATCGGGCACCCCGAGGATCGGCGCCGGGCGATGATCGGCAGCGGACAGTCCCCAGCTCGCGAAGACGAGCGGCGCCCGCACCGTACCCCCGCCACTGTCCCGGAACAGGACCGGGGTGGCATCGAGGGGACCGTCCGCGGACTCACGCACCTCCGCGCCGCCCACGCGCACCGATGCCGGAGCCGTCTGGACCACGCGCGTCGCCGTGCGTTCCACGGTGTAGCCGCCGCCGACCGGCTCGAGCCCGGCATCCGCGAACGCGTCCGGCAGGTCACCGCCCGCGTCCGCCAGCGCCGCGCGAGCGTCGGCAGCCCACTCGCGCGCGGAGGCGTAGCGCTCCGGGACCGCGGCCGTCAGAAGGATCAAGAGCGCGGTGACGACCGCCAGCACCGCCGCCCCGCGGCCGCGCAGATCCGGCAGGATGTCCCGGCGCGCATACCGCCGCGCGAGCGCGGCACCGATCGCGGCGAGCGCCACCGCAAGCAGGGCGAACGCGACCCCGGGCACGAGGAACTCCCAGCGCGTCGCCCACAGACTTTCCGTGCCGCGGGCGTTCGCGAGGAGGCCTCCCCACTCCGGAGGATCGGCGATGAGCGCACGGTTCCGCTGGCCCGCCGGCACGAACGACAGCGACTCCTCGATGCTGATGTTCCGCGTCGTCCCCACGAAGACGCCCAGGACGCCGAGCTCGGCGAGGGCCACGAGCGAAGCGATCGACTGCTGACCTGCGCTCACGGACAGCATGGGTGTCAGGTGCGGGAGATGGTGGCGGAGCAGGATCCGCGACCGACGCGCGCCGATGGCCGCGGCACTGTCGGTGAACGCCATGCCGCGCAGGCGATCGAGCTCCGCCCGCAGGACCCGATAGGTCCCCGCCCACCCGGTGAGCAGAACTGCGCCGATGAAGACGAGGAAGGTGGTCTCACCGCGCACGAAGACGAGCACGATCAGGAGGACGATGAGCGTCGCGGGGACCGCCGCGGCGAGCTCCGACGCCGCATCGACGACCGCTCGCGCACGACGGGAGACCGCCACGAGCATCGCCAGGATCGCGGCGACGCCGACGCGGGCCAGACCGCCGACGATCACGACGACCAGCGTCGTGCGGGCTCCCGCGAGGACCAGGCTGAAGAGATCGCGGCCCAGGACGTCCGACCCGAACGGAAACACCAGGCCGGGTTCGTAGGGCCGCGGATCGCGCCCATGCTCGACGACGAAATAGATCGTCTCGTGTGGCGCGATCCGCTCGCCGAACACCGCTACGAAGAGCAGTGCGAAGAACGCGAGGAGGCCGGCGGCGGACCACGGGTCACGGCGTGACACCGCACAAACATAGCGACAACCGAGATGGCTCCTGCGGGGAGGGAGGGATTCGAACCCTCGTCGGCGCATCACTGCATCCGAACGGGTTTAGCAAACCCGC
>DASSPF010000075.1:0-3343 GCA_035699805.1 Candidatus Limnocylindria bacterium | reverse complement strand
CGGACGACAGTAGCGAGCGATACAGTGACGCCCTCTACACGCGCTGGGTGAAGGTGCAGGAGCGCATCGCCAGCGCGGCGTACAGCGATTATCGTCTTGAGTACGCGAGACACTTCTGCCGCAGCCGCAACCTGCACCTGCGACCCGGTGACATCGCGCTCGACCGGTTCGAGATCCTCTACGTCGAGCGTGTGATCCGGCCGCCGGGGGAAGGACCGCCGACATTCCGCGAGCGTTCGCTCTGGTCGCACACCTGCTGAGCGTCCCGGCCTGACCATGCAGGACCAGGCCCAGGAGCGGCGCCTCGTCACGGTGCTCTTCGCGGACTTCGCCGGCTTCACCCAGCTCGCTGACCAGATGGATCCGGAGGAGCTGCAGCTGCTCGTCTCCGGCATCTTCGAGGATCTCGCCGAAGAGGCCGTTCGCCACGACGGCACCATCGAGAAGTTCATCGGCGATGCGATCTTCGTGATCTTCGGCGCGCCGGTCGCGCATGAGGACGATCCGCAGCGCGCCCTGCGCACCGCCCTGGCCATGCAGCGCGTCTTCGTGGACCACGCCGCCCGGGTCAAGGAGCGGGGCATCGAGCTCGGGCTGCGCGTCGGCATCCACACCGGGATGGTGGTGGCGGGATCGGTCCGCAGCGTCGCCGAGTACGGCGTCATGGGCGACACGGTGAACGTGGCCTCGCGCATCCAGGCCGCCGCCGGCCCAGGCGAGATCTACGTCTCGCAGACGACGTTCCGGCTCACGAACCGCGAGTTCGGGTTCCGCGAGGTCGGGCCGATCGACATGAAGGGCAAGGAGAAGCCCGTCCTCGTGTACGCGCTCACGGGCGAGCGCACCGACGTGCGTCCCGCCATCGACGTGGCCGCACCGCTCGTCGGCCGGTGGATGGAGCTCTCCCGGCTGGACCTCGCGTACCAGTCGTCACGCATGGGCCGCACCGAGGTGGTGCTCGTGGCGGGCGAGCCGGGCATCGGCAAGAGCCGCCTCCTCCAGGAGTTCATCGGCCTCGCGACCGCCGCCGAGGACGGCGCGAAGACCAGCGAGGGTCCGCGCGTCATGCGCTGGACGTTCTCGCGCGTGAATCAGCGGAGCTACGCGGGGTTCATCGAGCCCCTGCTCGTGGAGCTCGGCGTGGACCCCGGGCGCGCCGACGCGCAGACCGCGCTCGCCGCGCGCCTCGACTCGCTGCGCTTCGCCAACCCCCTGACGGTCGCGCCGATCCTCGCGCAGTTCCTGCACCTCGCCGGCGCGCCGGAGCCGGCGAGCGAGTCCGACGAGTGGAAGCGCTCGATGTACATCGTGGTGTACGACGTCCTCGCCGCGCTGGCCCGCGAGCGTCCGGTGCTCTACGTCCTCGAGGATCTCCACTTCGCCGACGCGGCGTCGCTCGACCTGCTGTGGTTCCTGGCCTCGCGCGCCTCGCGCGCGCCGCTCACGTTCCTCCTCGCGCAGCGGATGGGCCCGGGCACACCCGAGCCGAAGCCCTCGCGCACGAACTTCACGCAGCTCGTCCTCGAGCCCCTCGCCGACGAAGAGGCCGCGCGCATCGTGGAAGCGACCTTCGATTGGATGCCCGCCGAGCTCCGCGACCGGATCGTCGCGCGTGCGGGCGGTAATCCGTTCTTCATCGAGGAGTCGCTGCGCTCGCTGGTCGAGACCGGTGCGGTCCAGAAGGATGCGACCGGGGAGTGGCAGCTGCGCGATCGTCCCTCTGCGCTCGAGGTGCCGGCCACGCTGCACGCGGTGGTCGCCTCGCGCATCGACCGGCTGCCGCCGAACGCGCGCGAATGCATCCAGCTCGCCTCGGTCATCGGCGCCCGATTCGGTGACCGGGTCCTGCGGGAGGCCGGCGGCACCCGCCTCGCCGACGCGGTCGATCAGCTCATCGCGGCCGATCTCGTCCTCGAGGCCGCGCCCGGCGAGCGGCGGGAGGGCCGCTATCGCTTCAAGCACGCCGTCGTGCAGGAGGTCGCGTACAACACGCTGCTCGTGCGGCGGCGAGCGGAGCTGCACCGGCGCGTCGCCGCCGCGTACGAGAAGGTGCTCGCCGAGAACGAGCTCAAGGACTTCTATCCCGCGCTCGCCCACCACTACCTGCTCGGCGACGTGCCCGAACGGGCGGTGGAATACGCCTGGAAGGCCGCGCATCGTGCGACCGCGATCCACGCGTACGTGGAGGCACTGCGCTTCGCGGAACAGGCGCTCGAGCTCTACGAGAAGCTGGGCCGGGTCGAGCAGGCGGTCGAAGCGCTGTACCTCATCGCGCGCGTCCGCCGATACCGCGGCGAGAACGACGGCGCGCTCGCGGCGTACGAGCGTGCACTCGCGCTGCTCGAAGCGCGCGACCCCAAGGCAGCGGAGGTCGGGACGGTCCTCGCGCACATGGCCGAGCTCTGCACGCGCTGGGACGCCAAACACCCCGACCTCGTCGCGCTGATCGAGCGCGGGCTCGCGATCGTGGCCGGCAAACGCGACCGAGACACGGTGCTGCTGCTCGCCGCGAAGGCGTTCATGGCGCGCAAGGGCCCCAAGCCTACGGATGCCGACTGGGAGGCGTCGCTCGCGACCGCCAAGGAGGCGCTCGCGATCGCCGAGGAGCTCGGCTCGCTGCGCGAGGTGAGCCTGTGCCTGGACGCGGTGGGCTACGCGTATGGCGAGCTCGGTAACTTCCGGGAGTCGTACATCCAGAATCAGCGCCGCCTGCCCATCGCGAAATCGCTCCAGGACAGCGACGAGCTCATCGACGCGCACACCATGGTCGCGGTCGCCTCGCTCGTGCTCGGCAACTTCCAAGAGGTGCTCGAGAATGCGATCGCCGCGGCGGAGATCGCCGAGGACACCGAGAAGCCGCGTCTTGCGGCCCAGGCCGCACAGGTGGAGACCCTCGCGCGCCTGGTATCCGGTGACTTCAGCGGAACGCTCGAGGCGTTCGCGCGCCGCGAGCGGCTCCTCCCGGTGGGCAAGCCGTACGGCGCGATGGCGCTCGCCGCGGCCGCCGCCGCCGCGATGGCCCTGCCCGAGGAGAAGACCCTCCGCGAGCGCCTGGTCGAGGTGGAGGCGGGGCCCATGGACATCGCCGCGTGCGACTTCCTCACCGCCGTCTACGGCATGCGCGAGGCCGAATCCGCGTACCGCGCCATCCGCAGCGCAGGGTATCCGCGGGGCTCGGTCGATGTGGTGGTCATCGGCCCGCTCGGCGTGCTCGCCGGCGCACGCTGGGGCATCGATGACCCGGCATTCGTCGAGCGCATCGAGTCGCGTGTGGAGCGGGCGGGTCACGCGCGCGGGCGCGCGCTCCTCCTACAGGCCGAAGGCCTGCGCGCCCAGCGCGCCG
>DASSPF010000074.1:0-2172 GCA_035699805.1 Candidatus Limnocylindria bacterium | reverse complement strand
CCGACGGTGAGACCGGTCTGCTCGACGTTCTGCGGCTCGGGCGGCAGCGGGATCGCCGGCATCTCCGGCGCGGCCGGAGCGCCCGCGGGCGCCGCAGGTCGAGGCGCGGTCTGTGGCTGGTACACGGTCCCTACCCTTCCGCTGACGCGACGCTGGTCCTCTGTGTGCTAACGGAGCATAGCGTCGAAGGTCTCTTCGTCCACCACTTTGACACCCAGCTGACGTGCTTTCTCGAGCTTGCTGCCCGCGCCCGGCCCGGCGACGAGCAGGTCCGTCTTCGCGCTCACCGATCCGGTCACCTTCGCGCCGTGCGAGCGCGCGAGCGCCTCGGCGTCCTCGCGCGAGCGGCGCTCCAGCGTGCCGGTGAACACGATGGTCTTCCCCGCGAGCGGGCTCGCGGGGATGGCGGTGCGCGGCACCGGGACGATCGGCCGCAGGTCGGCCCGCGCGAGCTCCGCGAGGAACTCGCGCTCCTCGGGGCGCGCGAAGAAGTCGGCGATGCCGCGCGCCACCACCTCTCCGATGCCCGGGATCGCCTGGAGCTCGTCCGGCGACGCGGCGCGCAGCGCCGCGAGGACATCGCCGAACGTCGCGTCCTGCGGGAGGCGCGCCGCGAGCCACTCGGCCAGATCCTCGGCCGTCGACTCGCCGACGTTCGGCATCCCGAGCGCGTTGATCATCCGCGCGAGCGGTCGCCGCCGCGCGTTCTCGATACGCTCGACGATGTTGCTGGCGCTCTTCTCGGCGTAACGGTCGAGCTCCAGGAGCTGCTCCTTCCTGAGCTTGAAGACATCCGCGGGATTCGACACCAGGCCACGCTCCTGCAGCTGGGTGATGAGGGCCCAGCCCATACCCTCGATGTCGAAGCCGCCGCGACCGACGAAGTGCCCGATGCGCTGGCCCGTCTTCGCGGGGCACGCCGGATTCGCGCAGCGATACGCGACCTCTCCCTCGGCGTGCTCGACGCGACCGCCGCATACGGGGCAGGCGGCGGGCATCTCGAACTCCGGATAGGTCTTCCCGTCGTCTCGCGCGTCGGCCTCCACGCGCACGACCTCGGGGATGACGTCCCCGGCACGCTGGATGATCACCCGGTCGCCCCTGCGCACGTCGAGGCGACGCACCTCATCCAGGTTGTGGAGCGTCGCGCGGCGGACGGTCGTGCCGCCGACGAGCACCGGCGCGAGCGCGGCGACCGGTGTCAGCGTGCCGGTGCGGCCCACGTAGACGAGGATGTCCTCGACGACGGTCGTCGCCTGTTCGGCGGGGAACTTGAACGCGGTGGCCCAGCGCGGGCTGCGCGCGACGAAGCCGAGGCGCTCCTGGTCCGCCACCTGGTCCACCTTCACCACGACGCCGTCGGTCCCGTAGTCCAGCTCGTGCCGTCTCTCGCGCCACTCGGCGACGAACGCGAGCACCGCGTCCACGTCCTCGGCCTTCTTCCAGTGCGAATTCGTGCGGATGCCGAGCTCGCGCAGCCGCGCGAGCAGCGTCGCCTGCGAGGTCGCGTCGAGGCCCGCGGCCGAGTACGCGAACATCGCGAGGTTGCGCTTCGCCGTCGCCGCAGGATCGAGCTGGCGCACCGCGCCCGCCGCGGCGTTCCGGGGGTTGGCGAAGAGCGGCTCGCCGCGCTCGGCGCGCTCGCGGTTCGTCGCTTCGAAGGACGCGGTCGGGAGGTACACCTCACCGCGCACGTCCACCCGGCCGGCGATGCGCTCGCGCAGCGTGAGCGGGATGGAGCGGATGGTGCGCAGGTTCGCGGTCACATCCTCGCCGGTAAGACCGTCGCCGCGCGTGGCCCCCTGGACGAACACGCCGTCCTGGTAGGTGAGGTTGATGGCGAGCCCGTCGATCTTCAGCTCGCACACGTAGCCCACGTCGTCCCTGCCGAGCGCCTTGCGCACGCGCTGGTCGAACGCGCGCAGCTCCGCCTCGTCGAAGACGTTGGAGAGGCTGAGCATGGGGTGCGCGTGCGCGACCGGCGCGAAGCGGCTCGAGGGCGCCGCGCCCACACGCTGGGTCGGCGACTCGGGCGTGACGAGCTCGGGGTGCTTCGTCTCCAGCTCGGTGAGCTCACGCAGGAGCGCGTCGTAGGCCTCGTCGGAGATCGTCGGCTGGTCGAGCACGTGGTACTCGTAGTTCGCCTTGTCGAGGCGCGCGCGCAGATCGGCG
>DASSPF010000073.1:0-3213 GCA_035699805.1 Candidatus Limnocylindria bacterium | reverse complement strand
GCGATGGTCTCGAGGTAGGCCACCTCGCGGCGCGAGCCGAGCGCATCGACGACGTCGTCCACGAACTCGAGCAGCTCCACCGCGAGCTCGCGCATGGGGACCTCTTGCGACTTGCCGAAGTCCACCAGCTTCGCGTCCATGCCCCCACGCATCGCCCGCCACTTGTTCTCCTGGATGAGCTGCGGCGGGTAGCGGCGGAATCCGTAGTTGTTCTCCCGCAGGATGAGCAGCTTCGCGCAGATGGCCTGGATGAGCGCGGCGATGCAGAGCGTCTCCTCCACCTTGGTCGCGGCATCGCACACGCGGAACTCGATGGTGGGGTAGAACGCGTGCGGACGGAGGTCCCACCAGATCTTGCGCCCGTCGTCGATGCACTTGGTGCGGACGAGCAGCTCGACGTAGTTCTCGAACTCGTCGTACGAGGCGAAGTCCGGCGGGATGCCGGTGCGCGGGAAGCGCTGCCAGATGATCTGCCGGTACGACTTCAGGCCGGTCGGCCGGGTGAGCCAGAACGGGCTTGACGACGAGATCGCCAGCATGTGCGGCAGGAAGTAGCGGGCCTCGTTCATCACCTCGATGCGCGCCTCGCGGTCGGGGATGCCCACATGCACATGCAGACCGAAGATGAGCAGCTCGCGGATGACGTCCTGGAGCTCCTCCTCCAGCACCTTGTACCGCTCGTGCTCGGTGACCTCCTGGTCCTGCCAGTGCGAGAAGGGATGCGTGCCGGCGGAGGCGATCCGGAGCCCCACGGGCAGCAGCAGCGACGCGAGCGTCCCCCGCAGGCGCAGGACCTCCTCGCGCGCCTCGCTCACGTCGGCGCAGATCTTCGTGCCCACCTCCACGACCGACTGCAGCATCTCCGGCTTCACCTGCTCGCCCAGGTGCGGCCGCGCGGCGTTCAGGAGGGTGTCGATGTGGCTCTTGAGGTGTCCCTCGGCATCCACGATCTGGAACTCCTCCTCGATGCCGATCGTGAGGCGCGGGACATCCTTGATCCTCATGCGCGGCCCTCCACGACATAGGTCGGGACGACGCTCCCCGCGCCTGCGGTGACGTTGAGCAGGGCGCTCGAGGAGAGCCGGGTCAGCTGGCCACCGACCTTGCCCCAGAAGAGGTACGGGTCGCAGTCCACCGCCAGGTCGAGGAAGTGCATCCGGTCCAGCAGCACCGGGAACGGCTCGCGCGGGACCGGGACGCGCTCCTGGACGACGTACGACGCGGTGAGCGCGGTGAGCAGCGTCTGCTCCCACTCGTGCCCGTCGACCGTCCAGCCGAGCACCACGCCCTTACCGCCGTATTCGTCGTTCGGCTTCAACACGAGGCGGTCCTTCTCGCGCATGACGAAGTCGACGAGGTCGATGGTGCGACCTCCGTAGGTGGTGTGCCCCTCGCGGACCTTGCGCGTCCAGGGGATGTGCCGGCGGATGGCGCGGCGCTGCGCCACCGTGTAGAGCGCGGCGTAGCGATCGTCGGAGAGGAGCCCCAGGCTCATCTTCTTGTGCAGCAGCTTGGCGCGGAACGAGTTCACCACGGTGACGTCGCCGGCCACATAGGCATCGAGCAGCGGTCGCGCCACCGCCGGCTTCGCCAGGAGCTCGGAGAGCAGGACGCGGCGGTACACCAGGTCCACGGCGACGCCGGCGGCGCGCAGGCGGCCCGCCCGGTAGCGCAGATCCTCGGGCGCGCAGATGACCGTGCGGACGCCCTGCGCCGTGAAGATCCGTTGGAACATCTCGAACTCGGTGAGCGTGGGGAGGCCGCGCCAGTCCACGATGGCGACCGCGCCGATCTTCCGCTGGTGCGCGCGACGCATGGCGGTGAGCTGGCGCCGCGCGGCGCGCAGCGGGCGGGCGCGGTACCGGCGTTTGAACGCACGCATCACCGGCATCTTCTCGAAGATGCCCACGAGCACGTCGTTGTACGCCATGCCCGCCGGTGACTCGGCGTTGTACTCGACGTAGCGGATCACACCACCGCTGACGAAGCCGTCGAGCCGGGAGGACGGCGACGCGGCGCGGTACCCAGGGTCGGCGAGCGCGAGCCGCTCCTCCTCGGGATCGAGGTCGAGCTCGCGGCGGAGGTCCTCGTCGGCGAGCAGCGCGCGCTCCAGGCGCGAGAGCGCGGCATAGAGGACCTCCGAGGCGGCGGTGGTCGCGCGCAGATCCGCCGCCGTCACCAGGTTCGGCCGCAGGCTCACGCAGAGCGGCCGCTCGCCGAAGACCGCGCGAGCCCGCACCTGGCCGCCGGCGAGCACCTCGGCGCTCGCGCTCGCGACCTGCGGATCGTCGAGTGCGGCGTGGTACGCCGCCATCGTCCGGCCGCCCGGTCTCACGAGCGCAGCCGGGACCACCAGCGGTGCTCCCCGTGCCAGGGCGGCCGCGCATCGCCGGTGGCGTACGCGATGACCAGGTCGCTCATCTTCTCCAGCGCCCACGCGAAGGCCTCTTCCTTCACCGAGAAGGAGTCGAGGTCGGGTGCCGGGTTCAGGAAGTCGATCGCGTAGAGCACGCCGTCGCGGACCGCGAACTCCACCGTGTCCATGTCGTACCCGAGCGCATCCACGAGCGCGGTCGCGTCGTGGATGGCGCGCTCGCGCAGCTCGCCCTGCACCGGACGGCTCACCACGTAGCGCTCCGAGAACGGCGCGGTGGGGTCGTACCGCATCGGGAGGACGTCCTTCCGGCCGATGCAGATGCACCGGACGTAGTCCTCCCATTTGATGAACTCCTGGAGGATCATCGTCTTCGGCCGGTGGCCGGGGGCCTGCGCGCCCGACTGGTCGAAGGCCCAGAGGAGCTCCTCGCGGGAGTCCACCTTGTAGACGTCCTTCCAACCGCCACCGGTGTTGGGCTTCAGGATCGCCGGCAGCCCCACGTATCCGAGGATGCCGTCCCAGTCGAGCGGATACACCAGGTTGCGCAGCGATCCCTCGCTGATGTCGGAGATGTACGACTTGTTCGGGAGCACGACCGTCTTGGGCACGGCGACGCCGATCTTGCGGGCGAGGGTGCACTCGAAGAACTTCTCATCGGCCTCCCACCAGAAGGGATCGTTCACGACGACCGTCCCCTGGATCGCGGCGCTCTTCAGGTGGGCGCGGTAGTACGGGACCTCGTGGCTGATGCGGTCGACGATGACCGCGTAGCGCGGCTCCTCGATCTCGCGCGCACCACCCATCACCGCCATCTCCGCGGTCACGCCGCGCGCGGC
>DASSPF010000072.1:0-12560 GCA_035699805.1 Candidatus Limnocylindria bacterium | reverse complement strand
GTCGGCGTGACGAGCGCCTGCACCTCGACGAGGAGCGGCCGCGTGCCCTCGACCGTGGGGACGACCACGCTGCCGGCGACGCCCTTGGTCCGCTCCTCGAGGAAGACCTCCGACGGGTTCGCCACCTCGCGCAGGCCGCTCTCCCCCATCTCGAACACGCCGACCTCGTCGGTGGAGCCGAAGCGGTTCTTCGTGCCGCGGAGGATGCGGAACGCGTGGAAGCGCTCACCCTCGAGATAGAGCACCGCGTCGACGATGTGCTCGAGCACCCGCGGCCCCGCCACCGCACCCTCCTTGGTGACGTGGCCGACGAGGAAGATCGGGACATCGTCGCCCTTCGCCACCTCGAGCAGACGCGCCGCGCACTCGCGCAGCTGTGACACGCCGCCCGCGGCCGAGGCGATGTCCTCCGAGGACATCGTCTGGATGGAATCGATGACCGTGAAGATGGGCCGGATCCGCCGGATCGCCTCGATGACCGTCCCGAGATCCGTCTCGGCGAGGACGAGGATGGTGGGGCTCTCGATGCCGAAGCGGCGCGCCCGCAGCTTGATCTGCGCCGCGGACTCCTCGCCCGAGACGTACAGCACGGTGCCGCGCGTCGCGAGCGAGGCGGATGCCTGCATGAGCAGCGATGACTTCCCGATCCCCGGGTCGCCCCCCAGCAGCACGAGCGATCCGCGCACGACGCCGCCACCGAGGACACGGTCGAACTCGCCGATGCCGGTGGAGATGCGCTCCTCGGCGTCGGAGGAGACCTCGCTGAGCGCGATCGCCTCGCGCGGGGCGCGCACGGTGCCGCGGCCCTTCGGCGGCGCGACCACGCGCTCCTCGACGAGGGTGTTCCACCCGGCGCACGAGGGGCAGCGCCCGATCCACTTGGGGAACTGGTTGCCGCAGGACTGGCAGACGAACGCGGACTTCGCGGCCTTCGGGGGCATGACAGAAGTATCGGTCAGCGGGTGACGGCGCTCGCCGGGCTGGGCAGGGAGCCGGCGCTAGTGCGTAGCGGCCCGGGCGAGCTGCGGGGCCGCTACGACAGGTCCGCTGTCGAGGAGGGTGGCCCGGATCTGACGCGCGTGCTCGGCAGTCGCACCGGCACCGCCGATGGCGACGGTCGTGCTACGGGCCAGCGCCGCGAGCTCGGCAGCGACCGCGCTGAAGCGGCGGCGCTCCACCGACGCGACGACGAGTAGCCTTGCCCCGGCCCGTTTCAGCGCCGAGGCTGCCGTATCGATCGGCGTGTCCTGCCCCAGGTAGAGGATCCGCCAGCCTGAGCGCCGAAGCACCAGACCGAAGGCGATGAGCCCGATGTCGTGAAGCTCGCCTGGGACGCACGCGAGCACGGCGCGTTGGCCGGGTCCCTCGTCCCAGCCGCGAGCGAGTCCGAGCAGCCGTCCCCGGATGAGCGTCGAAGCGAAGTGTTCCTGCGCCACCGTCACCGTGCCCGCCGCCCAACGATCGCCGATCGAACGAAGCTCCGGAAGGATCGCCTCGACCAGCGCCGTCTCACAGACGAGACTCTCCACAGACCCTGTACATAGTGGGCTGCGGCGAGTGCACGCGACCCCACTGAGCAGCGGCCGCAGGCCGCAGAAGGAGCGTTCGCCGTGACCGTCACAGTCACCGACCTCGCACGCATGCCACACGCGCCCTCATCAACCAACGTGGCCCTCGAGCCGGCGCGTGCCGCCGGGCTCGCTCGCTGGAACGCCGCGCTCGCGTTATTGCATTTCGCGCAGTTCGTTCTGATGCTCGCGATCTCGCGCACCGAGGCGACCTTCAGCGCGTCGGTCACGTACATCGTTCCGCGGCTGGACGCGGGTCGTTTCGTGGGCTTGGACACCCGCGCCAGTCAGGTCGTCGACATCCCGTTGGCCTACGTCGTCGCCAGCTTCTTCCTCATGTCGGCGCTCGCGCACTTTCTCCTGCGCTGGCCCCTTCGGGCGCGATACGAGGCCTGGCTTCAGCGGGGCATGAATCCCGCACGCTGGGTCGAGTACGCCTTCTCATCGACGGTGATGATCCTGGCCATCGCGCAGCTCTCGTTCATCAAGGAGTTCTCTGCCCTGGTGGCGATCGCGGGTTGCAACGTCTCGATGAACCTCTTCGGCTGGAGCATGGAGGCTGCCAACGAGGGTCGCGAACGGACCGACTGGAAGCACTTCGTCTTCGGCTGCATCGCCGGCATCGTGCCGTGGGTCGCCATTGGCGCGAGCCTCGTCGCGTACACGCTCCAGCCAGACGCGAGCCCCATCCCGGCATTCGTGTGGGCGATCTATGGCTCGCTCTTCGTCGCTTTCAACGTCTTTGCGATAACGATGGTCCTGCAATACGCCAAGATCGGCCGCTGGCGCGACTACCTCGCAGGAGAGAAGACGTACATGGTGATGAGCCTCGTCGCGAAGTCGCTGCTCGCGTGGCAGGTGTGGTCGGGAACGCTCCGACCGATGTGATCTGTCCGACGCTCGCCTAAGGAGCGACGGCGCAGCGCGACCGGCTCGCTACGGGCGCAGGTCGAAGGTCAGGGGGACGATGTGCAGCCAGGTGAGACCGGCCTTGAGGAGGATCGGCGCCCCTGAGGCGTCGGCGAACGCGTACAGGCCGTCGCCCGGGCGCGTCCAGGTGCCCTCGAAGCGCTTGCCGTCGCGGAGGATGACCACGGGTCCCGATCCGGTGGCGCGGTAGTCCACCGACGCGGCGCCCGATGCGTCGGCCGTGCCGGCGAGCTCGGTGTAGTCGGTCTTGATGACGACGACGTTCGCCGGCAGCACCTCCCCCGCCGCGTCCATCGTCTTCGCTCCGCCGGGGTAGCTGCGGTGGTAGGCGCCGGTCCCGTCGTACTCATAGCGCACCGCCTCGGGGTACGGGATCGTGAGGGTCGCGGCATCGGTGCCGCCGGTCGCGGTGCCGTACCGGAGCCCGGCGACGGTCACCGCGTCGCTCGCGGGCCGCCCGCCGGCGGCGCGCACCTTCGCGCCGCTGGTGTACGCGTTGTACGGCGGCTGGCGGTCCTTCGCGCGCTCGAACGCGTCGGCCTGCTGCAGCTCGTCGACATCGACGAAGTCGGCGCTCGCGGCGGCCTCGCGGATGAGCTTCGCCACTGCCTCCGATGCTCCGACGTGCGCGAGGATCGGATGCAGCGACGAGAGATAGTTGAGATCGGACTTGCGAGCGCTGCGGACCGGCCCGACCTTCGCCGGATCCTTGGAGTGGAACACCGCCGCGTAGCGCGTGACGCCACCTTCGACGACGATCTCGAGGATCAGATCGGCATCGGCGAGCCCAGCCTGGGGCCGCGCCGCCGGGTTCGCGTCGATCTTCACCACGATCGGCCGCTTGCGGACGCTCGCCGCATCCGGAGCGGCGGTACCACGGAGCGGCCAGACCGCCGGTGTCGCGCTGCCGGCCGCCGGCTGGCTCGATGCGGCCGGCGCGGCGGTCTGACCGCCGCAGGAGGCCGCGACGAGCAGGGTCACGAGCACGACGACGGTCCGGCGCACGACGGACAGCGTGCAACGCCGATGCCGCCATGCGGCCAGCTTGCGCCACGGCGCGATGAGGGTGCCTGCTTGCCTGCCCGGAGATCCTCGAGATCCGGTATCAGCCCGGTGTTGTGCCGCTCAGATGACTGTTCTCGGGATGGTCGCCCTTCTATAGTCCCGCCTGGCACCCGCCCTCTCGAGCGGCCGGGTGCCGGGAGAGGGACCGGGGTTGGGACGACGATGACCGCACGTGTCTTCCGCACGGCTTTCTTGACGATCGCGCTCGTCATCACGCAGACGCCAGCGCTGCTGCCGTTCGTGGCCGAGCGCGCGCCGAGGAGCGCGGCGGCCGCGGGACCCGACCTCGTCGTCACGAGCTTCACCGCCTCGTCGGTCGTCACGCCGGGAGGCACCGCAGCGTACGCATGGGCGATCCGCAATCAGGGCGACGCCACGGCGAACGCCGTGCTGCCGCCTTCGCCAGCGCCGTACGTGTGGGCAGACCAGGTCTGGCTCTCGACTTCGCCGACGTCCGTCGCCGGCGCGTTCGCCGCCGGCGGCATCGTGGCGGTCAGCTCACTGGCGCCCGGCGAGTCGTACACGCGCTCGTTCTCCGCGACCGTGCCCGATGTTCCCGCCGGCAGCTACTTCTTCATCCTTCAGACCGACTCGGGCGATCAGATCGCCGAAGGCGACGAGACGAACAACCTGTTCGCCGTGCCGGTCACCGTCATCAACGCGCCTCAGACGTTCGGTCAGATCGCGCCGGCGCAGCCCCACCCGGGCGGCGGCTCCGGTTGCACCGACTGCACGCAGTTCCAGTCGCAGACCGACACGGCCTCGCCGAGCTACGCCGCGCCGTTCAGCGGCACGATCACGACGTGGCGTGTGCAGGGTCCGACCGACAGCTGCCCCGGCTGCGTCGCGCAGCTGCGGATCTTCCGCGCACTGCCGTCGGGTGAGTTCCTCGTCGTCGGCGAGAGCGCTCGGGAAACGGTCACGACCGGCCTGAACACGTTCCGCACGAGCATCGCGGTCGAGACCGGCGACCTGCTGGGCGTCAACTTCACGAATGGGATCCGCTGGTACGCCAGCGGCCTCGCGGGCGACACGATCACCTTCGTCGTTGGATACCCGACGCCAGGGACGACGACCACCGGACCATGCGGCGACCCGGCGCAGGATTTCTGTCGCTTCGATGGCATCGGATCCGGTTTCCTGACGAACGTGGATGCCACGATCGTTGCCTCCGCGTCGATCGCTGGCATCGCTCGGTGCGACAACGGCGACGGGGCCACGCTCCTCACCGGCGCCACGGTCGAGCTCTTCAGCGGCACCGTCCGCGTGGGAACGACCACGGCGAGCGAGCGCACCGCGGAGTACTCGTTCACCGGCGTCGCCCCGGATGCGACGTACACGCTGCGCTACACCAAGGTCTTCGTCACCGAGGTCGGCACGTACACGATCACCTGCTCCACCACGGCCACCACCGACGGCAGCGGGAACGCCACCGGCGGTGACGGCGTGTACATCCCGAACAACCACAACCACACCTGGAACACCGCGCTCCAGATCACGCCCGGCGCAGCGGTCCAGGACTACGTCTTCCAGAGCGGGCAGTCCACGTGGTTCAAGGTGCCGGTGCGTCCGGGGCAGCGCGTCACCGTGCGCCTCTCCGGCGTGCCCGCCGACTACTCGCTCGCGCTCTACAAGGACATCCGCACGCTCTACGACGCGCAGGTCGCCGCGCTCGGCGGGACGGACCCGCTCGGCGCGGTGAACGACTTCGACGCCTCGGTCGCGCCCGACGCGCTCTCTCCGGATGCGCTCTCACCCGACGCCCTGTCGCCCGACGCGCTCTCGCCGGATGCGCTGTCACCGGATGCGCTCTCGCCCGACGCCCTGTCGCCGGACGCGCTGTCGCCCGATGCGCTGTCGCCCGACGAGCTCTCACCCGACGCGCTCTCTCCGGATGCGCTGTCGCCCGATGCGCTCTCGCCCGACGCGCTGTCACCGGACGAGCTGTCCGCAGAGGCGTACGCGTCGGCGCAGACCGCGGCGCTCATCGGAGTCTCTGCGCACATCGGGCTCTCGCCAGAGCAGATCACGCGGAACACCTGGGACAACAGTGGCCACTTCTACATGCGTGTGCGCGGCGCCAACGGGGCCTACGACGGGTCGCGGCCGTTCACCATCCAGGCGACCGTCGTGGACGTCTCCTGCGGCGGTGCGACGCTCGTCTCGGCGCCCGTCGCGATGACCCCGCCGGCGACGAACGCGACCGCGCTCATCCTCACCAACAGCGCCCGCCTCCCCGGCGACACCACGGCCTTCATGAGCAGGCTCGCCGACCTGGCCGTGTCCGTAAATGGCGCGGTCGTGGACCTCTCGGCGATCCCCGCCGTGGCCAGCGCGTACACGCAGTGGGACGCGAACGCCTCGTGCCCGGCCGCAGCGAACATCGTCGCTCACGCCATCAAGGACGTCGTGACCGCCTACCGCGACGCGAACCCCGGCCTCGCGCACATCGTCCTCGCCGGCAACGATCATGTGCTGCCGTTCTTCCGCCAGCCCGACCAGTCCGGCCTCGGGAGCGAGAAGGACTACTTCCCCGCCGTGCAGGAGCAGACGGCGAGCCAGGCCAGCCTGCGTCTCGGCTATGTCCTCACGCAGGACTTCTACGGCTCGTTCCGCCCGATCTCGCGCTTCGATCACGTGCTGTACCTGCCGGAGCTCGGCGTGGGCCGTCTGGTGGAAACGATTGATCAGATGACCGCGGTGATCGATGCGTTCCTGGCGGTGAACGGGACGGTCGCGCCGACGAGCGCGCTCGTCGCCGGGTACGACTTCCTGTCCGACGCCGCCGGTGCCATCGCCGATGATCTCGTCGCGAACGGGTTGAGCGTGGACCGCACGCTCATCCAGCCGGTCGGCGACGGCCCGAACGATCCCACCGCGTGGACCGCGTCGCAGCTGGGCGACAGGCTCTTCGGCGCCGCGTCATACGGCATCGTCAACGTGAACGCCCACTTCTCGGCGAACGCGATGCTCGCAGCCGACTTCGCCACGCGCCTGCAGGCCACGAGCGTGACGGGGCTCCCGGCGTCGGACACGCGCTTCAGGAACGCGCTCATCCTCTCCACCGGCTGCCACTCCGGCTACAACATCGTTGACCCGCACGCGACGCCGCTCACCGCACCCGTGGACTGGACGCAGGCGTTCGCGGCGCGCGGCGCGACGATGGTCGGCGGCACCGGCTACCAATACGGCGACACCGACTTCATCAAGTACAGCGAGAAGCTCTACGCCGAGCTCGTCCGACAGCTCCGCTACGGCAGCGGGCCTGTCTCGATCGGCGCGGCGCTCGCGAGCGCCAAGCACGAGTACATCTCGTCGCTCGCACAGCTCGGCGGGATCGACGAGAAGGCGCTCGTCCAGATGAGCCTCTACGGCCTGCCGATGATGGGCTTCGATCTGCCCGCCACGTCGCGCCTCACGCCGCCAGCCCCGTCGGCGGTCACCAGCCCCACCACGCTCGCGAGCGAGGGGCTCTCCGTCGCGACCCTGTCGCCCACCTACACGCTCGACCGCAACACTCGCACGCTCGACGTGCTCGGCGGCGGAACGACGCAGGCGGTGTACTACGACATCGCCGACGGCGTCTCGGTGCAGCCGGGCGCGCCGGTCCTCCCACAGCTCACCCTCGGCGTGGGCGTGACCGGCAGGGCGGTCCGCGGTGCGGTCCTCCACAGCGCGTCGTACGCCGACGAGACGGGCATCACGCCCTTCACCGACGTCGCGGTCACCGAGGTGCGCGGCGCGCACCCGACCTACCAGACCGACGTCTTCACACCGGTGCGCCCGTTCGACCTCAACCACTTCTCGGGTTCGCACCTGGTGAGCACGCCCTTCCAGTACCGCTCCGAGAACGGCGGACCGACCGGCACCGGCCGTCGGTTCACCGCGCAGACCTTCCGCCTGTACTACTCCGACCTCACCGACGCGCGCGCGCTCGCCGCGTCGCCCGTCGTGTACCGCGTCACGGTCACGCCGAACGGCACGAGCGTGGACGTGGAGGCGATCGTCGGCGCGCTCGCCGACGTCGGCATCGAGGAGGTCTTCGCCACGTACACCGCCGAGAGCGGCTCGCTCTACGGGCAATGGACGTCGCTCGCGCTCACTCCGATCTCGACCACCACGAACGGGGCGGGTCTCGCCCGCACCTACCGCGGCAGCATCGCGCTCGGCACGAGCAGCGCTGCGAGCGTGCGGGTCATCCTGCAGGCCGTCGGCGGCAATGGTCTGGTGACCTGGGCGAGCGATCAGGGCGCCTACTACCGGGTGCGGACCGAGACGGCGACCGCGGACGACCCCAAGCTCACGACGGCCCTCGCGCTGAGCGCACCGGCAAGCGGCGCGTACCGCTCACGGATCGCCGTGAGCGCGCGGCTCACCAGCGGCGAAACGGGCGTCGCCGGCAAGCCGGTCGCCTTCCGCGTGGGCGGTGCCCGTGCCGACGCCACCACCGACGCGAACGGATACGCGAGCGCCGAGCTCACGCTCGACGCCGCGCCCGGCACCGCGACCGTGCGTGTCGGCTTCGCCGAGGACGCCGAGCATCTCGGTTCCGGCGCCCAGTCGGCGATCACCGTGACCAAGGCGTCCACCGGATTCACGCTCTTCGACGCCCAGCTCACCCCGCTCGGCGGCAGCACGCTCCTTGCGACGCTTCGCGGCGGCGGGGAGCCGCTCGGCCTTCAGCTCGTCACCCTCACCGGAAGCGGCCGCACCGTTCAGACGTACACCGACGGCTACGGCCGCGTGCGTCTCGATACCGCCGACTTCCCGAGCGGGGCGTACTCCGTCGCGATCGACTACGCCGGCAACGACCGCTACCAGCCCGCGTCAACGTCCGCTCTCGCGGTGATCTACGACACGAGCACATCGGTGACCGGCGGCGGATGGATCCTGGTGCCGGACGACGCGACCGGCCTCACGATCGGCCGCAAGATCACGCTGGGCGCAAGCCTGAAGTTCAAACCCGGTACCAGCACTCCGACGGGCCATCTCGAGATCATCGCCAAGGAGGCGGGCCTCACCCTCCGGGCGACGTCGTTCGAGTGGCTCGCCATCGGCGGGGGCACGGCGACGGCGCAGGGGCAGGCCACGGTCAACGGGACAGCGGGCTGGGTCTTCCGCGTCACGCTCGTGGACAGCGCACCCGATCGCTTCGACCTGCGCGTCTGGCCGGAGGGCGGCTCATACGACGCACCGACCTACCGCGCCGCGAACGCGCTCGGTGGCGGGAGCATCACCGTCCGCTAGGAGCGGGCGCCGAGGCGCGCGAGCGCCGTGTCGGTACGCGCGAGCTCGGCGGGCTCGTCGAGCTCGACGAGGATCGCGCGGCTGCGCTCCAGGAGCTCGCGCGCGCCTCGGACGTCGTCCTGGGCCGCGCGGATCTCTCCCTGCACCCGCAGCGTCATCGCCTCCTGATGTCGCGCCGTCGCGCCGCGAGCGAGCTCCAGCGAGCGCCCCGCGGCCGTGGCGGCGGCCTCCAGGTCGCCGAGGGCGAGCTCGGCGGACGCGATGAAGCGATAGAGATCCGGCAGGTACGTCGTGCTGCCGAGGGTCGCCCAGCGCGCCTCGGCCTCGCGCAGCACCGCCAGGCCGCGGGCCGGATCGCCCGCGTCCGCGATGGCCGCGCCCAGGCCGGTCTGCGCGAGCGCGACACCGGAGGTGTAGCCGATGGGCGTCCACACCGCGAGCGCGCGCTCGTACGCGGCGATGGCGGGCGCGAGCTCGCCGCGCGAGCGGTGGACCTCGCCGATGTTGTTATGGGTCGTCCCGATGCCCCACGGGTCGCCGATGCGATGGCGAAGCTCGAGGCTGGCGGCGAGCTCGCGCAGCGCGTCGTCCCACCGGCCCATACGGCGATACACCACGCCGAGGTTGCTGTGGACGTTCGCCCGGCCGATCGCGTCGGAGCGCCGGTCGTAGATCTCGAGGCTCTCGCGGTAATACTGCTCGGCATCTTCGCGACGGCCTGCGAGGAACGACACGTTGCCGAGCTGTTTGAGCCCTTCGGCGATGACGACATCGGCCTCGGCATCCCGCTCGGCGAGCACCGTCGCGCTCTGGACGGCCACGCTGAGCGCCTGACGCGCACCGCTGTAGTCGCCGCGGCGCCACGCCAGCTGGCCGGCCTGGAGCTCGACCTGCGCCGCCTCGATCTCGGGGAGACCGGCCACCGCCGCCCGCGCCTGCGCGAGCGCGTCAGCGGCCGACCCGTAGTCGGACTTCAGCAGCAACGCGGACGCCGCCTTGCGCCACATGCGCGCCCGCCGGACCGGCGTGGCGCCGTCCCCCTCGCGCGCCGCGGCGAACGAGGCGAGCGCGTCGTCGTACCGGCCGACGAGCAGCTGCACGTCGCCCATCCGCTCGCGCACGCTCGCCGCGAGCTCCGCCCGTCCCTCCCCCATGCGTGAGAGGGCGGCGCCGTACAGCGCGAGCGCCTCGCCGTTGGCGAAGAGGCTCTTCGCGCGGTCGGCCGCGCGGACCAGCCAGTGGATGGCGCGCTCCTCATCCTCGCCGCGCTCGTAGTGATACGCGAGCAGGTCCATGAACTCGTCGAGGCGGTCGGTGTACAGCGATTCGATGGCCGCGCCGATGCGCGTGTGCATGCGGCGCCGATCGGAGAGGAGCTGCGTCTCGTACGCCACCTCCTGGATGAGCGCCTGGCGGAAGGCGTACGTGAGCTCGGGACGCACCGCGCGGGTGACGATGAAGGCCTCCTGCTCGAGGCGCGCGAGGCTCGGCGCGAGCGGCACGTCGACCAGCCGGTCCAAAAGACGCGCCCAGAACGTGCGGCCGATGACCGCGGCCGGCCGGACCACGCGCTTGGCACCGTCGTCGAGGCGGTCCAGGCGCGCTTCGAGCACGTCCTGGATCGTCGCGGGAAGATGGCCTGCGACGTCCGCCGCACCGGTGAGGACGCCACCCGCCTCGCGCAGGCCACCGGTCTCCTGGAGCTCGCGGACGACCTCCTCGATGAAGAACGGGTTGCCACCGGTCCGGCTGAGGATCGCCGCCACGAGGTCGGGCGCGACCGTCATCTCGACGATCGCCTCCACCAGCGAGCGCGCGCTCGACTCGTCGAGCGGCTCCACCGGCAGGTGCTCGGCAGTCCACGGCGGCGACCACGGCGCGCGCGCCGTGGTGATGAACATCCCCGGCGCCGCGGCGATCATCGGGACCAGCTCGACCAGCACCTGCAGGCTCGCGTCGTCGATCCAGTGCAGGTCCTCGGCGACGATGACGAACGGGGCGCGCTGTGCGGCCGCGCCGAGGAGACCGTGCAGGAGGGCGATGAGCAGCCGCTGCTTCAGCTGCGGATCCTGCACCGCGCTCTCCCCATAGCCCAGGACATCCAGGAGGAGCTCGATCGCCGGGACCTCCACCGGATGCCCGAATCGCGCGAATCCGGTGACGATGCCGGCGCGCGCGCTCTCACGACCATCGGCCGCATGGATGCGGAAGGCTCCGCGCAGCAGGCTCGCGATGAGCGCATACGGCGTGTTCGTCTCGTACGACACGCAGCGCGCGGACATCCGCTCGACACCCCCGGCGAGCTCGGTACGGAACTCCGTCACGACGCGCGACTTCCCCACGCCGGCCTCACCGCTCACATGGACCACCCGCCCCGCACCGGTGAGCGACTCGACGAGGATCGCGCGGAGCCGGGCGATCTCGCGCTCGCGCCCCACGAGCGGGCTGGCGTCCGGCTCGATCTCCTCGTCACGCCGGCGTACCACCCGGTACGCCGCGACCGCGGTGGCCTTGCCCTTGAGCTGGACCGGGTCGAGCCGCTCGAACTCGAAGGCGTGGAGCGCGAGGCGCCGCGTCGTCTCGCTCACGATGACCTGCCCGAGCGGCGCCGCTGCCTCGAGGCGCTGCGCGGTGTTCACGGCGTCACCGACCACCGTGTACGCGCTCTGGACGTCGCCGCCGAGCATCCCCGCGACGACCTCACCGGTGTTGATGCCGATACGGAGCGCCAGACGCACGCCGTGCGCGCGCTCGAGGTCGTCGTTGAGCTTCGCGATGCCATCACGCATCGCGAGCGCGGCGCGGATCGCGCGCTCGGCGTCGTCCTCGTGCGAGAGCGGCGCCCCGAAGACGGCCATGACCGCATCGCCGATGTACTTGTCGATCGTGCCCTCGTAGCGGCGGATCTGCCGCGCGAGCTGGTTGAAGTACGAGGCCAGGATCCGGCGCAGGTCCTCCGGGTCAAGGCGCTCGCCCAGCGGCGTGGAGCCGGAGAGGTCGGCGAACAGGATCGTGACCACCTTCCGCTGCTCGCCGAGCGCCGACGCGTCGAGCGCCGGGACCTGGAGCGAGGCGCTCGCCGGCGCTGCGGGCGCCGCCGTCCCCGGTGCCGGCGCGTTCGCGGCGGCGATGGGTGCGCCGCAGGACGCGCAGAAGCGGTCCTTGGCCCGGACCGTCGCCCCGCAGGACGCGCAGGCCGCGCGTCGGCGGGCAGCCGAGGACGTGGTCATGGGGCAAAGCCTAGGCGGAGCGTGGACGGCTGCGGAGGGGTGCTAGGGCGCGACGGGCTCGGGCTTGGGCGCCTCGATCTCGATGCGCTCGATGGCGAGCTTGCCGTCCACCGGGTGGACGCGGACGGTATCGCCAGGGTGGAACGCGCCCTGGAGGAGCATCTCCGCGAGCGGGTCGGCGATCTCGTTCTGGATCGAGCGAGCGAGCGGGCGAGCACCGAAGTTGGAGTCGTAGCCGATGGTGGCAATGTGGTCCTTCGCCTCGTCGGTGACGTCCAGGGTGATCTCCTGCGAGGCGAGCTGCTTGCGCACGCCGGCGAGCTCGAGCTCGACGATCTTGCGGATCTCCTCCTTGTTGAGCGGCTGGAAGACGACGGTCGCGTCGATCCGGTTGAGGAACTCGGGCCGGAAGAAGCGCTTCATCTCCTCCTGGACGCGCTCCTTCATCCGCTCGTACATCGCCTGGACGTCGGCATCGTCGCCGGTGCCCTTCGAGCGGAAGCCCAGCGCGGACTCGGAC
>DASSPF010000071.1:0-21700 GCA_035699805.1 Candidatus Limnocylindria bacterium | reverse complement strand
GCGGCGATGGGGGCGAGCTCCGCGCCGTCGGCGGCGCACGCGACGTCCGCCGCGAGGTCCTTCAGGTAGTACCCGGTGAGCGAGAGCTCCGGGAAGACCACGAGCGCGGCGCCGGCCGATCGCGCGCGGCCGATCCAGTCCTGATGCATGGCGACGTTCCGCGTGAACGCGCCGAGGGCGGGTGCGCACTGCGCGATCGCGAGGCGGACGGTCACGCGTCCATCCGCAGGTGCTCGAGCCGCTCCGCGTACTCGTGCGCGAGCGTCCACGCCCGGCCCTCGTCATGAGCCTCGGCGTAGATGTTGAAGAGCGGCCGGTCGGCGTCCGGCAACACGAGCACCCATTCGCCGTCGCTCTGGTGCTTCACGCCGTCGATCTGCCGGACGCGGTCGGTCCGCGGATCCTGTGCCAGGACCCGCAGGACCCGTCCCTTCTGCTCCCACGGGCAGGTCACCTGGATGCGGGCGAGGCTCGCGACCGGCGTCTGGTCCATGACCTCGGACAGCGTCTGGCCGGTCACCGCGAGCAGCTCGAGCAGACGCACCGTGGCGAAGAGCCCATCGAACGAGGGATGGAAGCGCGGGAAGATGAAGCCCCCCACCCCGTCGCCGACGACGAGCGGATGCTCGCGGACGGCCACATCCATCTGCGCGCTCGCTGATGCCCGGATGCGCTGGACGCGCCCGCCGCGCGCGCTCACGACCTGCTCGATGGAGGATGGCGCGAACACCGGCACCGCGACGACGCCCGGGGTCACGCGCGCCGAGAGCGCCGCGAACGCCACGAGGAACTGCATGTCCGAGGTGATCCGCCCGGCGTCGTCCACGATGAACGCCTTCTCGCCGCCGGCGTCGATGATGACGCCTGCGGACGCGTGCAGCGCCGCCACGATCGCCGCGAGCTCGCGCTTCTCGTCCTGGAACTCCTCGAACGACCGCGAGCCGACGTTCTCCGACACCACCCCGTTGATCGCGATGAGCTCGATCCCCAGCGTGTTCAGGAGCTGCGGAAGGAACTGCGCCGCGGTGCCGTGCGAGAGGTTCACGACGATCTTGAACTTGCGGTCGAGGACCTCCTGGCGGTGGACGATCTCCGCGAGGAACGCCTCGCTGTACGCCTCGCCCACCCGGGCCGATTCGAAGATCGCGCCGACGTCCTCGTGCGAGACGCGGCGCACGTCCTCGCGGAAGAACGCGGTCTCGACCTTGCGCTCCTGCGTCTTGTCCATGTCCAGGGCCTGGCGGTCGAAGAACTTGAGGTCGCAGACGCGGACGTCGAACGGCGAGACGCGCACGTGGACCCCGCCGATCGCACCGATGCGCCGCGTGTGGAACCGGCCGATCGGCAGCGGCGCCTGCGAGAGGTCCGCCACGTGCACCCCGGCCGACACGATGCCACCCATGAGCGCCCGCTTCAGCATGCGGCTGGACCGATGCTGGTCGCGGTTCATCGTCACGGTGCTGCCCAGCGGCAGGGTGGAGGCGTAGGCCGCGCCGAGCCGCGCCGCGAACTCCGGCGTGAGGTCGATGTTCACGAGCCCGGTCACGCCGAAACGGCCGAAGAGCGCGCGCCGACCCTGCGCGCCCCAGATGAGGCTCGAGGCGACGACGGCACCGCTCTCGACCTGCTTGTCGGGCCAGATCTTCACCTGGCTGCGGACGCGCGCGCCGTCGTTCACGACGCAGTGGTCCCCGATGACGCTGCCCTCCTCGAGAACGACGCGGGACTTCAGCGCGCACTGCCGCCCGACGATGGTGCCGTGTAGCTCGCCGCGGTCGCCCACGTACGAGTTGCGCCAGACGATGGCGCGGTCGACGACCGCGCCGTAGTCCACTGACACGTAGTCGCGAAGCACGGTCGGACCGATGATCTCGGCGGCGGGGCCGATCTTCACGCCGTTCCCGAGGTAGATCGGACCGGTCAGCGTGGCCGTGGGATCGATCTCCACCTCGCCGCTGGTGAAGACGCCGGGCTGGATCTCGCGCCCCAGGGGCGCGGCCTGCACCCGGCCGAGGAGGACGTCGGCGTTGGCGCGCGCGTACTCGGGGATCGATCCGACGTCGGTCCAGTAGCCGGAGGCGACATAGCCGTAAAGGGGTTCCCCGTCGGCGAGCAGCTGCGGGAAGAGGTCCTTGCTGAAGTCGAACGCCTCGCCGACCTTGTAGCGCTCCAGCACCCGCGGCTCGATGACGTAGATGCCGGTGTTGATCGTGTCGGAGAAGACCTCGCCCCACGACGGCTTCTCGAGGAACTTGGTGATCCGCCCCTCATCGTTCGTGATGACCACGCCGTACTCGAGCGGGTTCGGCACGCGATAGAGCGTGAGCGTCACGGCGGCCTTCTTCTCGCGGTGGAAGGCGACCACCGCCGAGAGATCGATGTCGGTGAGCGCGTCGCCGGAGATGACGATGAACGTGTCGTCGAGGGCGTCACCGATCTGCCGGACCGAGCCACCGGTGCCGAGGGGCGACTCCTCGACGCTGTAGCGGAGGTTCATCCCCACCGCGCCGCCGTCGCCGAAGCTGTCCTGGATCTGCGAGGCCAGGTACTGAAGGGTCACGAACGCGTCGGTGATGCCGTGGCGCTGGAGCAGGTCGAAGATGTGGCCCAGGCACGGCTTGTTGACGATGGACACCATGGGCTTGGGCCGGTTGATCGTCAGCGGGCGGAGCCGGCTTCCCTCTCCGCCGGCCATCACGACGGCCTGCATCCGGTCGAGTCTAGGCGCCCGGCCAGCCGCGACGCTGACGGCCGCGTCGCCGGGCTACAGGCTCTTCACGTCCACGTCGTGCAGGGCGGCCTTCACCAGATGCGCGGCCTCCTGGAATCCCATGGCCTTCCCGCGCGCGAGCGCGGCGGTGTACGAGTCGTTCACGTCGGCGTTCGCCTGCTCCTCATAGCGGTGGAACGCCTCTTCCAGCTGATCGATCGACAGCTTGATGCGGTCACGCGCGGCACTGCTGATCATGTGGCCTCCCGGCGGTCGTCTCGGGAGCGAGGATAGCGCCGCGAGGCCCGGCCGCGTCGCTACCCGATCTCGAGCTCTTTCGTGGCCACGCCGAGGTCCACCTCGACGCGGCCGTCGACGACGCGCACCGGGTACGCGTTCACCGCGAACACCGCGGGGAGCGCCTTCACCTCTCCGGTGAGGAGGTCGAACCGGGCGCCGTGCCGCGGGCACTCGACCAGGCACTCGTCGAGCTCGCCCTCGCCGAGGACGCCGCCGTCGTGGGTGCAGACGTTGTCGATGGCGCCCCACGTGCCATCCGTACAGTGCCCCAGGCAGAGGCTGCGTCCCTCGATCTCGACGACGCGCACCTCGCCCGCTGGGACGTCGGCCTCCCGGCCGATCGCGACGAACCGGCTCATGCGACCGCCTCGAGCTCGGCGACCCGGCCGATGCGCGGCGCGAGCGCCGCGAGGACGCGTGCCCGCACCTGCGGCTCGGGAATGCGCTCGACGACGCGCTGGAAGAAGCCGCGCACCAGCAGCGCCTCGGCCTCCAGGCGCGGCAGGCCGCGCGACATCACGTAGAACATCTCATCTGGATCGAGCGCGCCGGCGGTCGCCCCGTGGCCGCAGCGCGCGACGTCGTTGGTGAGGATCTCGAGGACGGGGATGGGGTCGGCGCCGGCCTTGTCGGAGAGCAGCATGTTCCGGCATTCCTGGTACGAGCCCGTGCCGCTCGAGGTCGGCTCGACACGGATGACGCCGTAGTACACCGCCTTCGCCGCCTCGTAGAGCGCCGAGAGGTACAGGAGATCCGAGGTCGAGCCCTTGCCGTCGAGGAGCTGGAGCGAGTTCACATCGATGCGCTGGTGGTCGGCGGCGGCGACGAGCCCGTAGAGCTTCACCGCGGCGCCGTCGCCGCGGATGTCGGACAGCACGCCGAGCTTGGTGCGCGCGCTGCCGATGAGCACGTTGAAGCTCGAGAGCGCGCTGTCGCGCGCCGAGACGAGGTTCTGCTGGCCGATCTCCCAGACGTCGTCGGCGAAGGAGTGGATGCCGACGTAGCGCACGTTCGCGCCCGGCCCCGCGTGGATCTCCAGCGACGGCACGGCCAGACGCGGGCTGCCGCGCTCGGAGGAGGTCTCCTCCACGAGCGTCACGCTGGCGTTCGCCTCGGCCACGACGATGGTGCGGAAGACGATCGGCTCTGGGCCCGCCTTCCAGCGCTTGTGGACCTCCAGGGGCAGCTCGACGTGGAGGCCGGCCGGGACGTACAGGAAGGTGCTGCCGTGCGCGAAGAGCGCGTCGGCGAGCGCGCGGAAGGGCGCGTGGCTCGCGATGCCCTCACCCGTCGGCAGCCAGCGGCGGACGAGGTCGGGGTGCTCGCGGGCCACGTTCAGCATCCGGTCGAAGACCAGCCCGTGCCGCGAGGCCGCGAGCGGCACCGAGCCGTACTCGCTCGGGGGGTGGTCGACGTCCTGGAGGTCCGCCAGACGCGCGTCGGGCAGATCCTTCAGCGGGAAGCGGCGCCACTCCTCTTCCGCGCCGGTGGGCCAAACAGCGCTGGCGTAGCGCTGCAGGGCCGCCAGCCGATGCGCGAGCAGCCACTCGGGCTCACCGCGCATCGCGGCCAGGCGCTCGACCGTGGAGCGGTCGAGCGCGAGGGCCGGCGCCGGACGCGCGGGGGCGAGGGTCAACCGATCGCACCCTGCATCTGGAGCGTGATGAGGCGGTTCATCTCGATGGCGTAGTCCATGGGGAGGGTCTTGACGATCGGCTCGATGAAGCCGTTCACGACCATGGCCGTGGCCTCGGCCTCGGTCAGGCCGCGGCTCATGAGATAGAAGAGCTGCTCCTCGCCCACCTTGGAGACGGTGGCCTCGTGGCCGATGGACACGTCCTCCTCGTCGATCTCCATGTACGGGTACGTGTCGCTCCGGGCGGAGGGGTCGAGGATGAGCGCGTCGCAGCGGACGGTGCTCTTCGACTTCTTCATGCCCGGGTAGATCTTCACCAGACCGCGGTAGGACGTGCGGCCGGTGCCCTTGCTGATGGACTTGCTGGTGATGAGGCTGGTGGTCCCGGGGGCGGCGTGGACCATCTTCGCGCCGGCGTCCTGATGCTGGCCGTCCGCGGCGAACGCGACCGAGAGGACCTCGCCGTGAGCGCGCGGGCCCACCAGGTACACGCTCGGGTACTTCATGGTCACCTTGCTGCCGAGGTTCGCGTCGATCCACTCCATCACGCCATCCTCCTGCACGACGGCGCGCTTGGTCACGAGGTTGTAGACGTTGTGGCTCCAGTTCTGGATCGTCGTGTAGCGGACGCGGGCGCCCTTCTTCACGACGATCTCGACCACCGCGCTGTGCAGCGTTGCCGTGGAGAAGACCGGCGCCGTGCACCCTTCGACGTAGTGCACCTGCGAGCCTTCCTCCGCGATGATGAGCGTGCGCTCGAACTGGCCGGCGCTCTCGCTGTTGATGCGGAAGTACGCCTGGAGCGGGATCTCCACGTTCACTCCCGGCGGCACCCACACGAACGAGCCGCCCGACCACACCGCCGTATTCAGCGCGGCGAGCTTGTTGTCGTTCGCCGGGATCACCGTGCCGAAGTACTGCTTCACGATGTCCTCGTGCTCGCGCAGGGCGGTGTCGGTGTCCATGAAGATGACGCCCTTCGCCTCGAGGTCCTTGCGGATGTTGTGGTACACGGACTCGCTGTCGTACTGCGCACCGACGCCGGCGAGGTACTTCTGCTCCGCCTCGGGGATGCCGAGCTTGTCGAAGGTGCGCTTGACGTAGTCGGGGACGTCGTCCCAGCTCTTCTCGGTCTTCCCCGAGGGACGCAGGTAGTAATAGATCTCGTCGAAGTCGATGCCCGAGAGGTCGGCGCCCCAGTCGGGCATGGCCCGCTTCAGGTAGTGCCGGAACGCCTTGAGGCGGCGCTCCAGCATCCACTGGGGCTCCTTCTTGTAGGTCTGGCTGATCTCGCGGATGACCGCCTCGTCGAGCCCGCGCTTCTTCACGTTCTCGTACTTCGCGTCGGCGTCGTGCCAGCCGTAGCGGTAGTTGTCGGGGATGTCCTTGCGGACGTCGGTGGCCATGTCTACTCCTCCTGCAGTCCCCACGCGGCGCCCTTGAGCGTCTTCAGTCCGAGAAGGGCGCACTTCACGCGCGCGGGGCTGATCGGAATGCCGAGATTCTCGAGAACGTGCTGCTGGTCGATGGCGCGGACCTCGTCGAGCGTCTTCCCCTTGATCTCCTCGGTGAGGATCGACGCCGAGGCCTGCGAGATCGCACAGCCCTTGCCGTTGAAGCGTACGTCCTTCACCAGGTCATCCTCGATGAGGAGCGCCATGGTGATCTCGTCGCCGCACAGCGGGTTGTCGCTCTTGTAGGTGTTCGTCGCGCCGGCGAGATCGCCCGCGTTCCGCGGGTTCTTGTAGTGGTCGAGGATGTAGTCGCGATACATGTCGTCCATCGATCAGACGCCGAAGACCTTCTTCGCCGTGTGGATGGCGCTCACGAGCGCGTCGCACTCGGCGGTCGTGTTGTACAGGTAGAAGCTCGCGCGGGTCGTCGCCGGGACGGCGAGCCGGGTCATGAGCAGCTGGTTGCAGTGGTGACCGGCACGGACGCAGACGCCCTCGCGGTCGAGCAGCGAGGCCATGTCGTGCGGGTGGATCCCCTCGACGTTGAAGGACACCACGCCGACGCGGCCCTCGAGCGTCTTCGGGCCGTAGACGGTGACGCCCGAGATCTCCGCCAGGCGCGGCAGGAGGTAGCCGGTCAGGACGAGCTCGTGCGCGTGGATCTTCTCCATGCCCACGTTCTCGAGGTAGTCCACCGCCGCCCCGAGGCCGATCGCGTCGACGTACGACGACGTCCCCGCCTCGAACTTCCAGGGCAGCTCGTTCCAGGTGGTCTTCTCCACCGTGACCGTGGCGATCATGTCGCCGCCGAAGAGGAACGGCCGCATGCGCTCCAGCAGCTCGGCGCGGCCCCACACGCCACCCGAGCCGGGCGGCGCGAGCATCTTGTGGCCGCTGAAGACGAGGAAGTCGCAGCCGAGGTCGCGAACGTCCACCTTCTGATGGGGCACGGCCTGCGCGGCGTCCACGAGGACCGTCGCGCCGGCGGCCTTCGCCTCGGCCACGAGCTCCTTGACCGGATTGACCGTGCCGAGGCCGTTGGAGGTGTAGGTGATCGCCACGAGCCGGGGCCGCTTTGCCATCGCCGCGGCGTACTGGTCGCGGCGCAGGCGGCCGTCGTCGTCCACGTCGACCATGACGATCTCGGCGCCGCGCTCCTTGGCGAGCTGCTGCCAGGGCACGAAGTTCGAGTGGTGCTCCAGGACCGTGCTCACGATGCGGTCGCCGGCCTGGATGTGCTCGCGGCCCCAGGTGTACGCGACGAGATTCACGCCCTCGGTGGCGTTGCGCACGAAGATCACCTCGCGGCTCTGGGCGTTGATGAACCGGGCGACCTTCTCGCGCGCCCCCTCGAAGAGCGCCGTGGTGCGCTCGCTGAATTCGTACACGCCGCGGTGGATGTTCGCGTTGTGCTCCTCGAACACCGACCGCATGGCGTCGATCACCTGGCGCGGCTTCTGGCTGGTCGCGGCGTTGTCGAGGTACACGACCGGCGTGGACCCGTGGACGGTCTGGCCGAGGACCGGGAAGTCCGCGCGGATCCGCTCCACGTCGAGCGGGCTCGTCGCGGCGACGGTGACGGCCATCTAGGTCTTCCCCGCGTACAGCTCTTCGCGGACGAAGTCGTAGCCCTTCGCCTCGAGCTCCGCGGCGAGCTCGCGCCCGCCGGTGCGCACGACACGACCGTCCACGAGCACGTGCACGTAGTCGGGCGTCACGTAACGCAGCATCCGCTCGTAGTGCGTGATGAGCAGGATGCCCACCTCGGGCGAGCGCAGTGCCTCGATGCCCTGCGACACGACCTTCAGCGCGTCGATGTCCAGACCCGAGTCGGTCTCATCGAGCACCGCCATGGAGGGCGCGAACATGTGCATCTGGAGCATCTCGAGGCGCTTCTTCTCGCCGCCGGAGAACCCGTCGTTCACCGAACGCGTGATGAACGAGTCGTCCACCTCGAGGAGCTTCATCTTCTCCGCGAGCAGCTTGCGGAATTGGGGGATCGGCATGTCGTGCCGCTTCGCCTCACCCGCCGCGGCGGTCGCGCCGCGCTCCGCGCGGCGCGCGTTGATGGACGTGCGCAGGAAGTTCGCCACGGAGACGCCGGGGATCGCCGCGGGGTACTGGAAGGCGAGGAACAGGCCGCTGCGCGCGCGCTCGTCGACCGCCTGCGCGAGGACATCGGCTCCGCCGAAGCGCACCTCGCCGCTCGTCACCTTGTAGCGCGGGTGGCCCATGATCGTGAGCGCGAGCGTGCTCTTCCCCGAGCCGTTCGGGCCCATGATCGCGTGGACCTCGCCGCTGCGAACGACAAGATCGATGCCCTTCAGGATGGGCTTGCCATCGACCTCGACGTGGAGGTCGATGATCTCGAGATCAGGCACGTGTGGCCCCCTTCGGCGCGGTCTTCGTCCTGGCCAGGTCCGCGAGGGTCATGCCGTCGAGCGCCCTCGCGATCGTGGCCTGCAGATTCATCCAGACGTGATGCGTCGCACAGCCGGGCTGGAGCGCGCAGTTGGCGACCGCTTCGCCCTCGGCGGTGCAGATCTGCGGCTCGATCGGTCCCTCGAGCGCGCGCACGATGTCGCCGGCGGTGATCTCCTTCGGGTCGCGCGCGAGCGTGTACCCGCCACCTGCGCCGCGCTTGCCCTGCACCAGACCGGCCTTGCGCAGCCCGCTCACCAGCTGCTCGAGATATGCCTCGGGCAGGGCTTCCTGTGTGGCAACGGCGTGCAGGCTGACCGCACCCTCGCCCCAGCGACGCGCAAGCTCCACCATGAGGCGCATGCCGTACTCGCCGCGCGTGGAAACGTGGAAGGCGGCCTGTGGGGCAATTCCGAGCATTTCACTCGGTATTCTAGCCCGCCCCGGAGAGGAGCGCCACATGCCGCTCGCCCTGCTGCGCGCCGCGGTCGGATCGAGCAATCCGGCCAAGCTCGAAGCGGTCCACCGTGCGCTCGCGCGCCTCGCCCCCGGCTGCGCGGTCGAGAGCGCGCCGGTGAGCGCTACGGTGGGCGCGCAGCCCATCGGCGATGACGCGACGCGTCAGGGCGCGCGCGAGCGCGCGCGTGCGGCACGCGAGGCGACCGGCGCCGACATCGGCCTGGGCCTGGAGGGCGGCGTCATCTTCGAGGACGAGCGGCCCTGGCTGGTGTCCTGGGTGGCGGTGGTCGATCGCTCCGGCCGCATGGGCGAGGCCTCGGGCCTGCGCATGCCGCTCCCCCACGCGGCCGCGGCGCGCCTGCGTGCCGGCGAGGAGCTGGGCGACATCGTCGACGACCTCTTCGGCACCACCGCGTCCAAACAGCACACCGGCGCTGTCGGGCTGCTCACCGAGGGCGCCGTCTCGCGGACCGACGCATTCGCGGACCTGGTGGCGATGGCCTGCGCACCGCTGCTGCGGCCGGATCTGTACCGGTAGGGTACGCATCCGCCACCGCGCCGCGGACGTACTGAGAACACGGATCATTGGAGGTCGCCATGCACAGCGCGATACGACTTGCCGCAGCCATCACGATCGGTGCGCTCACCCTCGCCGCGTGCGGCGCCGGGACGCCCGCGACACCCGCGACGTCACGGCCGGCGGGCACCGCCGTGGCTGGGGTCCCCGCGAACACCGTCTCGATCAAGGATTTCGCCTTCACGCCGGCGACCCTGACCGTCGCGCGCGGCACGACGGTGACGTTCACCAACGGCGATGCCATCACCCACACCGCTTCGAGCGGGACGGGCGGGACCAAGGACGGGAAGTTCGACCGCGAGGTCCGCGCCGGCGCACAGGCCACGATCACCCTCGACACCGCCGGGAGCTTCGACTACTTCTGCGAGATCCACCCGTCGATGCGCGCGAAGATCACCGTCCAGCCCTAGCCGCCACGCGGCCGAGGTAGTGCTGCCAGAGGATCCGCGCGGCGACGGCGCGCCAGGGGCGCCAACGCTCCGCGATACGCGCGAGCGCCACGGTGTTGGGAATGGCGCGAAGGCGCAGCACCTCCCGCGCCGCGATGGCCAGCGCGAGGTCGCCGGATGGCCACGCGTCGGCGCGCCGGAGCGCCATGAGCAGGTAGATGTCCGCGCTCCACGGGCCGATGCCCCGCAGCGCGATGAGCGCCGCGCGGACCTCGTCGTCCCCAAGACGCGCGAGGCGCGCGTGGTCGAACGCGCCGTCACGGATGGCGAGGGCCAGCCCGTGGATGTACGCGGCCTTCTGCCGCGTGAGCCCGGCCCGCCGCAGGTCGTCGGGCCGCAGGGCCGCGATCCGTGATGCGGTCACCTCACCGGCCACCGTGCGGAGTCGCGCGAATCCGGCGCGGCCCGAGGCGAGCGAGACCTGCTGCTCGAGGATGATCCCGACGAGCGTGGCGAAGCCCGGCGGACGCCCCCACATCGGTGGCGGGCCGTGCCGCGCGACGACGCGCCCGAGCGCGGGGTCGCGCCGCGCGAGCAGGGCGGCGGCGTGGGCGAGGCGGGCGCGGGTCAGGCGTTCGCTGCGCACGCTCGATGAACGCACCCCGGCCACGCCCCGTGAGATCTCAGGCGCCGGGACCGCCGTCGCGCACGCGTGCGAGCCGCACGACCGGCCCGCCGACGAGCTCGACCGCGGGCGTCACGACCGCGGACTCGTCCACGAAGCGGCGCGTGTACAGGCGGTGGTACAGGCCGCCGCGCGTGAGGAGCTCCTGATGGGTGCCCTCCTCCACGATCCGCCCGCGGTCCAGGACGAGGATGCGGTGGGCGCGCTCGACCGTCGACAGCCGGTGCGCGATGACGATGGTCGTGCGGCCGCGCATCAGCCGGTCCAGCGCCTGCTGCACGAGGAACTCGCTCTCGTTGTCGAGCGAGCTGGTGGCCTCGTCGAGCAGGAGGATCGGTGCGTCGCGCAGGAGCGCGCGGGCGATGGCAATGCGCTGGCGCTGGCCGACCGAAAGACGCACACCGCGCTCGCCGACCACCGTCGCGAGGCCGTTGGGAAGGCGGCCGATGAACTCGGCCGCGTTCGCGGCCTCGGCCGCCGCTGCGATGTCGGCGTCGGTGGCGTCGAGCCGGCCGTAGCGGATGTTCTCGCGGATCGTGTCCGCGAAGAGGATCGGCTCCTGCGGCACGACGGCGATCTGCCGGCGCAGCGAGCTCACGGTGACGCCACGCAGGTCGTGGCCGTCGATGCGGATCGCGCCGCCGGTCGGATCGTAGAAGCGCCCGACGAGATTCACGAGCGTCGTCTTCCCCGCCCCTGATGGACCGACGAGGGCTGTCGTCTCCCCGGCGTGGAAGACCGTCGTCACGCCCTCGAGCACGATCGGCCCCTCGCCGTAGCGGAACTCGACCCTGTCGAGGGCGATCTCGCCGCGGACCGCCGGCAGCGGGATGGCATCCGGCGCGTCACGCACCTCGGGGAGCGTGTCGAGCAGCGCGAAGATGCGATCCGCGGCTCCGAAGGCGCTCTGGATCTGGCCCCACTGTCCGGCGAGGCCCCCGATGGGACCGGCCACCATGCCCAGGTAGAGCAGGAACGCGACGAGCTGGCCCGTGGTCAGCTCGCCGCTGGCGACCTGGTGACCACCGAACCAGAGCACGACGACGGACGACGCGAATCCGAGGAAGCCGATGAGCGGGAACATGATCGAGGTGACGCGCGCGCGCTCCATGGTCTTGCGGAACATGAACTGCAGCTTGCTGTGGAAGCGCTCGGCCTCGTACTCCTCGCGAGTGAACGCCTGCACGACACGCATCTCCGCGATCGCCTCCTGGAGCACGCCGACGGCGTCGGCCTGCGCCTCCTGCGTGGCGCGGGACAGATCGCGGATCGTCCGCCCGAGACGATTCCCCAGGATCCCGATGGGCGGCGCCACGACGAGCGTGAGGAGCGCCAGCTTCCAGTTCATGAGGAAGATGATCGTGACGCCACCGATGAGCGTCAGGATCTGGCCGAGCACCCCGATGATCGTCTGCGTGACGACGCCGTGGACAAGCGTCGCGTCGCTGGTGATATGCGACATGAGCTCACCCGTCTTGCGCGCGTTGAAGAACGACAGCGAGAGCGACTGCATATGGCGAACGATGGCCATGCGCAGGTCGAAGATGACGCGTTCGCCGGTGTACGACATCACGTATTGGCGGACGCCATCGATCACCGCCCGGAGGAGGAGGACCACGACCAGGCCGGCGATGAGCAGGTCGAGGAAACCGGGATCGCCGAGCCCGATGTCCAGGACGCGCTGGACGACCTGCGGCCACACCAGCCCGAGGAGCGTGGAGACCGCGAGCAGAAGCGCCGAGAGGACGAGATTCCAGCGGTAGGGGGCGACGAAGCGGAGCAGCCGCTTGTACATCGCGAGCGATGGCCGGCGTCCCGGCTGGTCGCCGCGCGGGCCCATGAACATGAAGTGCCCGCCGCCGCCACCCGGCCCCATCACCATCACCCCACCATCATGCGGCCTGGCGGGCGTGACCCTGAGGGTCGCTGGCTACCGCCCCATCCACACCGAGCCGAAGCTCTCGCCCACCACGGGCTGCGCCACGAGGCCGCGCACCTTGCCCGAGATGCCATGACTGGTGCCCGCGTGGAAGAGCGGCACGACCGTCACGTCCTGCTGGAGGAGCTTCGCGACCTGCTTGTAGAGCTCGGCGCGCTTGGACCCGTCGGACTCACCGTCCGCACGGCGCAGCAGCTCTCGGACCACGGCGTCGTCGGACATGCCCGCGAGGAACGCGTCCGGGTCGGCCCGGTCGGGCGAGCGCGTCCCGATCCAGAGCGCGATCGTCCCAGCGCGCATGAGCGTCTCGAGACGGGCAGGCGACTCGGCACGGGGCGTCACCGTCACGCCGACCTTGGCCAGGTCCGCGGCCAGCGCCTCGGCCAGACGGCGGGGATCGGGGATCGCGGCGGACGCGTCGCTCGCGTACCAGAGCTCGATCGCCGCGAGCGATACCCCCGCCTCGGTGAGGAGGCGCTTTGCGGCGGGGACATCGTTCGGCGTGAACTGCGCGATGGTCTCGTCATGGCCGAGGACGCCCGGCGGCACGAGCTGCGCCGCGGCGCGCGCATCGCCCCCATAGATCGTCTGGACGATGGCACCGCGATCGATGGCCATCGCGATGGCACGGCGTACGGCCACGTTCCCGCGTGCGAGCGACGGGCCGAAGCCGAGGTAGGCGAGGTCGAACGGCGGCCGCCGGATGAGCATCACCTTGGGGTCGCCACGCAGCGTCCGCGCGCCGGCCACACCCACGTCGAGTGCCACCTCCACCGCCGCGGACCGCAGCGCCGCGACGCGTCCTGACCCCTCGGCGATCGGCTGGAAGACGAGGCCGTCGAGATACGGCAGCGCACGACCTTCGGCGTCACGCCCCCAATACGCGGTATGGCGGACGAGCGACAGACGCTCACCGGCGGTCCAGCCATCGGCCGGGATCCGGAACGGACCTGTCCCGGCCGCGCAGGGCGAGCTGGCCGATGCCCAGGCTGGACCGCGGGCCAGACAGGCCGGGCTGACCATCGCCAGCGACGGCGATGCGAGCGCGCTCACGAACGATGCGGCACGTGCGCGCAGCCGGAACACGACGGTGAGCGGCTCGGCGGCAGCGACATCGGCGACGACCGCCGTGATATCCGCCCGGCCGAGGGCGCTCGCCCGCGCGAAGTTCGCGGCGACGGCGGCCGCGTCGAACGGGGAGCCATCGTGGAAGCGCACGCCGCTTCGCAGCCGCAACGTCCAGGAGAGCCCATCTGCGGACGGTGTCCAGCTCTCGGCCAACCGCGGCACCACCGTGTAGCCGCCGGGCACGAGGTCGACGAGCGTCTCGAAGACCTGCCGCAGAACGACGCCCCGGCCGGCGTCGCCATGCGCCCAGGGGTCGAGGCTGGTCACATCGGCCGCCACCGCCACGGTGAGGACGCCGCCCTGCCCCACCGGGCTCGGCGTCGGCGGGGGGAGCGCCGAGGGCGAGCAGGCGGCGACGGCAAGCACGACGACCGCCGCGACGAGCACGGCCGATCGCATCACGGTCGCCATGACCGTGCCGCTACTTCTTGATCCACCACTCGTGGACGTTGTGCAGGGTGCTGAACGATCCCGGCGCGAAGTTCTGGAGCGATCTCTGCGACACCACGATCACGTTGCTCGAGTAGCCGAAGTTGTACGGCTGATGCTCGTTGAGGATCTTGTTCACCTTCTCGTATTGCTTCTTGCGCGAAGCCACCGAGCAGTCGCCGTTGCCTGGGTGACGTCCGGCCTCGATCGCGTCATCGAGCTCCGGGTTGGAAAATCCGGTGAAGCCGAGGCCGGTGGTGCCCTTCGTGGGATCGGGGATCTGGCTCGAATGCCAGATGACGAACGGATCCGGATCGCCGCCGAGCCGCCAGCCGATGATCGTGGCCTCGAGCGTCTGGTCGCCGGTGATGAGCTTGGTCGCCAGACCCTCGTAGGGCTCCGGCTTCGCCCGGGCGTCGACGCCCAAACGCTTCAGGTCGTCCGCCGCCATCTGCGCGAATCGCTCCCGTTCGCTGTTGAGCGCGTTGGTCGAGATCGTGATCGCGAGTCTCTTGCCTTCCTTCGCCAGGATCCCGTCCGTTCCCCGTACCCAGCCCGCCTCGCGCAGCAGCGCAGCGGCCTTGTTCGTGTCATACCGGTATTGCTCGAGCGGGCTGCTCGGATAGGCCCACTCCACGGGGACGTGGTGCGCGACCTGGCGCGTCGCCTCGCCGAACAGAACGGCCTGGATGATCGCCTCCATGTCGATGCCGTACGCGAACGCCTGACGGACACGCTTGTCCCCCAGCGCCAACGAGACGCTCGGCGACCGCGTGTGCCAGGCGATGTAGTCGTATCCGAGGCTCTGGTACTTCGTGATCCTGACGCTGCTCACGGACTGCATGTCGGCGAGGTCCTGTGCTCGGATGCTGCCGAACGTGATGTCGCCGCTCTTCAGCCCGTCGGTGATCGCCGCCGCCTTCGACACGATCTTCACCACGAACTCATCCACGTTCGGTGCGCCCCGCCAGTAGCTCTGGTTGCGCGTGAGGACGACCTGCTCACCGCGCCGCCACTCGCTCAGCTTGAAGGGGCCGCTGAAGACGGTGGGGGCGATGTTCTCGGGCGCTCGATCGAAGTCTTCCGGCGGAGAGCCGGCAGCGAGGTACTTCCCGAACACGTGTGTCGGGATGGGGCCGGCCGCGGCGCTGGCGATGTCGAGCAGTGCGGGGCACGAGAGCCGCGCGAGCTTGATCGTGAACTTCTTCGGATCGCCCCCGTCGAGAGCGAAACCGGAAAGCGACTGCGCCGATCCGCTGCATTGCTTCGCGCCCACACAGAAGTCGTTGAAGCCCTGGATGTCCTGGAACATCGGCTTCCGGACCGTCCGCGACGACCTGGCCACGGCGGTGATCGCCGTCAGGACGTCCTGCGCGACGATCGGCTTCCCGTCGCTCCAGCTCGCCTTCTCGTCGATGGTGAACGTGTAGCTCAGTCCATCGGACGAAAGGGTCCACGACGCGAGGTTCGGTCTCGGCTCCCCCGTCCGTGCGTCCAGACCGATGAGCCCGTCATAGATGAGTCCGGTGACGCGGCTCGACGTGGTGTCGTTCGACAGTACCGGCTGCGCCGTGACGAGATCGGACGTGGCGCCCTCGACGACGCGTCCGCCCTGCTCCGGCCGCGGTGTCACCGTGGCGATGGTCGCCGTCGCGCTTGGCGATGGTGTGCTCGTGCTGCACGCCGTCACGACGACGAGGCCCGCTACGAGGACCGCCGCGAGCCTCCAGCGCTCGCGCCGGTTCACGCGCCCGGGAAGTGGCAGGCTGCCCAGTGCCGCGGCGCGTGCTCGATGAACTCGGGGTCCACCTCGGAACAGATCTGTTGGGCCTTCCAGCAGCGGGTGTGGAAGCGGCATCCCGACGGAGGGTTCACCGGTGACGGCACGTCGCCGGTCAGGATGATGCGCTTGCGCTTCGATTCCACCGCCGGGTCCGGGATGGGCACGGCGGAGAGCAGCGCCTGGCTGTACGGGTGGAGCGGGCGCTCGTAGAGGTCGATGCGGTCCGCGAGCTCGACGATCTTCCCGAGGTACATCACCGCGACGCGGTCGCTGATGTGGCGGACCACGCTGAGGTCGTGCGCAATGAAGAGGTAGGTGAGCTTGAACTTGTCCTGGAGCTCCTCGAGGAGGTTGATGATCTGGGCCTGGATCGATACGTCGAGCGCCGAGATCGGCTCGTCGGCGACGATGAAGTCCGGCTCCACGGCGAGCGCGCGCGCGACGCCGATGCGCTGACGCTGACCGCCGGAGAACTCGTGCGGGTACCGGTTCGTGAAGTACGGGTTGAGGCCGACGACCTTGAGGAGCTCCTGTACCCGCTCCGTCTTGGCCTTGCCCTTCGCGAGGTTGTGCACCTCGATGGGCTCGCCGATGATGTTGCCCACGGTCATGCGCGGATTCAGCGAGGCGTAGGGGTCCTGGAAGATCATCTGCATCCGCCGGCGCATCTTGCGCATCTGCTCGCCGGGGAGCGTGGTGAGCTCGGTGCCGTCGAACCTGACCGAACCCGAGGTCGGCTTGTAGAGCTGGAGGATGGCGCGGCCGGTGGTGGACTTGCCGCAGCCCGACTCGCCCACCAGACCCAGGGTCTCGCCCTTCTCGACGAAGAAATCGATGCCGTCCACGGCGCGGACCGCGCCGACCTGACGCTGGAAGATGATCCCCTGCGTCAGCGGGAAGTGCATCTTGAGCGCCTCCACCTCGAGGAGGTTGCGGTCACTGCCGGCGACCGCGGTCGAGCGCGTCCGCTGGATGAACTCGTCCTTCGGCGCGGTGGTGCCGGTGCTCACGCTCATCTCGTCACTCCCCCGGCGCGTCGGTCGAGGTCTCGGACGCGGCCTCCTGCTTGATCTCTTCGAGGACGCGCGTGTCGCCGACCTCCCGGCGCCAGTCGGTGTCCATGAGCCAGCCGCCGCCGGGGACGTTCTGTGTGCCCCAGCAGCGCGCCTCGTGGTCGGGCTTCGCGTTCGGCACGGGCGTGAGGTCCGGCTCCTTCTCACGGCAGATATCGCGGCGGTACTGGCACCGTGGCTCGAACTTGCAGCCGGGCGGCGGTGCGATGAGGTCCGGCGGAAGGCCCTCGATCGGCACGAGCTTCGCCTTCCGTGACTCGTCCAGTCGCGGGATCGAGCGCAGCAGGCCCCACGTGTACGGCATCTTCGGATTGGCGAAGAGCTCGCCGGTGTCGGCCTTCTCCACGATGCGCCCCGCGTACATGACGTGGATGCGCTGGGTCATGCCGGCCACCACACCGAGGTCGTGGGTGATGAGGATGAACGCCGTGCGGAATTCCTTCGCGAGGCCCTTGAGCAGCTCCAGGATCTGCGCCTGGATGGTCACGTCGAGCGCGGTCGTCGGCTCGTCGGCGAGGATGAGCTTGGGCTGGCACGAGAGCGCCATCGCGATCATGACGCGCTGGCGCATGCCCCCAGAGAACTGGTGCGGGTAGTCGTCCACGCGCTTCTTCGCGCTCGGGATGCCGACGAGCTCGAGGAGCTCGATGGTGCGCTTGCGCGCCTCCCCCTTGTCGAGCTTCATGTGCAGCTCGAGCGCCTCCGAGATCTGGCGACTGATGGTGAGCACCGGGTTCAGGCTCGTCATGGGGTCCTGGAAGATCATCGCGATGTTGTTCCCGCGGATGCTGCGGACATCGTCATCGTCCATCTTCAGGACATCCTGGCCATCGAAGCTGATCGAGCCCTTCACGATCTTGCCCGGCGGCTGCGGGATGAGCCGCATCAGCGAGAGCGCGGTCACGGACTTGCCGCACCCCGATTCGCCCACCAGGCCGAGCGTCTCGCCCTGATCGAGGTGGAAGGAGACGCCGTCCACCGCACGGACCACGCCGTCGCGCGTGAAGAACTGCGTGTGCAGGTCATTGACCTCGAGCAGCGGCATGCGAGCGACTCACCCCCTCACAAGTTGGGCGCCAGTCTAGCCGTAGGGCAGGGCGCGGGCCTCGCCGGCCATCTAGCTCTTCATCCGCGGGTCGAGCGCGTCGCGCAGCCCGTCGCCCACGAATGTGAACGCCAGCATGACGATCGAGATGCAGATCGCCGGGAGCAGCACCGCCCAGGGATTGGCCGAGAAGCCGATGAAGCCCTCGTTGATCATCGCGCCCCATGACGGCGTCGGCGGCTTGATACCCACACCAAGGAAGGACAGGGTGGCCTCACCGATGATGGCGCCGGGGACGGCGAAGGCCGCGGTGACGATGAGCGGCGCGAGCGCGTTGGGCAGCAGGTGCTTCGTCATGATGCGCGTCGGCCCCGCGCCGATGGCGCGTGCCGCCTCGACGAACTCTCGCTCCTTCAGGGCGAGCACCTGCCCGCGGGTGAGCCGTGCGATGCCGATCCACCCCACGATCGCCACCGCGGCGAAGATCAGCACCAGGCCACCGAGGAGGTTGCCGAAGGCCGAGTTCCGGAACGACGCGACGATGATGAGCACGAACAGGAAGTCGGGGAACGCGTACACGATGTCGGTCAGCCGCATGAGCCCTTGGTCCACCCAGCCGCCGAAGTAGCCCGCGGAGAGGCCCACCGCGATGCCGATCGCGAACACCATCGTGGTCGGGATGAAGCCGACCACCATGCTGACCCGGGCGGCCCACATGAGGCGGCTCAGGATGTCGCGGCCCAGCTGATCCGTGCCCAGCGGATACGCCGGGTTGGTGTACTTGGAGCCGGTCCAGACGGGCTCGAGCTGGTTGAACTTCGTGTCCACCTTCAACGGGTCGTAGGGCGCGATGAACGGCGCAAGGATGGCGATGATGGCCGCGAGGACGATGACCGCCAGACCGAGGATCGCCGCCCGGTTGCGGAGCAGGCGGTAGAGGGCGTCGCGCCACAGCGAGCGCTGCTTGCGGGCGATGACGTTGAGCTCAGCTGCGCGCTCGGCCGCCGATCTGCCGGTCGCGGTGGTCGTCGCCATGGCTAGCGCACCCTACTTCCCGACCTTGATGCGCGGGTCCAGCATCCCGTACACGAGGTCCACCGAGAGGTTGGCAACGACGATGAAGAACGCGTACAGCAGTGTGGTGGCCATGATGAGCGGGTAGTCGTTCGCGACGATGCCACGGATGTACTCACGGCCGATGCCCGGCACGCTGAACAAGGACTCGATGATGAATGAGCCGGTGATGAGGCCGGCCGCGGCGGGACCGAGGATCGTTGCCACCGGGATCATGGCGTTCTTCAGGACGTGGCCCACGATGACCACCTGCTCTCGGAGGCCCTTGCTCCGCGCGGTCCGAACGTAGTCCTGGCGGATCGCCTCCAGCATCGACGCGCGCGTGATCCGCGTGAGGAACGCCGCCGATCCCAGCGACAGGATGATCGTGGGCATGATCATGTGCTGGGGGGAGCCCCAGCCCACGAACGGCAGCCAGCGCAGCCAGACGCCGAAGACGTAGATGAAGAAGAGCGCGATGACGAAGGACGGGATGGTCGTCCCGATCGTCGCGAAGAACAGGCTGCCGTAGTCCACCAGGGTGTTCTGACGCAGCGCGCTGATGACGCCGAGCGGCAGCGAGACCGCGAGCGCCAGGAGCAGCGCCTGGAGGCCGAGCTGCGCGGTGATGGGAAAGCCGCGGCCCAGGATGTCGGCGATCGGCCTGTTGGACACGAGGCTCGATCCCAGGTCGAGCTTCGCCATATTGCCGAGCCAGAGGAAGAACTGCTCGTGGACGGGCTTGTCCAGGCCGTAGTAGCGGTTCAGCCGCTCCATCGTCTGCGCGCTGGGGGGACGGTCGGGGTTGCGGTCAAAGGGTGAACCCGGCGCGGCCTTCGCGAGCCCGAACGTGAGCGCCGCGACGAAGAAGAGGGTCGGGATCATCAGGAGGAGACGACGGATCGTGTACTGGAGCACGGTTCATACGTTTATACAGCACCGGCCGCAACGGAAAGGGCCGGCGATCGCTCGCCGGCCCTTCCACGCTGGATGCGGTGGCTGCTAGTGCTTCGCGATGTAGACCTTCTCCAGGCTGAAGTAGCCCGGGATGCCGTAGTCGATCGGGTTGTCGATGATGCCCTTGATCCACGGCTTCTGGACACGCTTGCCAGCGCCGTAGCGGAGCCACGCGGCGGGAGCCTCCTTGGAGAGGAGCTGGCCCGCCTTCTTGTAGGTCTCGGCACGCTTGCCGGCATCGGCCTCCTTGTCGGCGGCCTTGGTCAGGTCGTCAAACTCCTTGCTCGAGTAGCCGGTGCGGCCGGCGCTCACGCCACCGGTCTGCCACACCGTCGAGTGCCAGTTCTGCTCGTCCGGGAAGTCAGCGCACCAGCCGAGCGAGAACAGCTGCGGGGAGTCCTTGCCCTTGCGGAACAGGGCGGAGAAGCCGTTGGACGGCACCGGGTCCAGCTGGACCTCGACACCGAGGTTGGTCTTCCACTGGGCCTGGATCCACTCGGCGTAGGTCTTGCCGATCGCGGTCGCGCCGTACGTGAACTTCACGTCGGCGAGGCCCGCCTTCGAGGCCGCTGCCGCCTTGTCCAGCAGGCCCTTGGCCGCGGCCGGGTCGAACGACTGCACCTTGTCGGTGTTGTCGTAGCCGGGGAATCCGGGCGGGATGAAGCCGCCGTCGGCGGCCTTGCCGATCTTCACCACGTCCTTGATGAACGCCTCACGGTCGAACGACTTGGCGAACGCCATGCGGATGTTCACGTCGTCGAACGGCGGTCGGCGGACGTTGAAGCCGTAGTAGTACGAGCAGGAGCCCTGCGTGTTCACGACCTGCTTGGACAGGTCGGGGTCGCCCTCGACGGTGCGCAGGTCACCCGCGGTGACGCTGGTCATGTCCAGCTCGTTGTTGCGGTACGCCGCGAACGCGACGTTGGCCTCCTGGATCATGACGAAGGTGAGCTTCTTGATCTTCACGGTGCCCTTGCGCCAGTTCGGGTTGGGCTCGTAGACGAGCTTCTCGTTGTGCTTCCACTCCACGAGCTTGAAGGGTCCGTTGCCGATGTAGGTCGCCGGCTCGGTCCACTTGTCGCCACCCTTGGTGACGTCGGACTCACGGACCGGCCAGCCGATCCACAGCGCGCTGATGGCGACGAAGTACGAGGCCGGCTCCTTCAGGGTGAAGACGAGCGTCTTGTCGTCGGTCGCCTTGATGCCGACCTTGGCCTTGAGGGCGTCCAGCTCGGCCGGGGTCGCCTTCTTGGTGTCGGCGGTGTTCCACTCTTCGCAGCCCACGATGACGTAGAGCACGAAGGCGTAGTCACCGGCCTGTGTCGGGTCGCAGCCACGCTTGAAGGCGTACTCGAAGTTCTTCGCGGTGAGCGGGGTGCCGTCGGAGTACTTGAGACCGTCCCTCATGGTGTACGTGTAGGTCAGCTTGCTCGCGTCCCACTTGGGCTGGTCCGCAGCGGCCGCGGGGATGGTCTTGGTGGTCTGCGAGTCGAAGGTCATAAGACCCTCGAAGACCATCGCGGCCTGCCCGATCTCGTCCACGAACGACGACTTCTGCGGGTCGATCGTGTGCGGCTCGGTGCCGGTGTTGAGCGTGAGCTCGCCGTTCGGATCGACGTCCGAGGCGGCTCCGCTCGGGCTTGCGGTGGTCGTGCCCGGCGC
>DASSPF010000070.1:0-24383 GCA_035699805.1 Candidatus Limnocylindria bacterium | reverse complement strand
TGACGGCGTAGCCGCGTGAAGAGCTGCCCCATGCCAGGCGATGTCATTGGCAGGCCGGTGAGACCGAGGAAGAGCCTGTCTGTGCCGTTCGGCAGGTCTGCGCTCTCCTCTCGGAAGTCTCGGATGTAGCGGTCGAGCGCGACCGCGGTCTGTTGGCCGAACGCCGCATCACGGGCCTTCTTGCTCTTGCTCGTCTCCGCGCGGACGGTCACGAACCGCTCGCGCAGGTTCACATCCAGGACGGAGAGGCCGCACAGCTCGCCGAGCCGTAGCCCCGTGTCGAGCGCAAGTGAGACAAGCGCGTGATCGCGTTCGGGTTGCCGTGTGTTGCGTGCGGCCTTCAGGACCGCGTCCACCTGCGCTGGAGTGAGTGGACGGCGCACATCCTGCGGCACCTTCGGCGCGCGCAGGTCCGCGAGGACACTGCGTCCGTGCTCGTGCCGGATACCAACACGAGCCAGCCATGAGCCGAACGCCTTGAGGCTCGCGCACGCGGCGCGGCCCACATATGGAGAGACCCGGCGTCGTTCCACGAGGTACTGGTTCGCCACGTTCGGATCGATGTCCCCCAACACGGCGTCGTATTCGTTCGCGCGTAGCCACCGGACGAAGTGGCTGAGGTTATCGCGGTAGAACTCGCGGGTCCGCTCTGCGAGGTCGTGGCAATGGAGCAGGTAGCTGTCGATGACGGAGTCGAGCGGCGTGTTCTTGTTACGCATCGCTGCCCACCGTCGAACCTTCACTGTCGCCTCCTTCCGGCGACGGCGGGCGGTCCCCCGTGGACAGTAGCGACAACACCGAGCAGGACGCTACGGGGTCGGTTGGGAGAGGGAACTGCGATCGGCTGTACATTGACGAATCGCCGTCGGTCTCAGTGGATCGCGCGGGATGTCAACCCCGGGCGGAGTGGGCCTTCTCCTCCGCACATCTACACCAGCGACACGGCACGAACTCGCTGGCTTCCTAAGACTGTCCGCGGGCTGGCGCGTCCGGGCGACGCGTAAGGACAGTGTGTGCCGCCTGGCACCTCGAGACTTTCACACGCCTCTGTTCCTCTGGCTTCCTCCTTCGCGAGATTTGCCAGGAGGATAGAGGCGCGCGGCCGAGGTGCACAGCCCACCCCGGCCCCGCCGGCGCATCGCGATGCTCGAAGTCCGCGCGGGGCATAGCTTCGCCATCAAGAAGGGGACGGGAGAGGCGGGCCGTTGGCATCTCGCCTAACGACGCTTCACCGACCCCGCAGAGCAACGGAACATCACATCCCGGAAGAAGAGGCTTGCGGCTACGGACACGCTCGTCAACGATCCGAGCGACTGACTCGCGGCGCGCCCTCGATGCACGCAGGCTCGCGCCCCCGCGCAAGCACCACCCCACGGCGCCTACGGCGCCCGTGGGGGCCCGGCTTGCCCCGGCGCGCGGGTACGCCTGCTATCGAGGGCGCGCTCACCGACTGAGCCAGTTCCAGGTCTTAGCCGTTCAGCGTCGAGGCCGGTGGGTCACTCTCGCTTTGCTCTTTGGTCGCGCCGACACCCAGGGGATCTCGTTCCTGAAGCCAGCTGGCAGCGCCTCGAACTGCTTCTCCGTGAGCGGCTTGAGCCATGGTTCAAGCCGCTCATCGTTCTCCGGGATGCCAACGAGGCGACCCAGTCCTGTCGCTAGTTCTCGATGATGCCGGAGGGCGCGCTTCGCGAACTCCTCTGCAAACGGCGCCATATGGACAGAAACATACGTATCCAGGAACTCCGAATGCACGCAGTCAATCACGTACACGTCAGTTCGTGACCGCGGGTGACGATCGGGCCGCGCTTCCTGTCTCACTACCCGTACCCACGATGCCCTCTCCAGCGAGCCCGGAGACGCATCAGCATCCACGAGCACCATTGGTCCCTCGATCACACAAACCGCGAACGCGACCCGGAGGTCGAAGTAGCGGAATGTCGGAATCGGAGTCGCTTCCTTCTTGAAGTGATCCAGTGCCTTCACCAGAGGCAGAATCACCCCCCGAAACGCGTCGTCTCCTCCAACCTCCAGCTTTGATTCCTTCCGCTGAAGACGGCTGAAGATCGGACTGTAACGCGGCGCAGCCGCCAGGAATGGGTGCTCCTCAAGATCCAGTGCCTGGACCGGCGCAGCCTCGATTCCCGTCGGCTTCCCTCGATGCATGACCTCGACGATTTCTCGCCGCAAACCCGCAATCATCGGAAATGGCGCCGCGCGGCTCGTGAAATCCGTCTCGATAATCTCGCTCTGAATGTCGACAGAATCTCCCTTGAAGAACACATAGGGCATCTCCGATTGCTTGCACTCGACCAGCAACGCGAGCTGGGGCCGCACCCTCACTACTCCGGCGTTGTCGATGTCCACCGGCGTCAGCGGCACCAGCGCCAGCAGATCCAATGTGCGTAGCTCGGAGGTGTCCCGATCCACGAAACTCCACTCGTGCTCAATACGCACGTCCGCCGGCGCTATGGCCTCGAGAAGCGCCCTGAGCCGAGCCGCCACTCTTAGCTGAAACGGAAAGCCGGATCGCTTGACGGCGCTCGCGACCATTTCCGAGGTGACACCAGGCGGCAGCTCGTTTGGCATCGGAGAGATTATCGCCGTGCGACTAACTGACTACCTGCCGGTTTGGGACCGCCCGCGCCGCCCATTTGTGCTCAAAGCCAGTCAGCAGTTCGAGTTGCGTCTCGGAGACTCTGGATCAGGCGATTAGAGGTTCGAATCCTCTCTCCCCAGCAGACTCCAGGAGCGGCGAGTGGTAATTGGTGGCCCGCATCGCGGAGCTGTCGACCACACGCCGTGGCTGAGCAGATCTCCGTGACGGTTCTGTCATTCGCGGCCTCGGCCAAATAGGTAGCCTAGGTACGCGATGGTCCGTCTCGTTCTTGCCGTGGCCCTCGGCACGACGATCGCCTGCACGTCGAACGGGTCGACCTCATCCTCACCGACTCGACCATCACCGAGCGCGGCTGCCGTGCCCGCGAGTAGATCGCCGGTCACGACGACATCAGCGGCAGCGAGCGCAGCACCGACAGCGGTAGCCCAGCCTGGTGCCATCACCGGCCGCTTCGCATACGGCTCCGATTACATCCCGCCCGTCACCGTCTACGCGATCAGCACGACGGACGCCCGCGTCTGGTCTTCGGTGAACTTCATCGGCTACGGCCGGGGCAGGTCGGCTACTCCTGTGCCCGGCATGACGGAGCCTGGCCACTACTTGATCAGCGACGTCGCTCCGGGCACGTACTGGGTCGTCGCGTACCGGACCGACGGGGAGCTTCCCGACCCGGGTTTCCACTCGAGTGAGGCTGCCTGCCGCCGAACGCCGCCCGGCGGGCCTTGTCCGAACATCAACCCCGTGCAGGTCACGGTGATCTCTGGCCAGACAGCGACCGGCATCGACATCGTCACGTGGGGGACGCAGCCGCAGCCCTCGCCGACGCTTCCGCCGCCACCGACGCCGCGGCCCTAGCTTGCCATTACCGAATGGTCATGGCGCGCTGTACGCTGGATGCGAGGCTTCGCATAGCGGCCCCGCGCATACGGCGCGTGGGCTCGAGGCGTCAATGGAGAACGACATGCCAGAGGGAACCATCAAGAAGCTCGTCGGCGACCGCGGATTCGGGTTCATCGCGCAGGAGGACGGCTCCGAGCTGTTCTTCCACCGCTCGAAGGTGAATGGAAATGGCTTCGACTCGCTCACCGAGGGTCAGAAGGTGAGCTACGAGAAGGTCATGGACACCAAGCGCAACAAGGACAACGCCGAGCAGGTGACCCCGCTCTAAGCACGGCGCTTCCGGTGCGGAGGGCTCGATGAGCGCCTCTCTATGATGCGTGCGTGCCAGACGCGTTCCGCACGATCATCGAGCCCTTCCGCATCCACTCCGTCGAACCCCTCCACCTGACGAGCGAGGCCGATCGGCGCGCCAAGATCCGGGCGGCCGGCTTCAACCTCTTCGGCCTCGCGGCCGAGGACGTGCTCATCGACCTGCTCACCGACTCGGGCACGGGCGCGATGTCCCGCGATCAGTGGGCCGCCATCCAGCACGGCGACGAGAGTTACGCCGGCTCGCCGTCGTGGTTCGTGTTCCTCGCGGCGGTGCGCGAGCTCTTCCCGTTCACGCACGTCATCCCGACACATCAGGGTCGCGCCGCCGAGCGCATCCTCTTCTCGACCATCGCCGGACCCGGCATGGTCATCCCCAACAACACGCACTTCGACACGACCCGGGCCAACGTCGAGGCGACCGGCGCCATGGCCGTGGACCTGGTGATCCCCGAGGCGCGGCAGCCGCAGACGATGCATCCGTTCAAGGGGAACATGGATCTCGCCGCGCTCGAGACGCTCCTCGCCGAGCGCGCCGCGGACGTGCCGGTGGTCTTCGTCACCATCACCAACAATTCGGGTGGCGGGCAGCCGGTATCGCTCGAGAACCTGCACGGCGTCCGCGCCATCTGCGACCGCTACCGCAAGCCGCTCTTCCTGGACGCGTGCCGCTTCGCCGAGAACGCCTGGTTCATCCGGACGCGCGAGCCGGGCTACGCCGAGACGCCCATCCCCGACATCGTGCGCGCGATGGCGGCGCTCGCCGACGGCATGACGATGAGCGCGAAGAAGGACCCCATGGGCAACATCGGCGGCTGGCTGGCGATGAACGACGACGGATGGGCGGAGCGCTGCCGCAACCTGCTCATCCTCACCGAAGGCTTCCCCACCTACGGCGGCCTCGCCGGCCGCGATCTCGAGGCCATCGCGCAGGGTCTGAAGGAGTGCGTGGAGCCGGACTACCTCCAGTACCGCATCCGCTCCACCGAGTACCTCGCCGACGGCATCGAGCGGGCCGGTATGCCCATCGTGAAGCCGGCTGGCGGCCACGCCGTGTACATCGACGCGCGCGCCATGCTCCCCCACATCGCACCGCTCGCCTATCCGGCGCAGTCGCTCTCGGTCGCGCTGTACGAGGCGGGCGGCATCCGGACGGTCGAGATCGGCAGCGTGATGTTCGGCCGCCACCCGGATGGCGGCGAGCGTCCCGCGCCGATGGAGCTCGTGCGCCTGGCGGTGCCGCGGCGCACCTACACCCAGAGCCACATCGACTACGTCATCGAGGTCGCGGGGGAGGTCGTGCGACGCGCGCCCGACCTGCGCGGCTACCGCATCGTGTCGGAGCCGCCGCAGCTGCGGCACTTCACCGCGCGCTTCGAGCCGCTGCCGGCCTGACCGCCGGAGGAGGAGCCGGCGCTACGCGAGATCGCCGCGGCGGACCGCTGCCATGACCAGGGCCGCGCGGTTCGGCACCTCGTAGCGGCGGAAGAGCTGGCGGAGATGCTTCTCGATCGCCCACGACGTGACGCCCAGGCGCGCGGCGATCTCCTTGTTCGGGTGACCCGCGGCGACGAGCTCGAGCACCTCACGTTTGCGACGCGTCGGCGCGCCACCGCGGCACATGAAGGGGATGGTGCGCCCGGCCGCGGCGGGCGCGCATGACGACAAATGACCAACTCACGACCGCCATGACCATGGGGCGAGCGCCGCGCCCCGCGAACGGATGCGCGTGCCGAGCAGCGCTCGCGCGCGCGCCTGCTCTGCGGGCGTCGATTGCGACGAAGCGCCATGCGGGGTATGAAGGCTGCGATGCCTCCACGCAAACAGCCGGCACCGGCACCGCAGTTCTCCATCACCAAGGTGGTGGGCGTGGGCGGCGGCGGGTGCAACGCCGTTGACCGCATGATCCGCTCCGAGATCGGCGGCGTGGAATTCATCGCCGTCAACAGCGACGCGCAGGCGCTGCTCCTCTCCCAGGCGGCGGTGAAGGTCCGCATCGGCGACAAGGTGACGCATGGCCTGGGCTCCGGCGCGGATCCGAGCGTCGGCCGACGGGCCGCCGAGGAGGACGCCGACCGGCTCACGGAGCTCCTGCGTGGCGCGGACATGGTCTTCGTCACTGCGGGGATGGGCGGCGGGACGGGCACCGGCGCGGCACCGGTCATCGCCGACATCGCCAAGGCGCAGGGGGCGCTCACCGTGGCCGTCGTGACCCGTCCGTTCACATTCGAAGGCGGACAGCGCCGCATCGCCGCGGAGCGCGGGATCCGCGAGCTCGTCACCACGGTGGATACCCTCATCGTGGTCCCGAACGACCGACTGCTCCAGGTGGTGGATCCGCGCACCAGCCTCTCCGAGGCGTTCACAGTGGTGGACGACGTCGTCCACCAGGGGGTGCAGGGCATCAGCGACCTGGTGACGGTGCCCGGTCTCATCAACGTGGATTTCGCGGACGTGCGCGCGATCATGCGCGACGCGGGCTCGGCACTCATGGGTCTGGGCCACGGCCGCGGCGAGCACCGCGCGGAGCAGGCGGCCCGCAGCGCGATCTCGTCGCCGCTGCTCGAGCAGTCCATCGACGGCGCGCGCGGGGTGCTCTTCACCATCACCGGCGGCCCGGATCTCACGCTCTTCGAGGTGAACGAGGCGGCCCAGCTCATCCACGACGCCGCCGATCCCGAGGCGAACATCATCTTCGGCGCGGTCATCGACGAGCGGAGCGCGGGCGAGGTGAAGATCAGCGTCATCGCGACCGGATTCGATCAGACGCCGCCGGAACGCGAGACGGCCCGGATGCGGCGTGGCGCGCGCGCTGCCGCGGAGCACGGCGGCGCGACGACCACGGACCGCGCGCCCACGGCCACCGCAATGCGTGAGGACGAGGACCTCGACGCGCCGGCGTTCCTCCGTCGCCGCTAGAGCCAGCGCGAGAGGAGCACGGCCAGCGACACGAGCGCAAGCGCGATGGGCAGAACACGGAGCGCGCCCTCAGGCGCGGCAATGAGCGACAGCCGATCGATCGTCTCCCGCGTCCCGTCGGCGTACACGATCTCCCCCGAGACGCCGACCGCACGGCGCCGCACAGAGCGCGCGCGGGTCGACAGGCGGCGCTGCGCGACGCTGAGAAGCGCGGCGGCGGCCGCCGCGAGCGCGATGGGCAGCGGCGCCGCACCGGCGGCGGAGCCGGTCGCGATCACCGGGAAGGCGCCCCAGCCCAGGGCGAAGCCTGCGTTCGAGTGCACGAGGGGCACCTCGAAGGCGTAGAGCAGCACCAGGAGCGCACCGGCCACGACGAACAGGAGGAACGACGGCCCGAGCGCCGTCGCGGCAAGCAGACCGAGCGCGACCGCCGATCCAAGACCGACGATGCCGAGCGCGACGAGCACCGTTGAGGGGATGGTCGTCCGCAGCGGACGTCCGCGCAGCTCATCGAAGGCATGCGCGCCAACGCCCACGGCCAGACCGAACGCGACGAGCGCCCCCGCCACGATGCGCGGATCGGGTGATGGCGCGAGGGCGGCACCGAGCAATACATAGGAGAGGTGCCAGACCGTGTACGGCGGATGCAGGAGCGTCCAGAGCGCGCGCCAGCCGCGGGCGCCCGCGCTGTAGAACGCCGGCGCCAGGCGCGGGGCCGCTGGACGATCGTGCCCGGGACCGGACGCCACCTTCGTCGCGGTCATGACGACCCCGCCGCCCAGGCTCATCCGCCGCGTGCGCACACCGACCAGGCCAGCGTCGCGCCAGTACCGCTCGAGGCGCACCTGGGGGTGACGCGAATAGAAGGAGTCGATGCTCGGCCCAAGGAACGCGCCGACCGCGGACCATTTCGCGGACACGACCCGGCCCAGGAGCGGCAGACCCACCCGCGTGTAGAGCCACCACAGCGCGCGCCAGAGACCGGTCGGCACGCCGAACTCGACCGACGCCACGCGGCCGCCGGGCCGTACGACGCGCGCGAGCTCGCGCATGACCGTGGCGGGATCGTCGACGTAGCGGAGCAGGTACGTGAAGGTCAGATGGTCGAACGAGGCATCGGCGAACGGCAGCCGCTCCGCTCGCGCCTCGACGAGCTCGTCGTACACACCGGTCCGTGCGCGCGCGACGGCGAGCATGTCGGCGCTCTGGTCGAGACCGACCACGCGGCAGCCGTAGCGACGCCGGAGTGCGGCGGCGACCATGCCGGTCCCCGTGGCCACATCGAGCACGCGATCATCCGGACCCGCGTCGATCCACTCGACGAGCTCGGCGCGCCAGCGCGGGTCCTGACCGAGCGAGAGGATCGTCGCGACGCGGTCGTACGACCGTGCGATACCGGTGAAGATGCGCTCCGCGTCTGCGGCCATCCGGTATCGCGAGTCTTGCACAGCCGCCAGCGGGGGAGACCGCTCCGGCCCCGGCGCCCTCTTATCGGGGCCGGTCGTCGAGCCAGGGACACGCGAGGGCGCGGCAGTCATGGGGTCGGCGACCGGTGCGGTGGCGCGGCTTCCACAGCATCGCGATCCACACCGTCGCGACCAGCGCGACCTCAGCGAGGATGACCGCCACCTGACCCGTGTCCGTGAGCTGCTCGAGGATCGCCTGCACCCTTCCGTCCCTCCGTCCGGATGAACGAGGCCCAGCGCGGCTCGTGACGCCTGGCTGGGCGCTCGACCAGACCGCTGCGGCGGCACCGATACCGGCGCGCGCCACCGATACTTCGCGCGTGGCGTCGTATCGGCGCGCGATGCTCTGGAGCGCGGAGCGGCTGGGGCCCGGCCGCCTGGACACGCTACGACGCGCCTGGTGGTCGCGGCGGCTGTTCGTGTACGTGACGCCCGGCGACGAGCTCGCGCGACGCGCCCTCCGCGGCTTTCCACCCGACGTGCGCGCGCTCGGCGAGCGGTGCCGCATCGTCCGCACCGACGCACGCGGCGGCGGCGGCTTCTATCCCGACCGCAACGAGGTGGAGCTTGCCGCGGGCGTCGAGACCTACGAGGGCCTCCGTCAGGTGGAGCTTTCGGCCTGCCATGAGCTCTTCCACTACGTCTGCTGGAACGACCCGCGCTACCGGGCCGACGAGGAGCAGGGCTTCGCGTATCTGCGGAAGGCGGTCCGCGACAGCCGAACGCTCCTGGATGCGCATCCGCGCTACCGCGACTGGGTGACCGGCTCGTTCCTCCGGCAGGGCGACCACGCCAATCCGGTGGAGTACTTCGCGGACATACCCACGAACTTCCGCGAGCCGCGGGAGCTGCCGCCACCCATCCGGGCGCACTTCGCGCCGCTCCTCGACGGCTCGCCGCCCGCCTACGACATGACGCGGCCGGCACCCTGGTCCTTCACGACCTCCGAGCTCGAGCTCGCCACGTTCCAGCAGTGGCTCCGCGGCGCGGAGTAGGCCGAGGACAGCACGAGGACCGCGTCCCGTCCGTCGGGGTGCGCGGTCCTCGTGCGCGTGGATGGATCAGGTGTCAGATGGTCGGTTGCGGGAGCGGACTCCTCCGCGGGTCGCGCGGACCCGGGTCGTTCGGGGGAAGATCCGTCGGCTCGTCGACGATGGGTCCATCGCCGCCGGGCGTTCCGCCCTTCTTGCCAACGTCACCCGGACCGGGCTCGCCCGGTCGCCGCGGAAGACCAGTCTCCTGCATGACTACGGCTTGTTGACGTCGCCGGTCTTGCCGAGATCGCCGGTCTTGCCGATGTCGCCACCCTTCTTGCCGATGTCGGTCTGACCACCCTGCTTACCGGTCTCCGGCCACTGCTGGCCCTCGCCCGGCTTCTTCTCGTTCGGAACGTTCGTGTTCTTCTCCTGCATGAAGGGACCTCCGAGTGTTCGTCGCCTCAGAGCGAGGCGCACTACGAAGTGGAGCAGGAGCCATGCCGCCAAGGGGTGCCGTAACGATGCCGTAACGACTTACGCGGCCCCTGAAATGCGCTCGGCCAGGACACGCACGCGCTCCCTGATGCCGTCGCGCACGCGCCGGAACACCTCAAGCTGCTCCGCCTCGGACCCCGTCGCCGCCGACGGATCGGGGACGCGCCACGTGAGCTTCATCCCGGAGCGGGGCGGGACCGGACAGTGCGCGTCGCAGACCGTGACGACGACGTCCCAGGCCTCACCCACCTCGTCGACGCTCTTCGAGCGCTGCGACGAGATGTCGATGCCGACCTCGCGCATGACCGCGATCGCGTGCGGATGGACGCGGGTCGCGCGCGTGCCCGCGCTCTGGACCTCATACCGCTCGCCGCCGAACGCGCGCAGGAAGGCCTCGGCCATCTGCGAGCGTGCCGAGTTGTGCGAGCAGAGGAACAGGACCCGCATCACGAAGCAAGCATGACGAAGCGGCGCCGGGGCTGCCGGCGCCGCTTCGCAGCGTGGTCGGTACTAGGCGAGCGACAACACGTCGAGGAACGAGCGCGGTGTCGTGCCGGGGCTGAAGATCTGCGGGCCGGCGTAGAAGATCAGGACGAGGACGATGAGGATGAGCAGGATGATGCCGATGATCATGCCTGCGCCGAATCCGCCGTCCGTGGTGCCTCCGCCGGGGTTCACATTGACTTGGCCCATCTGGAGTGGTGTACCTCCTCTCGGTAACTCGGCGTCCTCACTCGCAAGCGCCATGCCGCGACCCGGGCTCGCCCGTATGCTCGCTCCCCGTGCTCCGAGGTCCCCTCCGTCATCGGTGGTTCGCCACGTTCATCGGCGCCCACGCCGTCGGTTCGGTGGCGAACGAGGTCGCTCGCCTGGCGCTCCCGCTCCTCATCCTCGACCTCACTCACAGCATCGCCGCGGCGGCGCTGCTCCGGGTCGTGCAGTCCGTCCCCTACATCCTGTTCGGCGCGCCGGCCGGAGCGCTCATCGACCGAGCGGACAAGCGGCGTCTGCTGATCGCCTGCGACACCGCGAGCGCGCTCCTCACGGTGGCGATCCCGATCTCGGCCATGCTCGGCGTCTTCTCGGTGGAGCTGCTGTACGTCCTCGGCTTCCTGCTCGGCACGATCGAGGTCCTCTGGGGCGTGACGACCGACTTCAGCGTCGTCCCCGCGCTCGTCGAGGAGGATGAGCTCACCGACGCGAACGCGATCTTCTTCGGTGCGGATCGCTTCGCTCGTGTGCTCGGGCCAGCGCTCGGCGGCTTCGCGATCGCGGCGGTCGGCAGCGTGAACGCGATGTGGGTCGCCGCGCTCGCATTCGTCCCCACTTTGGCGCTGTACTGGCGTATGCCACCGCTCCTGGAGCACGACCCCGGCGACCGGCGACCCCTCACGCCCGCGAACATCGCGCGTGAGATCGGCGACGGCTTCGCGTACGTCTGGCGCGACCCCGTCCTGCGCTCGCTCCTCGTCGTGATGTCCATCGCCAACCTCGGCGGCGTGGGTCTGCGGACGCTCATGCTCTACGTGCTGCGCGAGGAGCAGCACCTCGACGAGATCACCATCGGCATCGCCCTTTCGGTGTCCGGTCTGGCGCTCGTTGCCTCATCCGTGCTGGCGCCGCGTCTCACACGAGGACGTCCGATGGGCGAGGCCATGCTCGGGAGCGCCTTCGTCGCCGGTCTCGCGGCGCTCGCGACCGCGTTCACCGGGGACTGGCGCCTCATCACCGCGGGCTTCACCGCGCGCGAGGTCGCCTGGCAGGCGTTCATCATCTACGCGTTCATCCCCCGGCAGCGCGTTCCGGCGCATGTGCGCGGTCGCGCCAACGGCGCGTTCCGGACCATCGTGCTGATCTCGAACAGCGCATCGCCCGCGGTGCTGTCGGCGATCGTCGTCGCCGCCTCGAGCGCCGCTGCGTTCGCGGTCGCCGGCGGTCTCGCCGTGGCGAGCGCGGCGCTCGGCGCGCTCAGCCCTCTCCGTGACTACGCGCTGCGCGAGCCGGTCGAGGAGCTCGAGGCTGCCCCGGTGGACGAGCCCACGTAGGTTCGCCTAGATTTACGGTATTCCCACCACCGCTCTACCCACGAAGCGCGAGGACTGGCTGACCCTTGGCGAGGCCAGCCGGGTGCTGGGCGTCGATCCCGACACGCTGCGGCGCTGGGCCGACAACGGCAAGATCGAGGTCTTCACCACACCGGGCGGACATCGCCGCTTCCTCAAGGCCTCGATCGACGCGATGCTGCCGCGCACACGGCCGGCGCGCCGCCCGTCGCTGTCGGCCATGGGCGAGGCGCCCGACCGCATCGCCGCGGAGTTCCGCCGGCGTGTGCGGACCGACCTCACCGACCAGGACTGGCGATCGCGCTTCGACGAGGGATCGCTGCGCTGGTTCCGCGAGCGGGGCATGCGCATGAGCGATCTCCTGCTGGGCTCGCTCGACACGACCCGGCATGCCGGGCGTGACCAGCTCCTGACGCAGGCCGAGGTGCTGGGCCGCGAGTACGGCGTCGAGGCCAGGCGCGCGGGGCTCTCGCTGGGTGAGGCGACACAGGCGTTCCTCTTCTTCCGCGCCCGCTTCATGGCGGAGATCGCGCAGGTCGCACGCCGGCGATCGCTCGAGACGGCCCAGGCCGCGGCGCTGTTCGCCGAAGCGGATCGCGCGCTCGACCGCATCATCCTCTCGCTCATCGCCGGCCATCAGAGTTGAGCGACCTCGAACGGCTGCGTGGTCGCGCCCTCGGCGCCATCGATGAACGGCGCGACGCGCTGATCGAGCTGTCGCTCGCCATCCACGACGCACCCGAGCTCGGGTTCCAGGAACGTCAGGCGGCGGCACGGCTCACCCAGTTCCTCGAGGGCGCGGGCTTCCAGGTCACCCACGGCTACTGCGGCATCGAGACCGCCTATCGCGCGGATGCGAAGGGACGTTCACGGGGTCCGCGGGTCGCGATCCTCGCCGAGTACGACGCGCTCGCCGATCTCGGCCACGGCTGCGGCCACAACCTCATCGCGATGGTCGGCACGGCCGCGGCGGTCGCGGTGCGCGAGGTCATCGCCGACCTGCCGGGCGACCTCGCGGCCATCGGGACGCCGGCCGAAGAGGGCGGCGGCGGCAAGGTCGCGCTCCTGCGCGCCGGCGGATTTGACGACGTGGACGCCGCAATGATGATCCACCCCACCACGGGCCGCAGCCTCGCCGGTCGGCACTCGCTCGCCTCCAATCGCGTGGTGGTCGAGTACTTCGGGCGCGCCGCGCACGCCGCGTCGCAGCCCGATCAGGGCATCAACGCGCTCGACGCGCTGATCCAGCTCTTCAACAGCGTGAACGCCATGCGGCAGCAGCTGCGCTCGGACGCGCGGATCCACGGGATCATCACGAAGGGCGGCTCTGCGGCGAACGTCATCCCCGAGCACACCATGGGACGTTTCAGCGTCCGCGCCCTGGACCGCCGGTACCAGCAAGAGGTGCTGAAGCGCTTCATCGCGTGCGCGGAGGCCGCCGCCATGGCCACCGGAACGACGGTGAAGGTGTTCGTGGACGAGAACGCCGGCTACGAGAACATGGTGTTCGCCACACCGCTCGCCGACCGGTGGGCGGTTCATATGCGGGCGCTCGGCATGCCGGTGTTCGAAGCGCGCGACGACGAGCGCGTCGGCTCGACCGACATGGGCAACGTCATGCAGGTGATGCCGGCGATCCACCCGTACGTCGCGATCTCCAATGAGGCCGTCCCCGGCCACTCCACCGCGTTCCGCGATCAGGCGCGCACGCCCGAGGCGCTCGACCGCGCCATCACCGCCGCGAAGGCGCTCGCGCTCACGGCCATCGACGTCATCGCGGAGCCGGCGCTCTTCAAAGCGGCGCAGGCGGAGTTCGACGAGCGGAAGGCGGCCGGCATCGTGAAGGGACGCACATAGCCCTCACACGCGAGTCCCGGACGCTCCTCGGCGCGCAGGTCCTCTGGGGCCTCGGCTTCGGTCTGTTCGGCACGCTCGTGCCGCTCTACCTGCGGGAGCTCGGCGCGACCCCCACGGACATCGGGCTGGTGCTCGGTCTGGGCAACGTCATCGCGGCGCTCTCGTTCGTCCCGTTCGGCCTGGCGGCCGATCGCTTCGGCCGCAAGCCGCTCATCATCATCACCTGGCTGTGCTCCACGGTCGGCGCCGCCGCCTTCCTGCCGCTCGCATCCTGGCAGGGTGCGTTCGCGGGATCGATCCTCTACTGGATCGGGAGCGCCGCATTCCCGCTCATGAGCGCGCACCTCGCCGCGACCGTCCCGCGGGCGCGGCTGGGCAGTGAGCTCGGGATCGTCTATGGCGGGTTCTTCTTCGGCACGATCGTGGCGTCACCGTTCGCCGGCCCGGTCGCGGCCGCCATAGGTCTGCGCGGCGCGCTCGCGGTGGCGTGCGTCGCCTTCGTGCTTTCGTTCGCGCTCACGTTCCGGCTGACCGCGACGCCGCCGCTCCCACACGTGGATTCCGCTCGGATGCCGCGCGCGTTCTGGACCCTGCTCGCGGTGACGCCGCTCGCCGCCCTGATCGCGAACATCACCAACCCGCTCTTCTCGGTGTACGTGCGGGACGTCGCCGGTGTGCCGCTCGAGCGCGTCGGGATCTACGTCGGCCTCATCGCGCTCGGCGCGGCGATCTTCTCGGCGGCGAACGGCCGGGCCGGGGACCGGTTCGGTCCGGCACCCGCGGTCGTCGGCGCCGGCGCGGCACTCACGCTCGGCGCGGCCCTCGTCGCCCTGTCCGGCCGGAACGAGCCGGCCCTGGCGCTCGGCGCGTTCCTGCTCGGCTCGCAGACCGCCGCCAACCCGGTCCTGGCCGCGGCGCTGGAGCGCGTGCTGCCGGCGTCACGGTCGGCGCTCGGCTACAGCGGTTTCCAACTGGTGTTCGCCGTCGGCTTCGGCACCGGCGGCCTCCTCTCGGGGGTCCTGTACGACACCGACCCGCTCCTGCCGCTCCTCGTCCAGATCGCCCTCGCCCTGCCGGTGACCGCGACCGTCGCGGTGATCGTCACGCGCATCGTTCGTGCAAGGAGCGAGCGCACGGCCTAGGCTCAGGTGACCGAAGATCCTTCACCGTTCACTGGAGGTCTTGAGTGCTCGTCGCAAAGGAACGGCCCACCACCAACACCCACCTGCTCTCGTGGGTCGACGAGGTGGCACGGATGTGCAAGCCCGAGCGGATCCACTGGGTGGATGGCTCGGAAGAAGAACGGCGGGCGCTCACCGAGGAGGCCGTCGCCGCGGGCGTCCTCATACCGCTCGACGAGCAGAAGCGTCCAGGCTCCTTCTACAGCCGGTCGAACCCGAACGACGTCGCGCGCACCGAGGAGCTGACCTTCGTGTGCACGCCGACCAAGGAGGAGGCCGGGCCGACGAACAACTGGATGGACCCGGCCGAGGCGTACGCGAAGCTCGGAGCGATCTACGACGGCGCGATGCGCGGCCGGACGATGTACGTGATCCCGTACGTCATGGGCACACCGGAGTCGCCCTTCGCGATGAACGGCGTCGAGATCACCGACTCGATCTACGTGGTCCTCAACATGCGGATCATGGCGCGCGTGGGGAAGGTCGCGCTCGATCGCATCGGTGGATCGAGCTCGTTCAATCGCGGGCTCCACTCGGTGGCCGACTGCGACCCACAGCGGCGCTTCATCTGCCACTTCCCCCAGGACGACACCATCTGGTCGGTCGGCTCGGGCTACGGCGGCAACGCGCTGTTGGGCAAGAAGTGCCTGTCGCTGCGCATCGCGAGCTACCACGCGCGCAAGCAGGGCTGGCTCGCCGAGCACATGATGCTGCTCGAGGCCGAGAGTCCCGAGGGCGAGACCCACTTCATCGCGGGCGCCTTCCCGAGCGCGTCGGGAAAGACGAACCTCGCCATGCTGGTGCCGCCGGTGGAGTTCAGCGGCTGGAAGCTGCGAACCGTCGGCGACGACATCGCGTGGATGCGGGTCGGCGACGATGGCCGCCTGTACGCGGTGAATCCCGAGGCAGGCTTCTTCGGTGTGGCGCCGGGAACGAACCACCACACCAACCCCACCGCGATGAAGATGCTGGAGCACGACTGCATCTTCACCAACGTGGCGCTGACCGCCGACAACGATGTCTGGTGGGAGGGCATGGACGATCCCGCCGCCGACCTCATCGACTGGCGCGGGCGACCCTGGAAGAAGGGCTCCAAGGAGCCCGCGGCGCATCCGAACAGCCGCTTCACCGCGCCGATGGACAACAACCCCGCCCTGTCGCGCTACGCGAAGGATCCGCGCGGCGTGCCGATCTCGGCGATCCTCTTCGGCGGCCGTCGCACGACCACCGTCCCGCTCGCCGTCGAGGCCTTCAACTGGACCCACGGCGTGTACCTCGGCGCCACCGCCGGCGCGGAGACGACCGCCGCGATCACCGGCGCGGTCGGGCGCATCCGGCGCGACCCGATGGCCATGCTCGCGTTCATCGGCTACGACGCGGGCACCTACTTCGCGCACTGGCTCTCGATGTTCGGGCGCATGACGCATCCGCCGAAGATCTTCCTGGTGAACTGGTTCCGCAAGGGCGACGACGGCCGCTACCTCTGGCCGGGCTATGGCCAGAACATGCGTGTCCTGAAGTGGATCATCGACCGAAGCGCCGGCCGCGCCGGGGCGCGCGAGACTCCCATCGGCTACGTCCCGCGCCTGGCCGACCTCGATCTCCGCGGCATCGACGCGAGCACCGAGGCGATCGAGCGTGCGCTGCGGGTGGACAAGGCCGAGTGGGAGCAGGAGCTGAAGGCGCACGGCGACTGGCTCGAGAAGCTCGGCAGCACGGTGCCCGAGCCGCTCCGGCTCCAGCGCAGCCTGCTGATGGCATCGCTCGAGGGAACGGCGTAGCGGATCGCGCCCGGGACGGCGCGAGAAGGGCGGCGCAGGCGGTGGACGACAGACCTGGGCCGGCGACGGTGAGCAGGCGGCAGGCGTCGCGCCCGCCACCGCTACGCCAATACCTGCTCGCGAACGCGATCCTGGGCGTGATCGCGTACGTGGCGATACGCGCGATCTACGACGCCGAGCTCGAACGGGCCGGCCGCATCCCCCTCCGTGACGACCCCCTCGAGTGGCTCATGGAGACAGTGACCATCCACCTGCCCGGTCTCCTCGTCTGGTTGGCGGCGCTCGGGACAGCGGCCTGGTCGCTGCACCGGATCCAGAACAACGTGGCCGGCCGGCTCGCCCTCGACGCCGGGCGCCAGGCGGCGCTCGCGCGCGTCGCGCTCACCGCGGACCTCACCGACGATGCGCAGCGCGACATCCTCGATCGATCGGTCGAGGCGGCGACGGGCCTGCCGGCGGACGGCGCGAGCATCGTGCTCTGGGACGCTCGCCGTGGTGAGTTCCTCCTGAGCGCGAGCACGGTCACCGCGCAAGCACGCGGGGGTCCGGCACACCGTGCGCGGCCGGATGACGGCGCGACGCGATGGATCGTCGACCACCGCGAGCCGATCGTCGTGGCCGACGTCGCGCGTGACCCCTTCGGGCCGAACGCCATGCTGACCGACGACGGCTTCCGCGCCTATGCCGGCGTTCCCGTCCTGTTCGGCGACGAGGCGATCGGCGTCCTGTACGCGCTGCACCGGCGGCCCACCGCGATCGATGAGCAGGGGCTCGCATTCCTCCGCGAGATCGCACGGCGCACGGCCGTCGCGATCTCGCGCGACCGCCTCCTCGCCGACCTGCGGGCCGCGAACCGCCAGCTCGAAGAGCTGGGCGGCCGTCTGGGATCGATCCTGCGATCGACGAGCGAGGGCGTGTGCGGTCTCGATCATGCCGGGCGATTCACGTTCGTGAACCCGGCGGCCGCGCGGCTCCTGGGGTTCAGCGAGCAGGAGCTCATCGGCCGCCATGCGCACAGCACGGTGCATGGCCGTCGCCGCGACGGTTCGCCCTACCCCGCGGCTGACTGCCCGATGCGCACGACCTTCGAGACCGGCGAGCATGTGGTGCGCGACGACGAAGTGCTCTGGCACAAGGACGGCCGGCCGATCGAGGTGGAGTGGTCGGCGACCGCGATCTTCGATGCGGGCGCCGTGGCCGGGGCGGTGCTCAGCTTCCGCGACATCGCCGAGCGCAAGGCCGTCGAGCGGATGAAGGACGAGTTCGTGTCTGTGGCCAGCCACGAGCTGCGCACTCCCCTGACGTCGATCCGCGGAGCGCTGGGGCTGATCGCGGGCGGCGTCTTCGGCACGCTCCCGGCCGAGGCGGACGAGCTCGTCCGCACCGCGCTCCGGAACGCCGAACGGCTGGGGCGGCTGGTCAACGATCTGCTCGACCTGGACCGGATGCGATCGGGCGCCACCGAGCTCCAGCGGCAGGAGGTCGACATCGCGGGTATCGCTCGTCAGGCGGTCGAGGTGATGCGACCCATGGCGGATGCCGCCGGGGTGGGACTCGAGCTGGAGATGACCAGCTGCGTCCTGCCGCTGGACGCGGACCGCATGCTGCAGACGCTCACGAACCTCGTGTCGAACGCGATCAAGTTTTCGCCCGCCGGCGGAACGATCACGATCCGCTCGGAGCGATCGGAGAGCGAGGTCCGGGTCAGCGTGATCGATCAGGGCCGCGGCATCCCCGCCGAACAGCTCGGCCTGATCTTCGAACGCTTCCATCAGGTCCGGGCGGCGGACTCGAGCCGCAGCGGTGGGACCGGTCTCGGCCTGGCCATCTCCCGCGAGATCGTCGCTCAGCACGGCGGCCGCATCTGGGCGGAGAGCGAGGGGCGCGGCAGCACCTTCACCATCGCGCTCCCCTGCCCGGCCGCGACGAACGGAGGCGCGGCATGAATCGCCACCGTGTGCTCATCGTCGACGACGAGAGCGACATCCGCAGCATCGCGCGGCTCGCGCTCGAGCGCGTCGGAGGGTGGCAGGTGTTCACCGCCGCGAGCGGCCTCGAGGGCGTCGAGATCGCCGTGCGCGAGCAGCCGGAGGCCATCCTGCTCGACGGTGCGATGCCGGGTATGGACGGTCTCGCGACGCTGCGCGAGCTCCGCGAGCGCGAGGAGACGCGTCACATCCCTGTCGTCTTCATCACCGCGAGCGTGCAGGCTGCGCAGCAGCGCGTGTTCCGTTCGGCTGGGGCGCGCGCGATCCTGGCCAAGCCGTTCGACCCGATGACCCTCGCCGCCGAGGTCGCCGCGGCACTGGGGTGGAAGGAGTGACCGGCCGCGAGCTCGCGGCCGAGCTCGCGGCGCTGTGGACGCAGCACCACGCCGACACCGATTCGCGGCTCGCCGCGATCGACGCGGCGGCCGCCGCCCTTCTCGCTGGTGGGCTCGACGCAGCGCGGCGCGAATCGGCACGCGTCGCGGCGCACAAGCTCACCGGCGCGCTCGGCACATACGGCATGGCGGAGGGCTCGAGGCTGGCGATGGAGCTCGAGGATCTGCTTCGCGCTGCAGAGGCGCCTCCCGTGCTGCGCGTCGCCGAGATCGCGACCCGGCTGCGGGAGATCGTCGCGAGCGGTCCCCCCGGCGCCACCTCAGGCGTGACCGAGCCGCGCCTGGACGTGGCGTTCGCCACAGCGCCCGGTCCGGGGACGCGCGCCGTGGTCGAGGCCGCGGAGCGGGCGGGCATCGCGTGCGCGGTCCTCGCCAGCCCCGATGAGCTCGAGCGCCACCTGGCCTCGGCAGGCCGCGCCCGCCTCGTGGTGGCCGACACGGCGATGGCGCGCTGGGAGGATCTGCTGGCCGGCCTCGCCATGCGACAGCCCGCCGTGCCGACCGTCGTGTTGGCGGCGCGCGACGCTCTTCCCGACCGCGCGCTCATGTCGCGGCTGGGCGCGCGCCGGGCGATCCCACGCGATCTGCCGCCGGACGCGGTCGCCGCCGCGCTGCGAGAGGTCCTGGCCGAGATCGAGATGGGCGAGCCTCGGATACTCGCCGTCGACGATGACCCGCTGATGCTGAGCGCGCTCACTCGGGTGCTCGCGGCGAACGGAATCCAGGCCACGACCGCGCCCGACGCGACGCGCTTCTGGGCGATGCTCGAGCAGGTCGCTCCCGACGCGCTCGTGCTCGATGTCGAGATGCCCGGCATCGACGGCATCGACCTCTGCCGAGCGCTCCGGGCACACCTGCGCTGGGGGCACCTGCCGGTCCTGTTCCTCACGAGCCTCGCGGATGCCGAGGTCGAGCGACGGGCGTTCGCCGCGGGGGCGGATGACTACCTCCGCAAGCCGATCTCGGCGGACGATCTGGCATCACGCATCCGGAATCGCCTGCTGCGTGCGGGCAGGCTGCGCGACGGCTCCCGGCGCGCCGGACGTGCGGCGCCAGCGGCGCGAGAAGCCGCGACCACCGTCGACGTCGCCATGATCGATGACGACCCCACGCTCACCGCACTGGTGAGCCATGCGTTGGGGACGCGCGGCCTCACCTCGCGCATCTTCGGTGACGCGACCAGCGCGCTCGCGTCGCTCGCACCCGCGGGCGATCTCGGCGCGCGCGTGCTGCTCCTCGACGTCGACCTACCCGATCTTGACGGGCTGGCCGTGCTGCGGAGGCTCGCGGAGAGCGGGGTGACGAGCATGACGCGGACGATCATGTTGACGGTCCGGGCCAGCGAGCGGGAGATCCTCGAGGCCCTCGAGCTCGGCGCGGTGGACCATGTCGCCAAGCCGTTCAGCGTGCCGATCCTCATGCAGCGGATCCGCCTCGCGCTCATCCGATGATCCCGGCGGACATCCTGCGGATCGTCGCGGTCGGGGAGCTCCTGCTCGCCGTCGCCCTCGGGGTCACGCTGCTCATCGCGGCGTCGTGGCGAGCCCGCTCGGATCGCCGTCAGAGGGCGGACATGGCCCGCGGTCGGCCGATCATGATCGCGACCGTGGCTCGCGACCTCACGGCGAGCGAGGTCGCCGCGCTCGAGCGCCTTGGACGACGCACACAGGTCCGGCTCCTCGCGGAGATCGCCCCGTCGCTGTCGGGCGAGCGGCGCGCCCGGCTCGGCGCGGTCGCCGTGCGACTCGGGATCGCGCGGTCCGCCGAGTCGGCCTGCCGATCCCGCCGCTGGTGGCGCAGGCTGCAGGGCGCGCGCCTGCTGACGCTGATCGGTGCCGGGGACGAGGTGATGCCGGCGCTGCTTGGCGATGGCCATCCACTCGTGCGGGCTCAGGCCGCGGAGTGGGCGAGCGATCACCCCACCGCGGCGACGCTCCGCCTGCTCGTCGCGCTGCTGGACGACCCCCATCGGATCGCGCGATTCGCCGTGCAGGACACGCTGCTGCGCGTCGGGCACCCGGCCATCGGCGTCCTCGCCGAGGGCCTGCTCCGGATGAGCGCGCGCGGGATCGAGGCGGGGCTCGCCGTCGCCAGTCGGGTGGTCGATCCACGGCTCATTCCCATCGCCGCGGCGCTCGCCGAACACGACCTCGGCGATGTTCGCGCCGCGGCCGCTCGAGCGCTCGGAGCGCAGGGCGGTGAGGTCGCCGTCCAGGTGCTGACGCGGCTCATCGAGGATGAGGATCCGCGTGTCCGCGCGGCCGCCGCGGCGAGCCTGGGGCGGCTCGAGCACTGGCCCAGCGCCACGCGTCTGCTGCCGCTGCTGTCGGACCCGTCATGGAGCGTGCGGCGCGAGAGTGCCCTGGCACTTCGCGCGATGGGCGCACCGGGTGCCGTCATCCTCCGCACGGCCCTGACCGGCGAGGATCGCTTCGCCGCCGACATCGCCGCGCAGGCGCTCGCGCTGCGCTTGGGGCCGGCATGACCGCGGAGCTCGTCCGCATCGTGCTCGGACAGCTGGATGTCGCGATCCTCAGCTACTTCCTCATCGTCAACTCCTTCTATGCGGCACTCCTCGCCAGCGCGTCGGTCGAGCTCTGGACCCACGCACGCCGGGTCCGCGGTGAGTCGCGCTGGCGGGTGCTGGGTTCCGACGTCGCTCCCACCATCACCGTCCTCTCGCCCGCGTACAACGAGGCGATGACCATAGCGGCCAGCGTCGCGGCGCTGATGCGGCTTCGCTACGCGAACCTCGAGGTCATCGTCATCAACGACGGCTCGAAGGACCAGACCTTCGAGGTGCTGCGTGACCGCTTCGCGCTCGAGCCGGTCCACCCGATCTTCGACCGCCGCCTCCCGACCGCCCCGATCCGCGCCATCTACCGCTCGCGCCTTGACTCGGGCCTCCTCGTGATCGACAAGGACAACGGCGGTAAGGCGGACTCGCTCAACGCGGGGCTCGACCTCGCCGCGGGCGACCTCGTGTGCGCGATCGACGCCGACACGCTCATCGAGCCCGACGCGCTGCAGCGCATGGTGCGCCCGTTCCTCCTTTCGGACGGCGTCCTGGCGGCCGGCGGAACGATCCGCGTCGTGAACGATTGCCTGGTCGAGGGTGGCCGGGTGACCCGCGTCCGCCTGCCGGGCCGCCTGCTCCCCGCGCTCCAGGTGATCGAATACCTGCGGGCATTCCTGTTCGGCCGCCTCGGCTGGAATCGCTTCGGCGGGAACCTCATCATCTCGGGCGCCTTCGGCCTCTTCCGCCGCGACGCCGTGATCGAGGCCGGCGGGTACACCGGCGAGAGCGTCGGCGAGGACATGGAGCTCGTGGTGCGCCTGCGGCGACGGGGTCGGGAGACGGGCACCGCTCATCAGGTGGACTTCATCCCCGACCCCGTGGCCTGGACCGAGGTGCCGGAGTCGCGCCGCGTGCTCGGGCGGCAGCGCGACCGCTGGCATCGCGGCCTCGCCGACACGCTGTGGCGGCACCGCGCGCTCTTCCTGCGGCCGCGCTACGGTGCGCTCGGCCTGGTGGGCTACCCGTACTTCGTGCTCGTCGAGCTCCTCGCCCCGGTGATCGAGGCCCTCGGGATCGTGGGGCTCATCGCGGGGCTCGCGATCGGAGCCGTCGATGTGACGTTCGCGCTGCTCTTCTTCCTGGTCGCGTATGGCTACGGCCTGCTCCTCACCTACGCGACCCTTCTTCTCGAGGAGCTCTCGTACCACCGCTACAGCGGCGGCCGCGAGATGCTGCGGCTCCTGCTCGTCGCGACGATCGAGACCTTCGGCTACCGCCAGCTGACCGTGCTCTGGCGGCTGCGCGGGCTGGTCGCGTTCGTGCGCGGACGGCGAGCCTGGGGGGCCATGGAGCGTCGCGGCTTCCGGGCCGGCTAGCGAGCGAGCGTCTGCCGACGAATCACCGGACGCACCTTCGCGTTAGGCAGGCGTGCGGCGCCCATCTTTGTTCTCGCTTGCGCGCGCGGGGCTGACCATGACGGTCGCGGTGCTGGCGGTCGCCGTCCTGCGGCCAGCGGTGATCGCCGAGGTCGAGCGACCGCTGCCGGGCGCGCAGGTCGCCGCGCCCTTGGCGCAAGCGCCGACCGCAGCCGGCCCCGCAGCGGCGACGCGACCCACCGCCGCGTCCTTCCTGCTGACGATGAGCGACGCCGACCTCACGGCAGCGGCAGCGACGAGCTTCCCGCAGACCGTGAGCGGCGTGACAGTGAGCGATCCGGACGTGCGCATCGCCAGCGGCGGCGTCCGGCTGACCGCGCGCGCGAAGGTGCTCTTCGGGACGACCCAGTTCGTCCTTCAGGCGACGCCGAGCGCGAGCGACGGCCGCCTCGCCGTGCGCGTGGACAGTGCGACGCTCGCGGGGATGTCGCTCCCGGACTCCACGCGGGCATCCATCAGCGAGACACTCCACGCGAGCATCGCCCGCCTGGTACCCGCCGACGCGCGGATCACCAGCGTCACCCTCGCGGCTGGCTCCTTGAGCGTCGCCGGCACGCGACCCTAGACAGTCCAGGGCGACCGCAGGCCTCGTCGGCCGGGACCCTCGCCTAGCGCTTCAGGGCGAACACGCGGACCGACTCGATCACGAAGGTCCCACCGCCGGTGACGCTCACCGTCACGCTCCTGCGCACGCTCTGATCCTCGAAGTGGAACGTGCCGACGACCGACTTGTCCGCGTCGAGGCCGACGTACCCGGGCTCGATGAGCGCGACCAGGAGGAGCGGGCGGCCCGAGGCGATGTCCGGGACCCCGACACCCTGCCGCGCGACGCGCGACCCCTCGCCCTGCCGGAGCTCGACCTGCTGGCCCGCGATGCTCACCGCGGCGCTGACACGATGGTCGTCCGCCTCGCTCAGGATCCAGACGAGGTCGCCCGTGGCCCCGGGTTCCGCGCGGACGACCATCTCGACGACCACCGGCAGATCGAACGGCGCGCCGATGACCGTCGGCTCTGCGTCGCGGCCGGAGACCGTGGTCGGCATCGTCACTTCCCAGACCATCGGGCCACGCGCCCCGGCCACCGCGGACACCGGCCGGGGCGGCTCGCTCTGCACCGAAGAGACGCCGCGGAACAGGCCGGAGAGAAGGAGCAGCACCACGAGGGCCGCAAGACCCGCGCCGATGACCGCGACAACGCTCGGCCCGCGCTCCAGCGGCGTGAGCGACTCGATGGCGACCGCACCCGGGCCGTCCGGCGTGGTCCGCACCGCGACGACCGAGGCGTCGGGCAGCGCGATCGCGATGCGCGCCTGGGCGGCCTCCCGGTCGGCCGCGCTCATGCGCACGAGGAACGCGAACTGTGACGGCACGGCCTCGGCGGCCACGGCGGCTCCCCGTTCAGCGCGAAGCAGCCGCAGGTGCGCGAGGAACGCGGCGCCGCTCACGCCGGCGTCGACGCCGAAATGCCACACGTCGTGCCA
>DASSPF010000069.1:0-3654 GCA_035699805.1 Candidatus Limnocylindria bacterium | reverse complement strand
CGCGAGCAGCTCGCGGCCTTCCGCTCCATGGACGAGCGCGGCGAGGAGCTCATCGCCATCTACCACAGCCATCCGGTCAGCCAGCCGTATCCGTCGCCGACGGACCGTGCTGAGGCGTACTACCCCGACGCGGCGTACGTGCTCGTATCGCTGCGCACCCCGGAGGCCGAGGTGCGCGCCTTTCGCATCGGTGCCGACGGTGGGGTGACCGAGATCCCGCTCCTGGGGTCTTCACCCGCCTGACGCGGACCGGATGCGCCACGATGCCGCGATGGCCGCGGCCTCGGCGAGCGCGGCGTCTGGATCGGCCGGCTCGACCGCGCGATAGACGAGCGCGAGGCCCTGCGATCCCGGTGCGATGGTGAACTGGCGCCAGAGGACGGCGCGCCCGTCATACCGGCCGCCGTAGCGGTCATCCACCGCGACGATGCCGTCGATCCGCGTGACGCTCCTCTCCTGCCAGATGTCGGTCACACCAAGGCGCTGCTGTCGCGCGATGTTGTCGGCGTAGCTGTCGGCGGTGTCCACCGGCGACGCGGCCGCCCGCGCGATGACCACCGTGGCGGCGGACGACTCGAAGCGCGCAGCCTCGCCGGCGTTCCCGGTGGACGCGTTGCGCCATCCGGCCGGCAACGTGAGGTCGAAGCCGATCATCTCGTAGCGCTCCCCGGTCGCAGGTGCGGCGGCGAGGTCGCTCACCAGCGCGGGGACCGCGGCGTACGTGACGAAGCGCATACGCGCGACCTGATCGCCGAGCACCGGGATGGCGAGCGCCACCACGAGGACGAAGGTGATCGCGGCGTGTCCCGGCGGCAGCAGCGCGCGGATGTTCAGCGCCACCCCTACCACCACCCGCGCGACGAGGAGGAGGATCACGACGGCGCCGGCCATGAGCGTCTCGGTGGTGGAGGCCACGGTCACGACCGCCTCGAACGCCGGCGCGAACACCAGCGGCGCGAGCGCGAATGTGACAGCGGTGAAGAGCTGGTCGAGCGTCACCCACCTGCGCCCGCTGGCCCGGAGAGCCACCACGGTGAGCCACGACACGACGGCAGCGGTGACCGCGAGCCGAACGGCGAGGAACGTGGCGTCGGTGAGCAATCGGCCGACAAGGCCGGTCGCGGGGATGCCCTTCGAGGCGAGGACGAGGAGGTCGATGCCCAGGGAGAGCGCGACGCCAGCGATGAGCGCCACGAGCACGCCGGCGAGGCCGTAGTGCTCGCGGGCGAGCGCCCGGGCGAACTCGCGCGGCCGCACGATCGAGCGCCACAGCTCGGTGCGGAACCAGGCGAGCTCGCTGCTCTGATGCATCTCCATCCGGACAGTACAAAAAGCGACCCCCGCGTCCGGGGGTCGCTCTGTGGTACAGGTCGTCATATCGCTAGCGTTCGAAGGGGCGTCCCGCTTCAGGCCTCACATCCGGCCTCGGTGTGGCGATCACCATGGAAGGGATCGTCGGTCCACAAGAACGATCCGCGGTCCGCCCGCCGATCAGTGCCCCCTTCCGCCGGGGGCGTCATCGATCGACTTCGAAAACTCCGAACATCTTGTGCAGCCGGACCATGACACCTCCTGTGCGTTGGTGGTGGTCTTGTCTGCTCCGTTCCGCGGAACGACTCTGTTCTACACCCGCCACCCGTCACGTCAAGGGCCGTCCGTCCACATGTTTGGCACGGAAAAAAGTGGTAGCGAGCGGGCGAGCTAGTCGCGGCGGCGCATCAGCTCGCGAATGTCCTTGCCCACGCGCTGGACATCGGGCCACCACGATTCATCGACGTCCGACCCGGCCGCGAGCGCTCCTTCCACGAGCAGCGCGACCGCTCCGCGCAGGTCCGACACGCGGACGATCTCCGGGACGAAGCGGTCGTGCTCCTCGGTCTGGTTGTGGTAGTTCACATTCGGTAGGGCGATCGCTGTCGTCGTCCACCCCAGGCGCACGAACGCCGACGACTCGCAGGTCCCGCCGGTGAGGAGCGCCCGCTGCGTGGGGATGCCCTCGTCCGCGAGGCGCTCGCGCGCCACTCGCAGGAAACGCTCACCGTCGTTGCTGAAGGTGTTGTGCATGTCGCCGGGCCGCACCACCGCGCCTGCCCCGGCGCGCGCGTGTGGCAGTGCGCGGCTGGCCTCGAGCGAGATGACGATCGCGTCGCGCGGGATGAGCCCGTCCTCCGCGGCGAGGCGCGCGCCGTACAGACCGGTCTCCTCCCCGCGGGTGAAGACGGCGTGCACGTCGTAGGGGCCGCTCGCGTCACCGAGCGCGGCGAGGGTGAGGACCGCCACGGCGCAGAGCGCGAGATCGTCGGCGGCGCGCAGGTGGAGCTCGTCGCCGCGCACCTCGAACGCGGGGAGATCGAGGACCGCCCACTGACCAGCGGCGAGCGGCCGCTCGGCGCGGATGCGGCAGTCGCCGGGCGAGTTGTGCGGCACGTCGATGGCCGGGCGGAAGTCGTCGAGCGTGGCGGGGAACAGCGCGCCGTCGGCATCGTCGCACACCACCACCGGGACGGCGCGCTCGAACGCGCGGCCGCGGAAGCCCCCGAGGATGCGCGCCCGTCCTTCGTGCCCGTGCGCGCTGGTGATCTCGAAGGCGGGATGGTCGGTGTGGACGACGAGCGCGACCGGGTGCGCGGCCCGGCCGCGGTGGACGCGGACGTGAAGCTGACCGTAGGCGTCGAGCTCGCCGGTGATGCCGCGCGAAGCGAGCTCCGCGGCGATGGCGCGCATCGCGCGCACCTCGTGGTATGGCGCCGTCGGCGCGCTCGCGATGCGCTCGACGGTCGCGAGCGTGGCCTCCAGGTCGGGTAGGCGCGCCATCCTTGCCGAGGATATCGTCAGTCGCGGTGCTCACCCTGTACGACACGCGCCGCCGCGCGGCGGTGCCCTTCCGGCCGCGCTCCTCGCCGGTCACGCTGTACGTCTGCGGCGTCACGCCGTACGACACCACGCACCTCGGCCATGCCCGGACCTTCCTCGTCTTCGACGTCCTCGTCCGGCTTCTCGAGTCGCGCGGGGCCCGCGTGCGCTATGCCCAGAACGTCACCGACATCGACGAGTCGATCCTCCAGCGCGCCGCCCGCGACGGTGTCGGCTGGCGCGAGCTCGGGCGGCGCGAGGAGCGCGCGTACCTGCGCGACATGCGCGCGCTCGGCTGGCGCCGCCCCGACGTCATGCCGCACGCGACGCGCGAGATCGCGCGCATCCACGAGCTCATCCGCGCGCTCGAGGCGCGCGGCGCGGCCTACCGCCTCCCGCGCGGGATGTACTTCGATGTCGCGACGGCCCGCGCGTACGGCGGGCTCTCGCGCCTCGCCCCGGCGCGGATGCGCCGCATCCTCGCGGGCCAGGACGACGCGGGGCTCGAGGACTCCGGTCGGCGCGACCCGCGCGACTTCGCGCTGTGGCGCTTCGTCGACTCGGGCCCGACCTGGCCGAGCCCGTGGGGCCGTGGCCGGCCGGGCTGGCACATCGAGTGTTCGGCGATGGTCGCCCACCACCTCGGCGAGCGGATCGACCTGCATGGCGGCGGCGCCGATCTCATCTACCCGCACCACGAGAACGAGATCGCGCAGAGCGAGACCGCGAGCGGGAAGCGGCCGTTCGCCGGCATCTGGCTCCACGTCGGGGCGATGCGCCTGGGCGGCGCGAAGATGTCGA
>DASSPF010000068.1:0-3565 GCA_035699805.1 Candidatus Limnocylindria bacterium | reverse complement strand
GCCGAACGCGAACGTCGTCGCGTTGGTCACGAGGGCGCCGGCCTTCGGCACGAGGAGGTCCGCGAGCGAGCCGGTGAGGTAATCAGGCTGGATGGCGAAGAAATCCTCGTATCTCGTGAGCAGCGCGGACCGGGCGACGAGGCCGGTGGTCGCCGCGTGGGCGAGGTCGCGCGAGAACCAGGCGAGACCGATCGTGATCGCCACGAGCGCGCCGGCGAGCGCCGCGCGCCGCGTCGGCGCGCCCCGCGCGAGCCACAGGAGCGCGAGGCCGAAGAGCGCCCCCTCGCTGCGCGCCAGATAGAGGAGGCCGACGAGGAGGCCCGCCACCAGACCCGCGCGCAGCGAGCCTTTTGCCACGGGGCCGAGCGCGATGAAGAACGCGGTGCCGAGGAGGGCGGCAGGCGCGAAGGCATCCACGGAGACGAAGCCGGGTGCGAAGAGCCCGCCCAGGCCGGCGAGCGCGGCGGCGGCGAGCGCGCTCCGGTCGGCCGCGCCCAGGCGCAGCGCCGCGACGTACGTGACGACCGGCAGGAACGCGGCGATGAGGATGATCGGCAGCTGTGCCGCGCGGAAGACGCCGAGGACCGGGCCGAGCCCGGCGATGCCCGCGGCCGCGATCACGGTCGGGAGCGGCACCCAGAAGAGGTGGCTCGGCACGGGCAGCGACCAGCTCGTCGGCTTCGCCTCCAGCGGCGACCAGATGAAGTCGGCGGTGAGGCCGTGGCCGGCGGCCAGGCGCTCGGCGACGCCGGTGAAATAGAAGGAGTCGGTGTAGCCCGGCTGCGACACGAAGACCGCGCTGGCGATCCGCACGACGAGGAGCGCGAGCGAAAGGATCGCGACTCGTCGGATGGACGCGGCATCCGGCACGAGGCGCAGTCTAGAGGCGATGCTCACCGCGGCAGGTAGACGAATACTCCGGCGTCGCTGCGATCGAGACGGTATCGCGACAGCACCGCGCTCACCAGACTCTCGTGCCAGCGCTGCCGCGCCCAGAGCGGAGCGGTGTCCATGCGCGCGAGATCCGTCTCGCTGACGATCGCGCCGAACGCACCGTCGCGGACCGCGGCGAGCAGCCGGTCATCGGCGCGCGCGTCCTGCAGCCGCGACCAGAGGAACAGATCGTCCACCGCGGGCGCACGCCCGTCCGCGACGAGCAGACCGCTGTCCTCCACCAGGAGCGTTCCGGGCAGAGATCGCACCACCTCGATGCGGTCGGGCCGTCCCCACGCGCCGGTGCTGATCGCGCGTCCGGGCAGGATGCCGAGAGGGTCGAAGAGTGCGAGGGCGGCAAGGAGCTGGAGGACGATCGCCACAGGCAGCACCGGGGAGAGACGGATGCGTGGCGCGAGCTGCGCGATGCCGAGGTGGATCGCGGCGAGCAGATCGAGGAGATAGTTGAACGTGGCACCCTCGCGCCCACCGAGCGCGACGATGCCCAGCGCACCGATGGCGTAGGCCAGCACCGGTCCACCCGGCCGGAGCACGACGAACGCGACGACGGCCGCGCCGCTGATGAACAGCACCAGCACGCCCATGAGGAGCGCCTGGTCGGCGTGCCACGGCAGCGCGTTCCACGTGACGACGTGCTCGTACATCGGCGCACCGGGGAGCACCGTCGCGAGCGCGGCGAGCACGAGCGCGGCGAGCCCCGACGCGGCGAAGCGCGGGACGCCGGACCGCTCGCGCAGGACCAGGAACGCCAGGAGCGCGAGGGCGGGCAGTGCCGCGGTCGGCTTGGTCCAGCAGGCGAGGGCCAAGAGGGCGCCGGCGACGGCGGTGCGGCGCGCGCCGACCGCGAGCACGGCCCCGACCGTGAACGCGAGCGCGACGAGATCGGGCTTGACCGCGCTCCCCCACACCGCGACCGGAGCCGTCGCGAGCCAAGCCGCGGCCAGGCCGATGGCGACCGGCGCACCCGCGGGCCGCGCCCGGTAGGCGATGGCGCCCGCGACAAAGAGCGTGGCGGCGATGCTCAGGAGGCGCCCGGTCATGAACGGATCGCCGACCGCCGCGAGGTGGAAGTACAGCGGCGGATAGTTCGCGGCGACGAAGATCGCGCCGGTGCTCTCCGCCGTGTACTCCAGCCGATCCCGCGCGAGCAGGGCGGCGTGGGCGACCGCGCCCTCGCCGTAGAGGACCGGCAGCCCGCTCGCGAGCGCCCACAGCCAGCGCCCGGCGCCCACGAGCGCGGCGCCACCGGCGACCACGACGAGCAGCCACCACATGCGGTGCGGCGCCGCGCCGGCGCTAGCCGCCGCCGACACGTTCCTGGTGTCCCGTCCGCAGATACACGATCGCGCCGATCACGATGACAGAGAGCACGCTCACCGCACGATCGACCACGGCGACGGCCACGGCGTCGTGCTGGGCGAGCCCGAACCCCTCGGTGAGGACGTACACCATCGCGATCTCGACGAACCCGAAGCCGGCCGGTGTGAGCGGCACCGTGGTGAGCAGCGCGACGGCGACCGCGACGAACACGACGCCCGAAAGCGGGATCTCGAGCCCGAGCGCGGTCATCACGAGCTGGAGTCGCAGCGCCTCGGCGACCCATATGAGGATCGTGAGCGGGCCGGCCACCGGCAGCGCGCGGAAGCTGTGCAGCACGCCCTCGCGGAAGAGCCGGCCGATACGGCGCACCTCGCGCGGGAAGAAGCGCGCCAGCTTTGGCGCGAGGTAGTACACCGCGGCGAGGCCGACGACGATGAGCGCGGCGAGGGCCGCGCCGGTGAGGTACACCAGGCCGAGGTCCGCGACGATCGTCCGGCCGAAGGCCACATAGCCGCCGACGATGAGCATCCCGAATACGACGAGCAGGTCGAGCAGCCGCTCCGCGACGACGACGCCGACGGTTCGCGAGAGCGAGATCCCAAAGCGTTGCTTGACGAGGAAGGAGCGATAGAGATCGCCGAGCTTCGCCGGGACGATGCTGTTGACGAACCATCCGAGGAAGAGGATGCGCAGGAGGTCCCGCCAGCCGATCTGGGCGCCACCCTCACGCAGCAGCCGCGCCCAGCGCAGCGACCGCAGCGGGAACGTCGCGTAATAGACCGCGAGGGCGGCGAGCACGAGCGGCGCCTGCGAGCGTGCGAGCGCGGCGGTGGCCTCGCCCCAGTCGACGTTCCGCGCCGCGAGCGCGATGAGCACGATCGGGATGAGCGTGGAGACGAGCTCGCGCTTGCCGAAGAGCGTTCGGCGCACCGCGATCTCATCGGTGTGGCCGGCCTCTTCGGCAAGCTGCTCGATCGTCGGGTCCTCGACGTGCGCCGGGACCCGCGACCCTAGACGCTCCTTTTTGTCCGTCGTCGGGCCAGCCATTTCCGGAACACGTCGTAGCGTGTGGCGAGGTGGATCGCCGAGCCCGTCAGGCGGCCGTGCACGACGCCGCCGCGCAGCGACTCGACCAGCTCCGCCGGCCCGTGGAAGTCGTCCACCTCGATCCACGCCCGACCGAGCTCGGACACGCGATGCGAGTCGCTCCCGACCGCGCCGGGGATGTTGCGCTCCTTCGCGTAGGCCTCGGCGCGGCGGTTGTCGGCGGCGAAGGCCTCGCGCGCGTTGA
>DASSPF010000067.1:0-2248 GCA_035699805.1 Candidatus Limnocylindria bacterium | reverse complement strand
GGACATGGACCTACGGCTCGACGGGACCGCCGACTGCGAGAGCTGCCACATGCCGATGTTCCCGGTGGCCATGACCGACGACGACGTGACCCTCGAGTGCGCCAACCGCCACCGCTCGACGGTCGCGCTCCCCGAGTCGGGGAAGATCAGGCGTTTCGTCCACAACTGGGTCGCGCGCCGTGGCGCGCAGCTCCACGAGCAGCACGAGCGCTGGGGCTCCGATGACGAGGTCGAGTGAGCCCACCCGCCTGATCCGCGCCGCCGAGCGCCGGCGTGAGACCGTCCAGACGCCCGGCATGGCGCGCGAAGAGGCCGTCCGCACCGCCGGACTCTGGGCCGGCGTCGCGCGCACCGACGCCGGGGCATTCTCCGGCTGGCACCACCACGGGGCGTACGAGTCGGTGATCCACGTGCTGCGCGGCGTGGTGCGGCTCGAGTTCGGTGTGGGCGGCCGTGAGGCGCTGGAGGCGCACGCGGGCGACACGCTGTACGTCGCGCCCGGCGAGATCCACCGCGAGGGGAACCCCGGGAGCGAGACCTCGGAGATCGTCGTGGTGCGCGGAGGAGCGGGCGAGATCGTGGTGAACGTGCCCGGGCCAGGCTAGCTGTACTGCCCACGGAGGTTGTGAACGTCCTGGGCGAGACGCTGTATCGGGGTGAGCCCTCCGAGCTCGCCATGGGGTCGGCGGTGAGTGTACGAATGGACGAACGCGGGTAGCGCGATCGAGCGCGCGCGGTTGTCCTCGTACGGGCGCACGTAGGCCCACTCTCGCAGCAGGATCCCGATGAACGCCTCGGCCTTGCCGTTCACCCGCGGGGTGTACGCGGGCGTGCGCAGATGCTGGAGACCGAGCTCAGCGATTGCCGCAGCCCAGTCGGGACTCTTGGTGTATGCGAAGGCGTTGTCGGTCATCACCTGGCGCACGCGCACGCCGTGATCGAGGAAGAACGCGGTCGCCCGGCGGAGGAACCCGGCGCAGTCGATCCCGCGCTCACCGCCCAGGCGCTCGACGTACGGCACTCGGGTGCGGTCGTCGACCGCGACGTGGACGTACTCCCAGCCACGCGCCTGGGAGTGGCGCCGCGCTCCGAAGCGCTTGCCCCCGCCCACTCCGAGCCGGCCGAGCTTCTTGGTGTCGACGTGCACCAGATCCCCGGGCGTGGCGCGCTCATATCGGCGCACCGGCGGCAGGGGTGCGCGGAAGACGCGGCGGTGACCCAGGCCGGTGCGACGCAGCACCGCGTACACCGTCGAGCGGGCCAGGCCCAACAGCCACGACAGGCGCAGCGGCCCCCACTTGCGCCGCCGACGCTCGCGGATCACGCGCCGCTCGATCGAGGTCGCCAGGCGGCGCGGCGAGCGGTGCGGACGGCTCGAGCGGATCGCGAACGCCCGCTCGCCGTCCGCCAGGAAGCGATGCCAGATCACCCAGGCCCATGTCGCCGACACGCCCAGCGCGGCGGCCGCGCGTCGCAGCGACCACCCCGCCTTGATCCGCGAGACGAGCACTGACCGACCGAATGCGCTGAGTCGCGGCCTAGAGTTAGACACGAGAGCCCTCCTTTGTCGCTTGGAGCTGAATCACCCCAAGCAGGCGCGGAGGGCTCTCACTTTGTCAACAACCTTTATGGGCAGCAGAGCTAGCGCCCGACGTAGGATTACGCCGTGGCAGACGTTAAGCATGGCCTGATGGCGCGCATCGAGTACCTGCGACGTCAGCTTCGAGTGATCGAAGAAGGGAACTACGCTATTCATGCGCGCAATCTCGCTCAGGTGCGCAAGGCCGGCCTAGGGCTTCGACTCCGGCGTCGCACATCCGAATCAGAAGACGCGTACGCGCGGCGCGTGCATGGCTCCCGAGGTGGCGGCGAGAACCGCGCGGAACGGGAGCGTCGGGGTGACGCACCCTAATCGCCGACGCGAGAGTTGGCTGTCGACTGGGGAGGGCCAAATACCTTAGTCGTCGGCGCTGCTCAGGGATCCGCGACTTGGGGTGGGTCGAGAGGGCGGCAGAGGCGACAAGGCCGGAGCCCGCGCGCTCGCGCGGCTGCCGCCGTTGGTATCACGAGCATTTCGGTGCCGATCTCGCCTGCCCATGCACAGCCCGTCCTGTGGAAGACGGATCTCTTCGGACTCGCCAGGAACGGACGCGCGACTCGCTTGGATGGCAGCCCTAGGATCTGTTTGCGGATGGTCCTCCGCCTCCGCACCTCAAGCATCGCGCGACGCAGGGACTCATCAAGGCCG
>DASSPF010000066.1:0-3135 GCA_035699805.1 Candidatus Limnocylindria bacterium | reverse complement strand
CACGTACGCCGCGTCGGGGTAGTACGCCTCAGCACGGTCCGTCGGCGACGGATACGGCTGGCTGACCGGATGGCTGTGGTAGATGGCGATGAGCTCCTCGCCGCGCTCGTCCATGGAGCGGAAGGCCGCGAGCTGCTCGCGCGGGTCAATGAGGTAGCGGGTCGTGGGTGTGGGGTGCGTGTTCGCACAGCGGATGACCCGGCCGGCGACCCCTGAGACCCCCGCGAGCAGGCCGCATGCTTCGCGAGGGGCCGACGCCCGTGCGTGCGCGACGATCTCCTCGCGGAGCTCGTCCGGGAGGGTGAAGCGGCCGCCCCGGCTCGCTATGCGCCGCCCGCCATCGCGGGGATGACCATCACCTCGGAGCCCTCGGGTACCCGCGCCGCGGTCCCGCCGCTCGCCCGCGCGTCCTCGTCGCCGATGTACACGTTCACGTGAGACCGGATCCGTCCGTCGCCATCGAGGATGCGGTCACGCAGGCCGGGATGCCGGCGCTCGAGGTCCGCGATCACCTCGGCGAGCGTCCCGCCGCTCGCCTGCACCTTCGTCACGCCACCCGTCACGTCGCGGAGCGCGCCGGGCAGCCGGACCGTCACCGTCATGTGTCACTCCCAGAGGGGGGTACTGAGGTAGCGCTCTCCCCCATCAGCGATCAACACGACGATACGGCCCGGTTGTTCCCTCGCCACGCGCACCGCCGCGGCGACCGCCGCCCCACCAGACGGTCCGGTGAAGATCCCCTCCTCGCGCGCGAGCCGGCGCATCATGGTGACCGCCTCCTCGGTGCCCATCGTGGCGTGCACGTCGGCGGCGCGCTCATCCCAGATCGCCGGCCGGATCGCCGTCGCCATGTGCTTCCAGCCCTCGATGCCGTGCAGCGGGTCGTCCGGCTGGACCGCGACGATGCGCACCCCGCGCGGTCGCAGCGCACGCGAGATCCCGACGACCGTCCCGGACGTGCCGACGCCCGCGACGACGTGCGTCACCGCACCCGCGCTCTGCTCCCAGATCTCGGGACCGGTGGTCAGCTCGTGGGCGAGCGGGTTGGCGGCGTTCGCATACTGGTCGACGTACACGTACCGGGCGTCGGCGGCCGCGAGCCGCCGGGCCTCGCGGATCGCGCCGTCGGTCCCCTCCAGGGGATCGGTGAGCACGAGCTCCGCGGCGAACGCCCTCGCGATGCGCTTGCGCTCCAGTGAGACGCGATCGGGCATGACCAGGGTCACACGGTGGCCGCGCACCGCGCCGACGAGCGCGAGCGCCACGCCGGTGTTGCCGCTCGTCGCGTCGAGCACGACGCGGTCGCCCGACAGCGCACCCGCCTCCTCGGCCGCCAGCACCATCCACAGACCGGCCCGGTCCTTCACGCTGCCGCCCGGATTGGCGGACTCGAGCTTCGCCCACAGCTCACCCGCGAGTCCCGCGCCGACCCGATGGAGCCGGATCAGCGGCGTGTCGCCGATACGTGCCAGGATCGTGCCTCGTACGCGCTCGCGCACCAGCGCCGCGGTGAGGGTCATTGGAACGAGGCTAAAGCGCGCGGGCTATGCGCGGACGGCGTCGAGTGCGCGGCGTGCCAGGCGCAGGGCCTCGTCCGCGTCGCCGCGCGCCTCCGCGGCGCGCGACCAGCGGTCGAAGACGACGCGCTGCAGGTGGGGAACGCGCTCCTCGGCGAGCTGCGTCGCCTCCTGGAAGGAGCGCTTTCCGGCGGCCGCGCTGGTGGCCATGCGGAGCTCACCGATGAGGACGAGGGCGCGCACCTGCGCGTCGGGCTGGTCCACCTTCCGCGCGAACTTGAGCGCCTCCTGGGCCGCGGCGAGCGCGGCGTCGGGATCCGTCTTGGAGAGGACCTCGGCCTCCGACGCGCGGATCGAGGCGAGCGTGCCGTCACGCCGCGTCTCCTGCGCGAGCGCGGCAGCGCGCGCGAGGCAGTCCCGCGCGCGCTCGCGGTTGCCGTACTCGGCGTAGAGCATCGCCGCGTTGTCGAGCGTGCAGGCGATCTGATCGAGCAGGCCGAGCTCCTCGTAGAGCTGGAGGCTCTTGCCGTTGTAGGTGATGGCCGCCTCGATGTCGCCGTCGTTCTGGTAGTTCTTGGACATCCCCGCATAGAGTCCGGCCAGGGCGCTGCGGTCCGCGAAGTCGGCGGCAAGCTCGATGGCACGCTCGTACAGTGCCAGGGCCTGGCGCGCCTGTCGGAGATTGGTGAGGACATTCGCCAGATCGACGAGCCGCCGGAAGTAGAAGGCGCGGTCCTTCACCACACCCCCCTCGCACGCGACGATGCATTCGCGCAGGAGGCGACTCGCGTCGTCGTAGGCATAGGTGCGGGAATACGTGCCGGCGAGGACCGCCTTGAGGCGAACGGACTCCTCGGGGTTCTCCAGGAGGTCGGCCATGCGCTGCGCACGCTCGATCACGGGGAAGGCGAGCTTGGGCTGGCCCGTCCCGTTGTAGGCGATCGCGAGGTACCGCAGGCGCATGAGCTGATCCGCAGCGTTCAGACCCTCCTCGAGAGGCTCGAGCGTCTTCACCGCATCGGCGAAGCGGCCCTGCTCGACGAGGCTGCGCCCCTCGATGAGCTGGTATTGCGGCGTGCTCGCGCTCGGCGATCCGCCGAGGAGATCGGAGGGCTTCACGCCGAGCACTCCGGCGATGTGCTCGAGGGCCTTCATCGAAGCGCGCGTGCGGCCGGACTCCAGCATCGAGATGTAGGCCTTGGTGTAGAGCGGCTCGGCCACCTGCGCCTGGGTGAGACCCCTCGCGGTGCGAAGTGAGCGGATGCGCGCGCCGACGTCGGCCACCATGGGGGAACGCACCTGATTCATGCAGGCGACACTTTACGGGCGCACAAGGCGATGGTCAACCTGAACTGAACCTGAGCCGCTCGGACCGAGACCGGGGCCGTGCCGGTCAGGGGTCCCGGGCCCAATGTGCCCGTCGCTCGGTCGGCCGTGGACTAACCCCGGCCAGTGTTGCTCAGCAGAATCCGGTGTTCTGAGGGTCGCAGTTGTTCGCGTAGCTTGAGACGCTGGTGGCGCCGAACGAGAACGCAAGAGCAAGGACGAAGGTCGCGATCTGGAACGCACGACGGATCGACATTCGGTGGGCCCTCCCGACCCCACCGGCGATTTCTCA
>DASSPF010000065.1:0-34658 GCA_035699805.1 Candidatus Limnocylindria bacterium | reverse complement strand
GCTAGTCCTCGATGATCCTCCGGCCCGCGAAGCCGGCCTCGAGGTCGTGCCAGAACGCGATGCGCTCCGGCTCTCCGAGCTGCCAGCAGAGATAGACCTCGCGCCCGCGCAGCCTGGCGCGAAAGTCCACCAGGCCGCGGTCGGGGTCCTTCACCTCGACGCCCAGATCGTGGAGGTCGCGGAGGATCGCCTCGATCTCGTGCTCGATCGGCTCGCTCGGCCGGCGCCGGTACGCGGCCACACGGCGCTGCAGATCCTCGAGGAGCGGGCGGACCTTCGGCAGCAATGCATCGGCCTGGGCTCTCGTGAACGTCGGCATATGCTTCGCCTCGAGTATGAACCGGGAGGCTCACATGGCGACGTACGTCCTGCTCACGAAGGTCAGCGCTCCGGGTGTGAAGACGATCCAGGCGAACCCCCGCCGCATCAAGGAGGTCAACAAGGAGATCGAGGCGCTCGGCGCCCGCGTCGTCGCGCAGTACGCCACGCTCGGTCGCTATGACTTCGTGAACATCGTCGAGGCGAAGGACAACGAGGCCATCGCGCGCATCTCGGTGGCGCTGGGAGCCCGCGGCACCGTGTCGATCGAGACGCTGAGCGCGATCCCGGTGGAGACGTTCGTCCGGGCGATCGGCAAGAAGGGCAAGTAGCCCTGCCCGCGCGGCCCTAGCGGGCGGTCCCGATCCGCTGCGCCAGCACGGCGAGCTCGAGCGTCTCGAGCGGTGGCGGCTCCTCGGCCGGCGCGCGGCGGGTCCAGTTCCGCGCAAGCGCTACGGCGCCGGAGACCGCGACGACCGCCGGGAAGAGGACCTCCTGGATCGACAGGAAGAGGTCGACGCGCCCGAGGATCACGCCGAGGCCGATGAACACGAGACCCTCGATCTCGTCGACGAGCATGAGGAAGAGCAGCGCTGCCGAAGCCAGGGAGCGCTTGCGCGCGAGATCCGCGAGGAACGCCAGACCCACCGTGACCAACTGTGCGACGCCGCGCTCCCGCGGACCATGGGGCAGAGGGCCCATCGGGATGGTGACCCGGTGGTCCTAGTACCCCACCGAGCGCTAGGCGGGGACGGCCTCCCGCGCCAGATCGATCGCCTGCCGGACGGGGGCATCCAGCGGGATCTCGTCGTCCCCGGCCGCGGCGACCTCCCCGAACACGAGCGAGCGAGCCAGCTCGCCGGCGAGCGCCCGGGCGACATCGTCGGCGACCTGCCGCAGCTCCCGGTGGACACCGAGCCGCTCGAGCGAGGCGACCTCGTGAGCGAAGCCGCAGGGGACCATGCGGGTGAACGCCGCGAGGTCGGTGGAGACGTTCAGCGCGAAGCCATGCGTCGTGACACCGCGTGAGACACGCACACCGATCGCGGCGATCTTCGCCGGTCGTCCGTCCGGCAGGTCCACCCACACACCCGTCTTCCCGCGCTCCGATCGCGCGACCACGCCGTATGAGGCGAGGACGGCGATGAGCGCATCCTCGAGCCCGCGGACGTACCGCACCAGGTCGGCGCGCTCGCCGAGCGGGATGATGGGATAACCCACCAGCTGCCCAGGTCCGTGGTACGTGATGTCGCCGCCACGGTCCACCAGGTAGACCGACGCGCCGCTGGCGCCGATGTCCCCGAGATCGACGAGCAGGTGATCGAGCGTGCCGCGGCGTCCGATCGTGTACACCGGATCGTGCTCGACGAGCAGCAGGTGCGCGTCCGCGCCGGTGCGCACCCGCGCCGCGACCGCCTCCTGCATACGCCAGCCTTCGATGTAGCCGGTGCGGCCGAGCCAGGCGGCGCGCAGCGCGCTAGACGCCGACATGACGCTCGGCGTGATACGAGGAGCGCACCAGCGGGCCGGACTCGACGTGGCGGTAGCCCATCGTCATCCCTGCATCGCGCAGCGCGCGGAACTCGTCGGGCGTCCAGTACCGCTCGATCGGCAGGTGCAGGGGCGACGGTCGCAGGTACTGCCCGATCGTGAGGACATGCGTCCCGCGCGCGGCGATGTCGCGCATCGTGTCGAGGACCTCGTCCATGGTCTCGCCCAGCCCGACCATGATGCCGGTCTTGCAGACGATGCCTCCCGCGCGCGCGGCGATGCGCTCGAGCACGCCGAGCGAGCGCTCGTAGCGCGCCTGCGGTCGCACGCGCTGGTACAGGCGCGGGACGGTCTCGACGTTATGGCTGAGCACCTCCGGCGCGGCCTCGAGCACGATGTCCAGCGCCTCCGGCCGTCCCAGGAAGTCCGGGATGAGCACCTCGACGGTCGTCCCGGGCGACTGGCGCCGGATCTCACGGATGGTCATGGCGAAGATCTGCGCTCCCCCATCGGCGAGCTCGTCGCGATTCACGCTCGTGACCACGGCGTGGCCGAGCGCCATCTTCGCGACCGCCTCACCGACCCGCGCGGGCTCTTCCTCATCCACGGTGCCCGGCCGTCCGGTCTTCACCGCGCAGAAGCCACAGGACCGCGTGCAGGTGTCCCCGAGGATCATGAACGTGGCCGTGCCCGCGCCCCAGCACTCGGCCATGTTCGGGCAGTGCGCCTCCTCACAGACCGTGTGCAGCTCCTTGCTGCGCATGAGCCGCCGCAGCCCCTCATATGTCGGACCTGTCGGCAGGCGGACCTTCAGCCACTCCGGACGCGCGTGGTCGATGGGCACCGCGGTGTTCGAGGCACCGCGGCCGCGTGAGCGCGGCCGCTCGACGTCGCCGGGGATCTCGAAGACGATCGGAGCGAGCTCAGGCATCTTGCTCAACCTCCCGGCTTCGCCGGGGAGACGCGCTCAGGGCTGGTCGTCCCGCTCCTCGCGGCGGACCCGCTCGTCACTCGTGTCATCTAGTACACCGGGACCGAGGGACCCACGTCCTGGAGCCAGTCGCGCACCGCGGCGAGGAAGCGCGCGGCGGTGGAGCCGTCGATGATGCGGTGATCGAAGCCGATGACGATGTTCATCATCTGCCGGATCGCGATGCTGTCGTCGTCGGTGACGGTGAGCGCCTTGCGGATGGACTCCGATGACAGGATCGCCGCCTGACCGGGCGGCACGATGGGGCTCGAGACGACCGTGCCCAGCGGGCCGGTGTTGTTCAGCGTGAACGTCCCGCCGGTCAGATCATCGAGCGTCAGGCGCCGGACCTTCGCGCGGTCCACCAGGTCGCGGATCGAGCGCATCAGGCCGGCGAGGCTCTTCCCGTCCGCGTCGCGGATCACCGGCACGATGAGGCCTTCCTCGCCCAGGGCCACCGCGTAGCCGAGATTGATCTCCCGGTGCATGAGCAGACCCTGGTCGGTCCAGCTCGCGTTCACCTGCGGCACGGAGCGCACGCCCTCCACGACGGCCTTGGCGATGAATGCCGCCGGCGAGAGGTCGAAGCCCTCCCGTGCCTGGAACTCATGGCGCACCTTCTCGCGGTACTTCATGAGATCGGTCACGTCCACCGGCATGACCGCGTGCGCGTGCGGTGCGCTCCACGCCTGGACCATGTTGTTCGCGATGGCGCGGCGCATCTGCGTGAGTGGGACGAGCGTGTCACCGGCCAGGCTCGGCGACGGCGCCGGTCGCGCCGGCTGCTGCTGGGGCTGCGCTGGGATCACGCGGCCCGCCGCCGCCTGCTGCTCGGCCGATGGCCGCTGCGCGGGCTCCGGTCGCGCCGTGGCGGCGCGCTGCGCGATGAAGTCCTCGACGTCCTTCTTCGAGACGCGACCGCCGAGCCCCGTGCCCTCGATCTCGGAGATGTCCACGCCGTTCTCGGACGCCAGCTTGCGCACGGCGGGCGTCGCCCGCACATCGGAGAGGTCCGCGCGTGCGGCGGACGCCTGCGGCGGTGCGGCAGGGGCCTGCTGCGGCGCGGCTGGAGCCTGCGGCGCTGCCGCGGCGGGGCGCGGGGCCGCAGCGGGCGCCGCGACGCCGCTCTGGGCGGGTGCGCTCTGGCGCGGTGCGGATGCCGCGGGGGCCTCGGCCGCGCTGCCACCGGCCGCGGACACCGAGCCGGAGCCCGCCGGTGAGGCGGCGGCGGCCTCGCCGTCCGCGGTGTCGAAGACCGCGAGGAGCGTGCCGATCGGGACGGTCTGCCCCTCCTCCACCTTGACCTCGCGCAGCGTGCCGGAGACCGGTGAGGGGATCTCGGTGTTCACCTTGTCCGTCTGGACCTCCACCAGGAGGTCGTACTTGTTCACCTTCTCGCCCGGACGCTTCAGCCACTTGCCGATCGTCCCCTCGGTGACGGACTCGCCCAGCTTCGGCATCTTCAGCTCGAACATCTCGTCTCCCTAATACGCCGCGAGCTCGCGCATCTTCGTCGCGATCTTCGTCGGATCCGGCATGAACCAGTCCTCCTGCGGCTTGTTGTACGGCATGGCGGGCACCTCGGGCCCACCCAGTCGCATCACCGGCGCATCCAGCGCGTCGAACGCCTCCTCGGCGATGAGTGCGGCGATCTCCGCACCCGCTCCGAACATGCGGTTGTCCTCGTACACGACCAAACACTTCCCGGTCTTGCGCGATTCCCGGAGGATGGTCGCGGCGTCCAGGGGACGCAGGCTGCGGACGTCCACCACGTTCACCGACACGCCCTCCGCGGCGAGCGTCTCGGCCGCGCGCAGTGAGTGGTGCAGCATCAGACCATACGCGAACACGGTGATGTCCGTGCCCTCCCGCTTCACGTCCGCCGGACCGAGCGGGATCGTGAACTCGGGGTCGTCGGGCACGTCCCCACGGACGGCACGATACGTGGCCTTGTGCTCGAGGAAGATGACCGGGTCGGGGTCGCGCAGCGCGGCGCGAAGCATGCCGGTGATGTCGCGCGGCGTGCTCGGCACCACCACCTTGAGCCCCGGGACATGGGCATAGAAGGCCTCGACCGACTGCGAGTGATACAGGGCGCCGTGGATCGCTCCGCCCCAGGGCATGCGGATCACCAGCGGCACGCCGTATCCGCCGTTGGAGCGGTACCGGATCCGCGCCGCCTCGTCCACGATCTGCTCGAACGCAGGCGCGCTGAAGTCGGCGAACTGCATCTCCGCCACCGGCAGGAGCCCGCCGAGCGCGGCGCCGATGGCCACGCCGACGATCGCGGATTCCGCGACCGGCGTGTCGATGATGCGCTCGCGTCCGAACTCCTCGATGAACCCGTCCGAGACCCGGAACACGCCGCCACGGACGCCGACGTCCTCGCCGAGCAGGATGTAGCGCTCGTCTCGCCGGAACTCGGCGAGCAGGGTGTCGTGCACCGCCTGGACGTTCGACTTCTCGGTCACTCGCCCTCCGGCAGGATCGGCGGGAACGACCCTGGGTCGCGCGTGCGCGCCATCGCGTACGCCGCGGCGAAGACGTCATCGCGGCTCGGCTTGGTGAAGTAGTCGGCGTCGGTGCCCACCGATGTCCTCGCCGCGGTCGCCGAGACCGCGCGCGCGGGGGCGTCGAGGTGGTCGATCGCGCGCTGGGTATCGAGGATCTGTTGCAGCAGGTACGCCGACGCGCCGCCCGGCAGGTCCTCGTCCACCACGAGCAGGGCTCCCGTCTTTCGCACGCTCCGGCCGATGAGCGCGCCCGTGTCGAACGGCAGCAGCGTGCGGACGTCGATGACCTCGGCATCGATGCCGGCCGCGGCCAGATCCTCTGCCGCCTCGAGCGCGATGCGGCAGAGCGCGCCGTACGTGACGATGGTCAGGTCGGCCCCCTCGCGGATGACCTCGGGCACGCCGAGTGGGAGCGTGAAGTCCGCGACGTTCGCGGGCACGCGCTCCTTCAGGCGGTAGCCCGAAAGCACCTCGATGACGAGCGCGGGATCGTCGCCGCGCAGCAGCGTGTTGTAGAAGCCCGCCGCTTGCGTCATGTCCCGCGGAACGCAGACATGCATGCCGCGCAGGGCACCGAGGATGAGCTGCATCGGCGAGCCGGTGTGCCAGATCCCCTGGAGCCGGTGGCCCTTCGTCCGGATGATCACCGGTGCCATCTGGCCACCGGCGGTCCGGTGGCGCAGCGTCGCGAGATCGTCGGAGGCGATCTCGAGCGCGTAGAGCAGGTAGTCGACGTACTGGATGTCCACGATCGGACGGAGCCCGCGCATCGCGGCGCCGATGCCCTGCCCAAGGATCGTCGCCTCGCGGATACCTGTGTCCACGACGCGCAGCGGCCCGTGCTTCGCCTGCAGCCCCTCGTACACCAGGTTCACGTCGCCGAGCACGCCGACGTCCTCGCCCAGGATGACGATGCGCGGATCGCGCGCGAGGTGCGCGTCGAAGCAGCGCAGCAGCACGATGCGACCGTCCACCGTCTCGGCGTCCGCGGCATACGCGGGCGGGACCGGCGCGACGGCGAGCGGAGACCCGTCCGTCTCCGAGTAGAGCTGCGAGGTGTAGCGGCGGACGTTCTCGCTGCGATGCCGCGCCACGAATCCCGCGAGCGCGTCGCGGGCGGGTCCGCCGTGCTCGCGGAGCGCCACGAGCGCGTGGTAGGCGGTGGTGTGGACCAGCCGGCGATTGGGATCGGTCTCCGCACGCAGCTCCTCGAGCTGCGGACCGAGGTCGACGGCGGACTCGGCGGCCGCGGCGGCGATGAGGCGCACTGCCTCGTCGCGCTCCCTGCGGATCGGCTCCTGGAATGCCTCATACGCGCGCTCGCGGATGGCCTCCACCTCGGCGCGGTCGCGCTTCTCCGAAGCATCGAGCGTCGCGGCGTCGGCGATGCCCTCAACGATCATCCACTCGCGCATCCGCTTGATCGGATCGGCCTCGACCTCGAAGCGCAGGCGCTCCGCGGACTTGTAGCGCTCGTGGCTGCCGCTCGTGGAGTGGCCCTGCGGCTGAGTGACCTCGACCACATGGACGAGCGCCGGCACGTGATCGCGCCGCGCGATCTGGGCGACCTCGGCGAAGGTGTCCACCAGGCCGACGTAGTCCCAACCCTTCACGACGCGGATCTCGTAGCCCGGACCGCCGTCACGCTGCATGCCCGCGAGGGCCGCGGAGATCGAGCTCTTCACGGTCTGCTGCTCGTTCGGCACGCTGATGCCATAGCCGTCGTCCCAGATCGCGATGACGAGCGGGATCTGCAGCACACCCGCGGCGTTCACGGATTCCCAGAAGAGGCCCTCGCTCGTGCCGGCGTTGCCGCTGGTGGCGAAGCACACCTCATCCCCGTTCCGCGAGAAGCCCCGCGCGACCTCCTTGAGGACAGGTGACTGCCGGTAGAGCTTGGAGGCCCACGCCAGGCCGACCGAGCGGGGCATCTGCGCGCCGACCGGCGACAGATCCGACGCGGTGTGGGGCGTCGCCAGCAGGTCGCGCCACCGACCGCGCTCGTCGATCGTGCGGCTCGCGTAGTGATTGGACATCTGCCGGCCCGCCGAGAACGGATCGCGGGCCAGATCGGCGTCGGCGTAGAGCTGCGCGAAGCACTGCTCCAGCGTCGCGAGACCGAGGGCGAAGTGGAGCGTCTGGTCGCGGTAGTAGCCGCTCCGCCAGTCGCCCGGCCGGAAGGCGCGCGCCAGGCCGAGGTTCGCGATCTCCTTGCCGTCGCCGAAGATGCCAAAGGGCGCCCTGCCGACGAGGACCTCACGCCGTCCGAGCTCGCTCGCCGCGCGGCTTCTCACCGCGAGGCGGTAGTCGGCGGTGATCTGTTCGGCGGTGAGGGTGACCTTGGCGCGGGGGGTCGTGATCGCGGTCGCGGGACGCTCTCCCGTCTTCATGTGTTCGGTCCAATGGTGCCACTTCGCGGGACGCGAGGCTCACGCCGCCAGGGGGGTCTCCGCGCGGTCGAGGAACGGCGCGAGCGCCGCCATGTAGTCGTCGGTGCGCTCGATCATCGGTAGATGTCCACAGCGCTCGAGCACCTGGACTTCCGCCTGTGGGAAGACCTCTTTCGCTGCATCGAGATGACCGATCGGTAGGACGGCATCCTCGCGCCCCCAGACCACCAGCACGGGACCACGGTATCTGCCGGCCTGGGTGATCCAGTGGCGGCGCAGGTCGGCCCGCACGCCACGGAGAGTCACTGCCGAGCGCAGCACGCGCACGAACTCCGGATACGAGCGGAAGCCGTAGCGCTCGGCCTCCGCGTACAGGGCTTCGGGGATGCGCGCGGGGTCGAAGAAGCAGGTGCGCAGGACGGCGCGGCCGTGCGCGGGTCGCCCGAACAGCCGAGCGAGGGTCGTCATGCCCGGTAGGGTCGTCAGTCGCAGGAAGAGGGCGAGGTCGGCGCCCAGCCCGCCGCTCGCCACGAGCACGAGCGAGCGTGTGCGCGCTGGCACGGTCACAGCGGTCATATACGCGACCGCACCGCCCATGGAGCTGCCGACCAGATGCGCCGTCGTGATACCGAGCTCGTCCAGGAGCGCCGTCATGAAGCGCGGGTAGAACGCGTCACGCGCGCCGAAGTAGGACACGCGGCCGGCCGGCTCGCTCTCGCCAAAGCCCGGCAGGTCGACGGCGATCGCGCGCCGTCCGGTCCGCGCGATCGGCCCCATGACCTCACGCCAGTTCTCGGCCCAACCGCCGACGCCATGGATCATCACGACCGGATCGCGCGCAGAGCGCTCCCCCGCCTCGAGCACGCGTGTGATCCGGCCGAGGACGCGGATCGTCGTCTGATGCACGTCCATATACTGCGCTCGATGCTCTTCTACTACCTCTGCACGGCCGGCGAGCAGAAGCACCGCGAAGCCTATCCACAGGGCGCGCAGAGCAAGGATGCCGACGTCTTCAAGTGGGTGACGCTGCACTCCGGCTCCCCCGCGGTGTGCCAGCGCGAGCACCCCGGCGCGCACTCCTGGCGGCCCGACGAGGGCGGCGAGGAGGAGCGCATCGTGCGTGGCTACGCCGTGCTGCAGTGGGACCGGGAGGGATTCGAGTCCGGCACGCGCGTTCCGAAGCCGGGCGACGAATTCGCGTCGCGCTGGGGGCCATCGCTCGTCGTCGAGCGCAGCGACGATCCGACGACCGGCACGTACCTGCTCCTCCGCATCTTCCCCCACGGATATCACGGGAAGAAGGGCGAGACAGGGACCAAGCGCAGCGACGCGCCGCGCGAGCTCGCCGGCCGCGTCTAGTGGACCGCGCTGCGCTCGTCGCCACCGCGAAGGCGATGGTGGCGCCGGGCCGCGGCATCCTCGCCGCGGACGAGTCGCCCCGCACCATCGATCAGCGCTTCGCCGAGCGCGGCATTGCCTCCACGCCGGAGACCCGGCGCGATTACCGCGAGATGCTCTTCCGCGCAACAGCACCGATGTCCGCGTACATCTCTGGGGTGATCCTGTACGACGAGACGATCCGGCAGACCGCCCGTGACGGCACGCCGCTCGTCGCGCTCATCGAGGCGACCGGCGCGATCCCCGGCATCAAGGCCGACATCGGCACCGCACCGCTCCCGTTCTGCGACGGCGAGGTCGTCACCGAGGGCCTGGACGGGCTCGCCGGACGGCTCGCGGAGTATCGCGAGCTCGGAGCGCGCTTCGCGAAGTGGCGCGCCATCGTGTCCATCGGCGGCGGGCGTCCGAGCGACACCGCGATCGACGCGAACGCCCACGCGCTGGCGCGCTACGCCGCCATCGCCCAGGACGCCGGACTCGTGCCGATGGTCGAGCCGGAGGTGCTCATGGACGGGGACCACGACATCACGACCTGCGCCGCGGCCACGCTCCGGTACCTGGAGCGCGTGTACGACGAGCTCGCGCGGGCGCGCGTGGTCCTCGAGGCCACCGTGCTGAAGCCGAACATGGTGGTCCCGGGACGGACCGGGCCGGCCGCGACGCCGGCGGAGGTCGCGCGGCACACCATCGCCGTGCTCACGCGCGCGGTCCCCGCGGCCGTCCCCGGCATCGCGTTCCTGTCGGGCGGCCAGTCGGACGAGGACGCCACGGCGCGTTTGGCGGCGATCAACGCGGTCGGCGGGTCTCCGTGGCGGCTCACCTTCTCGTTCGCGCGCGCGCTGCTCCTCGCACCGCTCACCGTGTGGGCGGGCCGCGACGAGAACGTGCCCGCCGCGCAGCGGGCCTTCGCCGAGCGCGCCGCGGCGAACGCGGCGGCCTCGCTCGGCCGCACCGACGCCGCACCGCTCGCCGCGCGTTAGCCCCCGGGCTCGTCCCCCGCGTGCCCGGACCGGTGCTGGACGTGGTGCAGGTGCGCGTGCGGGTCCTCGGCCTCGCGCGGCGGCGTGAAGACGCCGGCCACGTAGAGCCGGGACGGCTGCTGCGCGTAGCTCGACAGCAGGATGTGCACGTCGAAGCGCGCGAGGAGTCCGGAACCCCAGGTCTCGCGGAAGCGCGTGGCCCACTGCTGCCCGTAGCGCTCGCGTGACCGTCGCGCCATCTCGTGCAGCTCCCAATCCAGGATCGCCAGCTCGTGCGTGCCCGCGCAGTCGTCGCTCGCGCAGCGGAAGCGGTAGCGGAGCGGAAGCTGGACGATGTCCGCCTCGGCCACCTTCACGAAGCCGGCCGTCGCGACACGCTCACGGGCGAGCACGGTGAGCGATTCGAGCGAGCCCCTCAGGTGAGGCCGCACGAACGGCCAGCGCAGCCGCCAGCCATCCTTCGCGTCCACGTACGCGGTCATCCGGATCTCCGGCTCGATCGCGAGCGTCTCCGGACGCACGTCGCGCTGCTCCGCCGCGGTGGCCACCTGCAGCCAGGCCCACTTCTGGATCGGCGGGTCGGTGTCGTTCGCCTTCCACGGGAAGGGCGACAGCCGCACCAGCCGACCGGTCTCGCGATCGACGCCGATCACCGACGGCCGCTCCACCGGGAAGTCGCTCGTCGCGACGGTCTTCGCGAGCGCGAGCACGTCCCGCTCGGTCCGGCCGGCCGGCCAGGCCGCCTCACCGGTCATGCGCGCGAGCGGTCCACGATCCGCACGACCTCCTCGAGGCCGCGCGCGCTTCCCGCCACGTCGTACGGCGGCAGGAGGTACACCCGCAGCCCCGCCGCGACGGCACCGCCATCGCTCACCGCATCGTCCCCCACCATGAGCGTCTCCGTCGCCTGCACCCGGAGCCTCGCGCAGGCCTCGTGGAAGATGCGCGGGTCGGGCTTCGGCGCGCCGACCTCGTACGAGAACGCATAGGCGTCGATGCAGCGGTCCAGATCGTGCGCGCGGAAGAACGGGCGCAGGTCGTACGCGTGATTGCTCACGATGCCGATCCGCACCCCGCGCTCGCGAAGGGCCTGGAGCGTGGGGCGCGTGTCGGGATATGGGATCCAACCCGCGGGGTCCATGACCGTGCGGTAGAGCAGGCGGTCGATCCCGGGGACCAGATGGTTCGCGCGCCCGAAGAGCGCCGTCCACACCCGCTCGTGCGCGTCGCGCGACAGATCGCGGCCCTTGGCGTGCTCCTCCGCGCTCTTCCCCGCCTCCCAGAGCTCGTCCCAGATCCGGCGCGCGCTCGCCACGTCCATGGGCACGCCTGCGGCACGCGCGGCGTCCGCGATGACCGTGGGCGCGTGGGGGCTGGCGAAGAGCGTGTCACCCCAGTCGAAGAGCACCGCGTGGATCGGCGCGCTCGGGGTCACCAGCGCATGCGCTCGTGGTCGGGATCGAAGCGGATCTTCCATTCACGCCGCGGTCCGGCCATCACGTTCAGGTAGTACAGGTCGTAGCCAGGCGCGGCCGACACCGTGTGATACCCACGCGGCACGAGCACCAGGTCACCATCGCGTGCGGTGATGGTCTCGTCCAGCGAGCGATCGGCCGTGTACACACGTACGAGCGCGAAACCTCGCGGATCGCGCAGGCGGAAGTAGTACGTCTCCTCGAGGTACGTCTCCTCGGGCGGGTCGTCGGTGTCGTGCTTGTGGGGCGGGTAGCTGGACCAGTGCCCACCGGGGGTGAGCACCTCGGTGACGAGAAGCCGCTCCGCGGGGCGATCCTCCATGAGGATCTGATGGATCGTCCGCGAGGTGACACGCTCGCCGCGCTCCTCGACCCGCGCGTCGGGCTGGTGCCGCGCGGCGCCGCCATCGCCGGCGGGTGCCCACCCGATGGCGATCTCCGCGCCCGTCCTCCCCGCCACCAGCTCCACGGCCGTGCGCGGCGGGACGTGGACGGACTCGGGCGGGCCATCGAACGGGGACGCCCGTCCGCCCACCGCGTCGAAGCGCGCGTCGCCCGCCACCACCGCTGCCCGCCCCGCGAGCCAGACGAGGCAGGCCTCGCGAGCGCCGGTGTCGCGCCGCGTCCGCTCTCCGGCCGCGAGCCGCACCACCTCGAAGCCCACGTAGCGCCAGCCGGCGCGGTCCGGCGCGACGTCGAGCACGCGGCCGCCGCCATCGGGCGCGGCGCTGCTCGCGATGCGGAGGTCGCTCAACCGCCGATGTGCCAGCGCTGGCGGCGGCGTGCCACCGTGCGCGCCTCGTGTGCGTCGCGGACCGCCGGGGTCTCCGCGACCTCCGCCGTCGCGACGTCCCACCAGGCGCCGCCAGCGTCCACACCCTGGTAGCGATCGACCGCGATGTGGATGACCGTCGTCACCGTGGCCTGCTTCGCCTGCTCGAGCGCGCTCCGGAGCTCGGCGATGTCCTTCGCCCGGATCACCCTCGCACCGAGGCTCGCCGCATTCGCCGCGAGGTCGGTCGGCAGGAAGCTCGGGGCGCCGCGCTCGGTGTCGAGACCAAGCGACCCGTTCTTGCGGTAGCGGTACTGCGTCCCGAAACCGTCGAGCCCGAGCCCGCGCGAGAGGGCGCCGATGGACGCGAAGCCCTGGTTGTCGACGAGCACGATGATGAGCTTCAGATGCTCCTGGATCGCGGTGACGATCTCGGTCGGCATCATGAGGTAGCTTCCGTCGCCCACCATCACGAAGACCTCGCGCTCGGGCGCGGCCAGCTTCACACCGATGCCGCCCGCGATCTCGTAGCCCATGCAGGAGTAGCCGTACTCGACGTGGTACTGCTTGGGATCGCGCGCCCTCCAGAGCTTGTGCAGCTCGCCAGGCAGCGAACCGGCGGCGCAGACGACCACGTCCTGCGCCGCGGCCGCGTCGTTCACCGCGCCGATGACCTCGCTCTGCGCGGGCAGCGGTCGGTGCGCCGCACGGTGCAGCGCGTCGACGGTCCGATCCCAGTCCGCCCGCAGGCGGGCGATCTCGGCGCGATAGGCGTCGTCGACGTGATGGTCGACCTCGGCGAGCGCCTCGAGGGCCGCGCGCGCGTCGCCGACGAGCGGGAGGCCGCCCAGCTTCAGGGCATCCGGCTCGGCCACGTTCACATTCACGAAGCGCACGTCCGCATTGGCGAAGAGCGCGCGCGATCCGGTGGTGAAGTCGCTCCAGCGCGTCCCGATGCCGATGACCAGGTCCGCCTCGGCGGCGATACGATCAGCGGCCTCGGTGCCGGTCACGCCGATGGCGCCCACGGCCTGGGGGTGATCCCAGGGGAGCGCCCCCTTCCCCGCCTGCGTCTCGGCGACGGGGATGCCCGTCCGTTCGACGAATCGCCGGAGCGCCTCGGTCGCGCGCGAGTAGATGACCCCGCCGCCGGCGACGATGAGCGGCCGGCGCGCACCCCGGATTTGCGTCAACGCTCGCGCGAGCGCCGCGGGGTCCGGCAGGGGACGTCCGATGTGCCACACCCGCGGTCCGAGGAACTCGTCGGGCACATCGAACGCCTCCACCTGGACGTCCTGCGGCAGCGCGAGGGTCACCGCGCCGGTGTCGGACTGGCTCGTGAGGACGCGCATCGCCGCGAGCGCCGCGGGGACGATCTGCTCGGGGCGTGTGATGCGGTCGAAGTAGCGCGAGACCGGCCGGAACGCGTCGTTCACCGAGACGTCTCCCCCGCCCGGATGCTCGAGCTGCTGCAGCACCGGATCCGGCCGGCGCGAGGCGAACACGTCGCCGGGCAGGAGCAGGACCGGCAGCCGGTTCACCGTCGCAAGGGCCGCACCGGTGACCATGTTCGTCGCACCCGGGCCGATCGAGCTCGTGCACGCGAACGTGCCCAGCCGGTCGCGCATACGCGCATACCCGCAGGCGATGTGCACCATCGCCTGCTCGTTGCGCGACTGGTGGTACGGGATGAGGTCGCGGTACTGATGCAGCGCCTGCCCCACACCGGCGACGTTGCCATGGCCGAAGATGCCGAAGACGCCTGCGAAGAAACCCTCCTCCACCCCATCGCGCTCCACACGCTGCTGCGCCAGGAACCGGACGAGGGCCTGCGCCATCGTCAGCCGGGTCGTCTTCATGACGCCGGGTGGCCGAGGAGCGTCTCGACCTCCGCTGCCGTGGGCATCGCATCGGCGCACGCGAGCCGCGACGCCACGATCGCGCCGGCCGCGTTCGCGAACGCGAGCGTGCGCGGGAGATCCCAGCGCGCGAGCAGCGCGTGCGCGAGCGCGCCGCCGAACGCGTCGCCGGCGCCCAGACCGCAGACGACCTCGACACGGGTGGCGGGCACGTCGACGCGCGCGTCACGGGTGAACGCGGACGCTCCCTCCATGCCGCGCTTCACGATGACGAGCTCCGGCCCGTGTGCGAGCAGCCGGCGCGCGGCCTCTGCCCCATCGCGCGTGCCGGTCGCCATCTCGACCTCATCGGTGTTGCCGACGATAACGGTCGCCCGGCGCGCCGCCTCGGCCGCCCAGTGGCGTGCCGCCTCCACGTCGGGCCAGAGCGACGGACGGTGATCCAGGTCATGGATCCTGATCCCGGTCGCGAGGTCGAGCGCCGCGAGCGTCGCGGTGCGGCTGGGCTCGGCGGAGAGCCCGGTCCCGGTCGTCCAGAAGACCTGCGCGTCGCGGACGGCGTCGCGTGGCAGCTCATCCGTGCTGATGGTCATGTCGGGCGCGGTGGGCTCGCGGTAGAAGAGCAGCGGGAAGCGGTCCGGCGGGTAGATCTCGCAGAACACCAGCGGGGTCCGCAGCGTGGGGTGTGTACCGACGGACCGCGCGTCGACACCGAAGCCGGCGAGAGCCTCGCGGACGTAGTCGCCAAAGCCGTCGGTCCCGACCTTGGTGATGACGGCGCTCCGGCGGCCAAGACGCGCGGCGCCCACGGCGACGTTGGTCGGGCTCCCGCCGAGCGACTTCGCGAACGTTCGGACCCGCGCGAGCGGCACCCCGATCTGCATGGGGTACAGATCGACGCTGACGCGCCCGATGGTGAGGACCTCGTGGCTAGGCATGGGCCAGCGCGAAGTCGCGGCTCCGGATGACGTCGCGGACGGGGTCGTTCCCCTCCGTGGGCGGCGCGTCGAGAGCGATGTCCTGCTCGAGGACCGCCCATCCGCCGTAGCGCGCCTCGCGCAGGGCGGCGAGCACCTCCGCGATCCGCGCGTCGCCGGCACCGAGCGGCCGGAAGAGGCCGCGCTTCACCGCCTGGGCGTAGGGGATGCGCCGCTCGCGCACCGCGGCGGCGAGCGCGGCATCGGCGTCCTTCAGGTGAACGTGAGCGATGCGGGCGGGGTGGTCACGCGCGATGCGTACCGGATCACCGCCGCCGACGAACACGTGGCCGGTGTCGAGGCAGAGCGGGACCTCGGTCTCGCGCAGCACGTGCTCGATGGCCGCGGCCCGCTCGATGACCGTGCCGACGTGCGGGTGCAGGGCGACACGCAGACCGTGCCCCGCGGCGATCGCCATCACCCGCGGCAGCGCCCGCCCGAGCGCGGACCATTCCTCGCCGGTGAGCTCGGCGGGCGCGTCGTACCCCTCGCGGCCCGTCGCGCAGGCGAGCACCAGCACCTCGCCGCCGAGCGCGGCGATGCGCGCGGCCTGCCGGTCGACCGCCGCGAGCTCGTCCTCGAGCCGCTCGCCCCGGTGGAGGACCGCGGTCACGAACGCCGCAACGACATGAAGGCCGTGTCCGTCGACGAACGCCCGGGCGTTCGCGTCATCGTCGGGCAGGAAGCCCGGCGGTCCGGTCTCGATGTCCCGCAGCCCGAGCCGAGCCACGTCGGCGAGGACGCGCTCGCGCGGGAGCTGGAAGCCCCAGTTCGGGACCTCGCACACGCCCCAGGAGATCGGCGCGGCCGCGAGCTTCACGTATCTACGCTAGCGTTCTACGCGCTCGCGCGCGTGACGCGCGAGACGCAACGGGAGGGCGAGCTGTGCGTGTAGGCCTGCTCGGCGTCGGTCGGCTTGGTGCGGCGCACGCCGCGACACTGCGCGCGATCGCGGAGGTGGGCGATCTGGCCATCTACGACGCGGATCAGGCTCGCGCCAGGGAGGTCGCCACGGCCGTCAAGGCGAGCGCGGTCGCCACGGTCGACGAGGCGCTCGACCGCGCCGACGCGGCGGTCATCGTGACACCCACCGACACCCACGCGCCGCTCATCCGGCGCTGCCTCGACGCGGGTATCGCGACCTTCTGCGAGAAGCCGATCGCCATCGGGATCGCCGAGACCCGGGAGATCGTTGCCCACACGGCACGTACGAACGGCCGACTGCAGATCGGCTTCCAGCGGCGCTTCGACGCGGGGTACGGGCGCGCGAAGGAGGCCCTCGCGAGCGGTCGCGCCGGCCCGGTGTACTCCTTCGTCATGGTGAGCTGCGATCGGCTGCCGCCGCCGGACGCGTACATCGCCACCTCGGGCGGCCAGTTCAAGGATCAGCTCATCCACGACTTCGACATCACCCGCTGGCTGTTCGATGACGAGGTCGAGGAGGTCACCGCCACCGGCTCGACGCTGGGCGTGCCGCAGTACGAGGCGATGGGCGACGTCGGCACGTCCGCGGTACTCGTGAAGCTCCGCGGCGGCGCGCTCGGGCTGATCACCGGCCTGCGTCACAACGAGGCCGGATACGACATCCACGTCGAGGTGCACGCCGCCAAGGAGACGCTCGCGATCGGGATCGACCCGCGCACGCCATGGCGGAGCGTGGAGTCGGACGCCCCGGCGCTCTCGGGGCCGGCCTACCCGTCGTTCTTCGTGCGCTTCGGCGACGCCTACAAGGCCGAGCTCGCGCATTTCCTGCGCTTCGCACGCGGCGAGGCGCCCAACCCCTGCACCGCGGCGGACGCGCTCGAGGCCCTGCGAGTGGCGGAGGCCGCGAGCCGCTCGTGGCGCGAGCGACGGACGGTGACGCTAAGCGAGATCGCGTGAGCGTCCGGGTCGAGTTCCACGGCTCGGGTAACGCGTTCGCCGACGGCGGCCGCTCGCACGCCTGCATCCGCGTGAGCGCGCCCGGCGTCTCGCTGCTCCTCGATTGCGGCGGGTCGGCGCTGCCAGCGCTCACCCGCGCCAACGCCCCATCGATCGATGCGATCGCCGTCTCGCACCTGCACGGAGATCACTTCGGCGGGATCCCCTACTACGTCATCCAGCAGCACTTCGCCGGGCGGACCGCGCCGCTCCACCTCGCGGGTCCCGCCGGCCTGACCGCTCGTCTGCGCGGCGCCGAGCAGGCGCTCTACCCCGACTTCTTCGGGCGGACGCGCCTGGGCTTCGAGGTGACCACGGCCACTTTCGGCGCGGCCGAGACGCCGCTCGGCGGCGCGCTCGTGTCGGCGCTGCCGGTACGGCACGTGGCCGAGTCCGATCCACACGGGATCCGGGTGCGCGTCGGACGGACGCTCATCGCGTACTCGGGAGACGCGACCTGGAGCGAGCACCTGCCGCGCGTCGCCGCCGGCGCCGACCTCTTCATCTGCGAAGCGACGAACTTCGAACAGGACGACCCGTCACACCTCTCCTACCGGACGCTCATGGCCCACCGCGCAGAGCTCGACTGCGCACGCATCGTGCTCACGCACCTCGGGAGCACGACGCTCGCGCATCTCGCGGAGCTCGAGCTGGAATACGCGACCGACGGGCTGGTGCTGGAGATCACGCCCCGCGGCTGACCGCTAGCCCAGGAGCGCGCGCCGGTCGCGGTACTCCTCGGCACCGATCTCGCCACGCGCAAGCCGCGCGTCGAGGATGCGTCGTGGGTCGTCGCCCGAAGGACGAGACCGGTCGCGCACGACCGCGTACGCCACGAGCGCCACGAGCGCCGTCGCGGTGATCGCGGACGCGACGGCCCACCACCACATCGCCCCCATCGCGTCGGTCATCATCGGCATACCGGGCATCATCATGTCGGCACCTCCATGGCCATCGTGGGCCCCGGGACGACCCGCGTGCGAGTGCCGATCGGCCCATCCGCCCGATGACACGCGGCCCGCGGCGCGCTCAGCCCGCGATGAGATGCACGCGCTCGGGGCGGACCTGCACGAGCACCTCACCGTCGAGCGGCGGGCTCGCGCCGGGGTCGGGCTGGTCCACGATCCACTCGCGCCCGTCCACCGCGACCCAGTAGCGCATCAGGTCGCCGAGGAACGCCTTGCGCGCGACCGTCCCCGGCAGCGCCACGCCCGAGGGACTGGACCCACGAGCGGCAAGGCCGAGGGCCTCCGGACGCACACAGAGCGTGACAGCGGCACCCGTACCCGCGGTCACGCCCGCCGGGACGCGGACGGTGAGCGATCGCTCGCCGAACGCGACGACCACCTCCGCGCCGCGCACCTCGCGCACGATGGCCGAAACGAGGTTCACCGCGCCCACGAAGTCGGCGAGGAAGGCGGTCTTCGGGTGGTAGTAGATCTCCCACGGCGTCCCGGCCTGCTCGACCTTGCCGGCGTTCATCACCGCGATCCAGTCGGAGAGCGACAAGGCCTCGTCCTGATCGTGCGTGACGTAGATGAATGTCATCCGGAGCTGGCGCTGGAGGTCGCGCATCTCCCAGCGCAACGACTCGCGAAGCTTCGCGTCGAGATTTGACAGTGGCTCGTCCAGGAGCAGGATCTCCGGGCGCACGACGAGCGCGCGGCCGACGGCCACGCGCTGCTGCTGGCCGCCCGAGAGCTGGTTCGGCCAGCGGCCGCCGAGCCCGCCCAGCCCGACGAACTCGAGGGTCTCCTCGATACGCCGCTCGCGCTCCGCACCAGAGACCCCCTGCACCTTCAGGCCATAACCGACGTTGTCCTTCACGGTCATGTGGGGGAAGAGCGCGTAGTCCTGGAACACCATCGCCGTCCCACGCCGGTGGGCGGGAAGCTCGTTGATGCGCTTCCCGCCGAGGATGATGTCGCCGTGGTCGGGATCGTAGAACCCGGCGATCATCCGCAGGGTCGTCGTCTTGCCGCAACCCGACGGACCCAGCAGTGTCGCGAACGCGCCGCGAGGCACCTCGAACGAGACGTCATCGACCGCCGGGGTCGCGCCGAATCGCTTGGTCACATGATCGACACGCAGGTGCGGGGCCGCGTCAGCCACGTGCCATCCCCAGCGCGATCCTGCCGCGGGAGAAGAAGCTGATGATCACCAGGACGACGACCGCCATACCGATGTCGACGACCGTGAACGCCGTCGCGCCGCCCCAGTTGAAGTCGCTCACCAGCTGGAAGATGGTGATCGTCGCGGTCGTCGATTGCGCCGTGAAGAGGAAGATCACGACCGACAGCGTAGTGACGGCGCGTACGAATGTCGTGACGAACCCGACGCGTAGGGACCCGGCGAGCATCGGCACGAGCACGTCACGGAACATGCGTAGGCCGCTGGCGCCAAGACTGGTCGCGGCCTCGTCGATGGAGCGGTCGATCTGCCGGAGTCCGGCAGCGGCCGCCTGATACCCGACCGGGATGTTCCAGAAGATGAGGGCGATGGTGATGAGCGCGCCACGGTCAAGCCAGTCGAGCCACGGCTGATTGAACGCGACGACGTAACCCAGCCCGAAGAAGAGCCCGGGGACCGCCGCCGGCATGATCAGCAGGAAGTCGAGCACCCGCCGCCCGCGCCATCTTCCACGCTCCACCAGGAACGCCGCCAGGACGGCGAACGCGGCTGAGAATGCCGCGGCGGCCAGGCCGAACGTAAGCGTGTTCCGAAGGGACAGGTTGTGCTGGCCGAGATACTCGAAGTGTTCCGTCGTGAAGCGCATGTTCGTCGGGAACGCGAACGTGAGCGCGCTGACGAGGAGCGTGCCGAAGATGAGGAAGATCAGGAGCGCGAGCGCGCTGCAGGCTACGAATGCCACCCACGAGACCACCGCTGGGACCGGCGGGCGGGGCATCGACGACGCGCGGCCGCTGACGGTGACGTACTGGCGGCCGCCGTCCAGGCGCAGCTTGGCGAAGTAGAAGACGAGCGCCAGGAGCAGCAGGATCGTGCTCACGGCCGCGGCCGCCGAGAGCTCACCGAAGCCGGAGATGAGTCCATAGGCCTGCGTCGGCAGCACGGTGTAGATCCCGCCGATGAGGGCGGGATTGCCGAAGTCCTCGAGAACGTAGATCGCCGTCGTCAGGACGGCGGCGCCGAGGCCGGGCCGCGTCAGCGGCAGCGTCACCGAGCGAAAGACGCGCCAGGGTCCCGCGCCGAGGTTCCGCGCGGCCTGCTCGAGTCGCGCGTCGCTGCGCGAGAGGACGTCGGCGATGAGCTGGTACGCGAACGGGAAGAACGCGATCGTCTGCACCCCCCAGATCCCGTAGAGGCCGCGGATGTTCGGGCTCTGGCCGAGCAGGTGATACGACACGATCCCCTGAGCGCCGAAGAGAAGGATGTACGCCGCAGCCACCACGAAGGGCGGGGAGAGCAGTGGCAGGATCCCCACGATCCGGAAGAACGGCTTCCAGGGCATGTCCGTGTACACCATCGCGTAGGCGTAGATGAATCCGAGGAGCACCGCGGTGGTCGTCGAGAGGAGCGTCACCGTCAGCGAGTGCTGGAGCGGGCGCAGCCACGTCCCGCCTTCGAGAAATTCGATGTATCCCGATGTCCCGGGCGTCAGGACGACGTTGACCTGCGGGTAGACGATGAACGCCAGGACGAGGCCGACGACGATCGCGAGCGCGAGCATGAGTGACGGCTCGCGCCGCAGACTCGTCATCGGCCTCGGCTCCTGGGCGCTAGATGCCTACCGTGGACTGCCAGAGCTTGAGCAGACGGTCCTTGTTCGCCGCCGCCCAGTCGCGGTCGTAGTCGACGAGCTTGACCGAGGTGAGCGTCGGCGCGCCCGGCGCGGGCGGGACATCGGTACGCACCGAGACGCGGTTGCTCAGCTGGACATTGAGCTCTCCGGCCGACTTCGTGAGGACCCAGTCGACGAACGCCTTCGCCGCGGTCAGATTCTTGGTCCCCTTGATGATGCTGACGGCGCCGATCTCGTAACCCGTGCCCTCGGGCACCACCAGCTCCACCTGCGGGTTCTTCTTCCGCTCGGTCAGGATGTCGTGCGCCCAGTTCGGTGTCGCGGCGAACTCGCCCTGCGATACCGAAAGGATCGCCGCGGGCGACTGGCCGTTGTAGCTGCCCATGTTCGCGTGGAGCTTCTTCATGTAGTCCATGGCCTTCGCCTCGTCCTTGTTGAAGCGGAAGACCTGGGTCGCGATGAGGACGTAGCCACCGCCGGTCGTGATCGGGCTGCCCAGAGTCAGCAGTCCCTTGTACTTGGGGTCGAGCAGGTCGTCCCACGACTTTGGCTTCGCGCCGAGGTTCTTCCGCGTGAAGACCGCGTCGTTGAGGGCGATGCCGAAGATGCCGAAATAGAAGCCAGTCCAGTTCTTTTTCGGGTCCTTCGACTGCGCCGCGACCGCCGAGGCGTTCGGCGACTCGTAGGGCTCAAGAAGGCCTTCCTTGCCAAGCCCGTCATGGAACGACGAGTCGCCGCCGATGAAGATGTCCGCCTTCGGGCTCGCCTTCTCGGCGCGGATCCGCGTCTGCAGCTCACCAGCCGCCGCGAGCGGCAGCAGCGCGACCTCGACGCCCGGGACCGCGGCCTTGAACGCCGCAACGAATTGGTTGTTCGTGGACTCGTTCAAAGCCGAGTACACGGAGATGGTGCCCGACGGCTTCACGGCCGTCGGCGCCGCGCCCGTGGTGGCTGTGACACCCGGCGTCGGGCTGGCGGTCGCGCCGGCGCCACAGGCAGCCATCGCCGCGGCGACGCCAGAGAGCTTGAGGAATGTCCTGCGGTCGTACTTACCCTTGAGTTCGCTCATCGATCCAGCTTCCCTCCCGATCCCGCAGCGCGGGTCGCCGTGAGTCTACGCGCGCCTAGCATGACGGCGTGGAGATAGACGACCGGGACCTCGCGGTCGCCCGGGAGCACCCGCGGGGGACCGAGCGCCGGACGCTCCTTCCCTACCGGGAGGCCCTGAACGACGTCACGGCGTACGCGCGCCTGCCTGCAGCCGACCGCGATGTGATCGTCCGCTGGGTCGAGATCCGACGGCGGCTGGCCGAGGACGAGGGGCTCGACCACGACGAGCGCAACCTCGCCGATCCGCTCCTTCCCTATCGGGCCCTGCGGGCGCAGGTCGTCGCCGGCGAGCATGCCGCGCGCGGTACGCCGGCGTCGCCGGACCCCGGCGGCGACCTGCGGACGGTCGTCGCGCGCATCCGCGGCGACCGCTAGACCGGCGTGGCCATGACCGCGGAGAGCACGATGGCGATGCTGTTCACCGCGGCGTGCAGCGCGACGCAGGGGTAGAGGCTCGCGGTACGCGAGCGCAGCCAGCCCAGCCCGAGCCCGGTGACCAGGACCCACGGCAGGTCGAGCACCGCGCCGTGCGCCAGTGCGAACGCCACCGTGGTGCCCGCGATGGCGACGCCCTGGCCCCACGGCTCCAGCAGGTGAAAGCCGACGCCGCGGCACATGACCTCCTCGACGATCGGAACAAAGAGGCCCACCGCCGCGATGTTGGCGATGAACGCGCCAAGGCGGGCGGGGTCGTAGTACTGGGGGACCGCCTGCTCGCGGACCTCGTGGCCGACGGTCAGCTCGAGCGCGAGCGAGGTCGCCCAGGTCGCGACGAGCGCAGCGAGCGCGATGTTCGCTGCGGCGCGCCACGAGGCCGGCCGCCGCAGCGCGAGCGCGTCGCGCAGCGGCAGGCCGCGCACGATGAGCAGCATGAGCAGGAGCAGGATGCCGTCGAGCGCGAACGTCGCGATCGCTGTGGATGGGCGGAAGAAGACGTCGCGCTGTAGGCCTCCGGCGGCTGTGAAGCGCGCGGCGTAGCCGACGATCGCGAGCACGAGGACGACCGCGACCCATGCCGCGAGCCGGCGCCGGTGCATGCTCAGACGCGCGCCCGACCGACCCGGGTGGCCGGCCAGCCGCTCACCATCCGATGGCGTACGACTCGCGGCGGGGATCCGCGCCACCCTCGAGGGTGCCGGGCTCGAGCTCGCGGATGGCGCACATGCCCGCGGCCGCGGGCGTGAAGTCAGGCAGATCGCGCACGTGGTGGCCCAGCCGGGCGAGGCCGTCCCGCACCTCGCGCGCGATGCGCCCCTCGACGGTGAGCACGCCGGGCTCGTAGGCGTGCGGATGGAACGTCCACGGGAACGACCGCGAGATGACCCGCGGCGCCTCGATCGCCGCCTGCAGGTCCATGCCGAAGTCCACCACGTTGTTCACCGTCTGGACCATTGCCTGGCACTGTGCGTCCTCTCCCGGGCAGCCGAACGGCATGAGCGCGCGGCCGTCCCTCATCAGGAGCGCGGGATTCGGCGTGAGCCGGGGACGCTTTCCCGGCGCGATCGCCGACGGATGACCGGGCGTCGTCCAGAGCTGCGCGCCGCGGGTGCTGACGATGATCCCCAGACCGTCGACGAGCGGAGCGCCGAGGCCCGGGTCCGAGGGTGTGGCGGAGAAGGCGTTGCCCTCGGCGTCCATCGCACAGCAGTACGACGTATCCGGCGCACCCACGCCCGACGCTGGGCGCGGCCGGTATCCGGCAGGCCCGGTGCGGCCCTCGTGGCGCCAGGGGTCGCCGGGCGCCGGCAGCTCGGGCCAGGCACGATCGTCGCGGATGAGGCGACGGCGCTCCTCCGCATAGGCCTTGTCGAGCAGCCCGCGGATGGGCACGTCGACGTGGCCGGGGTCACCGAAGAACGCCTCCCGATCGGCCGCCGCGAGCTTGAAGGCCTCGGTGTAGCGGTGCAGGTACGTCAGCGATCCTGGGCCGAGCGAGGCGAGGTCGTATCCCTCGAGCAGATTGAGCGTCATCGGCACGAGCGGCCCTTGGGACCACGGCCCGCAGGCATACACGTCGATGCCGCGGTAGGTCGTGTGCACCGGCGCCTCGACGGTCACCCGATACGACGCAAGGTCTGCCGCCGTCACCGCGCCACCCTGCTCGGCGTGCACGGTCGCGATCTCCCGCGCCACCTCACCGCGGTAGAACTCGTCGCGCGCGGCCAGGATCGCCGCGCTGCGGCCGCGCGACGCGTTCGCGCGCTCGACCTCGACGAGACGGCGGAAGAGCGCGGCGAGCTCGGCCTGCACGAGGATCTCGCCCGTTCGCGGCGGCCGTCCACCGGGAAGGAACACGCGTGCGCTCGATGGCCACTGCCGGATGCGCTCCTCGAGCGCCGCGATCGCGCGCGCGAGACGCGGATAGACCGGAAAGCCCTCGGCGAGCTCGATGTTCGGTGCCAGCACATCCGCGAGCGTCAGCCGGCCGTGACGGGCCAGCGCGGTGAGCCAGGCGTCGCAGGCAGCAGGGGTCACCGCGCGCGCGACACCGATCGGCATGTCGTCGCCGTGGCGCGCGCGATACGCCTCGAGCGTGAGCGATGCGGGCCAGCGACCGAGGCCGTCGATCGACTCGGGATGATCCATACCCGGCCGGAACACGACGATCGGCGCCACTCCGCCGAAGTCCGTGAGGTGCCGCTCGATGACGTTCAGCGCGATGCCGGCGGCGACGCCCGCGTCGATGGCGTTGCCGCCGCGCTCGAACATCCGCGCGCCTGCCTGCGACGCGAGGTAGTGGCTCGAGCTCACCATCCAGCGCTTGGCGAGGAGGGCCGGACGGCCCTTCGTCACCCCTATCGGCGGGGCGGTGTTCTCGACCGGGAGTTCACGCACGGCGACACACGATACTTCTGTCGTGCTCCGCATCCTGGCCTGGCGGGTCCCGCCGTATGACAACGGGACATACCTGGTGGTCGATGACCGCGGCGACGCGATCGTCATCGACCCCTCCATGGGCGAGCGCCACATCCTCGATGCGGCGAGGGAGCAGGGCCTGCGCCTCGTGGAGATCTTGAACACCCACGGGCACCCCGACCACATCTTCGGTGACGCGGCGGTGAAGGACGCGACGCACGCCCGCCTGGCGATCCATCGGCTCGACGCATACCGCCTCGGCCCGGCGCGGCCGCCATCGGATATCCCCGTGCCCCCCGCGACCGCCGACGACCTGTTCGACGAGGGGCCGCTCACGTATCTGGCCGATACCGAGCTCGTCGCGCTCCACACGCCCGGTCACACCGAGGGATCGACCTGCTTCCACCTGCCGGGCGAGCGCGTGCTCTTCAGCGGCGACGTGCTGTTCGCGGGGAACGTCGGCCGCGTGGACCTGCCGGGCGGGGATGCCCGTCTCATGGAGCGCAGCCTCGCCCGCGTGGCCGGCCTGCCCCCGGACACGACGGTGTACCCGGGACACGGCCGCCAGACGACCATCGGCGCCGAGCTCGGCTGGCTCCGCGGCTTCAGATTCGGCTGATCACTCCATCGCGCCCATGATGTTCATGCCGTTGTCCGCGAAGAGCGTCGCGCCGGTGATGCTCCGCGACCACTCCGATGCGAGGAACACCGCGACGTTGCCGATCTCCTCCTGGGTCACGTTGCGGCGGAGCGGCGCCTTCGCCTCCCAGAGCTCGCGTGCGCTCGAGATCCCCTTCACCGCGCTCGCCGCCAGGGTCTTGAGCGGCCCGGCGGAGATCGTATTCACACGGATGTTCTTCGGTCCGAGATCCGCGGCGAGGTAGCGCGTCTCCGCCTCGAGCACGGCCTTCGCCATGGCCATCACGTTGTAGCTCGGGACCACGCGCTCGGCGGCGTTGAAGGTGAGGCTCATCACGGATCCGCCACCCGCGGCCTCGAAGAGCGGCAGCGCGCCCCGCGTGAGGGCGACGAGCGAGTAGGCGGAGATGTCGATCGCGGAGAGCAGCCCCTGTCGGCTGATGTTGCTGAAGCTCCCCTTCAGCTCCTCGAGCGGTGCGAACGCGATGCTGTGCACCAGGATGTCGAGCGTTCCCCAGCGCTGACCCAGGTCAGCGAAGAGCGCGTCGATCTCCTCCTGCTTGGTCACGTCGCAGCGGATGACCGGCATGCGCTCGTGGCCGGGCAGCGTCGCCACCAGCTCGTCGACGTTCTCCTTGAGCCGATCGATCGCATAGCTGAACGCGAGCTCCGCGCCCTCCCGCTGGAGGGCGGTCGCGATCCCCCACGCGATGCTGCGCTTGTTCGCCACCCCCAGGATGAGCGCCTTCCTGCCATCGAGCACACCCATGTCCGCACCTCCGTGACGCTGCCATCATCGCGCCCGTCAGGCGGCGCGTCCACGACCGCGCTGCACGCATCGTGCAGCCAAATCAGTCGGCGCGCGACCGCCGCAGGGCGAGGAGCGCATGGGGCGGATCGATGGTGTCCTCCTCCCGGTAGTCCCGGAGATACCGGAACCCGGCCTTCTCGTACGCGCGGATCGCGCTCGTGTTCGCCTTGGAGGGACCGATCACGCAGAGGTCCACTCCGTAGCGCGCGAACCCGATCGGCAGGAACGCGCTGAGGATCGCCGGTCCATGTCCGCGCCCCACGAGGTCGGCCTCACCGATGAACAGGTCGATCGAGTAGGCGGCCGCCTCGAGCGGCCCGAGCTCGAGGGCGTAGTCGGGGTGGTCGTCCACGCGATAGGACTGGAGGACGCCGATGGGACGTTCATCCAGGCGGATGAGGAACATGTCGGTGGGGTCGTCGCCGCGGATCGCCTCGCGCCAGCCGGCGAGCGTGTCCTCGGGGTAATCGTGCTCCTCGGGATCGTCATGCCACCACCTGCGCACGTGCGGCTCCAACAGCCACGAGCGCGCCAGCGCGAGATGGTCTTCCGCCAACGGCGTGAACGTATACGTCCACATGACGCGCGCTAGTTCCAGCGGCCCCCGCGCTTTTCGTCGTCGTCGATGCGCCGGCCACGCCAGTACTTGGCGTTGCCACCGCCGCCGTACCGCTGCCGTCCGAGATCGTCGGTGACGACGTACACGCCGATCGCGAGCGCCGCGGGAACGACGGTGTCCACCAGATCCACCGCGAGCCCGTGGGTGAGGGTCTGCCCCACCGCCCAGGCGAGGCACACCAGCAGGAGCCGGACGACTTGGGCCTGTTCCCTGCTCACGCGCGCTGCCCGTGCACGAACGAGGCCGCCCTGGCCCACTCCCCGCGCTCGGCGAGCTCGTCCTTGGTCACCCAGCCCGACTTCACGGCAAGACGAAGCTCGTCGCGCAGGGTGGTCTGCAGCATCTCGGGACCGTCCGTGTTGAAGCTGAAGCGCACCTTGTGCTTCTTGAAGGTACTGATGAACTCGCCGAGCTGTTCAGGACCCTTGACGACCTGGGTGTGGAGATTGGAGCTCGGGCAGATCTCGAGGAGGATGCCGCGCTCCGCGAGCTTCTTGCAGAGGGCCGGGCTCTCGGCGGCATGGATGCCGTGCCCGATGCGATCCGGCTCGATGTGGTCCACGACCTCCTCGACCGACCGCCAGCCCTCGTCCTCGCCCGCATGGACCGTGACGCCGAGGCCTGCCTTGCGGGCCTTCTTGAACAGCGGCGCGTAGTCGCGGTAGTGGAACGCCGGGTTGGCCGGCCCGGCCATGTCGACTCCCACCACACCGCGGCGGCGATAGGCGATGGCCTTCTCGACGATGATCTGGTTCTGCTCGTAGCTGAAGGTGCGGTCACAGCTGAAGATCAGGCCGGCGTTCACCGGATATTCGAGGACGGCGCGGTCGAGGCCGCGGATGGAGGCGAAGATGATGTGGTCGAGGTCCTGCTCGCCACCACGGTTGCGCTTCATGGGGTTGTACCGGAGCTCGAGCGTGGTGATGTTCGCCTTCCGGTAGGCGCCGCTCACGACCTCGTACACCGACTGCTCGACGGCGAGGGGGCTCGACTGGATCAGCTCGGTCCAGTGGTACAGCGCGAGGAACGCTTCGAACGATTTCCGCTCGCGCTTCCCCACCGTGATGAGGTCGACGAACTCCCAGTAGTCCTTCGTCGGAAGCCGGATGCCCTGCTGGTGCGCGATGCCCCACAGCGCGGCCGGGTCCACCGATCCGCCGAGGTGGACGTGGAGCTCGGTCAGCTCGTCGCCGAGCGGGTGCGGCAGTCCCTTAGCTTCCCTGCTCGCGCGTCGGCGGCCGGCGGACCCGTCGGCGGCGCCGCGGCGGAGCGGGTCGGCCCTCGGGATGCTCCTGCCAGACGATGTGTCCGTCGTCGTCGGGCGACGCGACGCGCACCAGGCGGTCCCAGATCTCTGCGCGACGCAGCTCCTCCTCGGCGGTCGAGCGGCTGGCGTCGCGCTCCAGCATCACATCGCAGTCATACGGTGAGCCGGCCTGGCGCCAGCCGTTCTCGGAGAGCAGATCGAGGAGCCGAGCGATCTCGGTGAGTCGCTGCGGCTGCTCGGCGACGTACTCGCGCAGCCAGGCGGAGTAGGTGCGCTTGCCACGATCCTCCCGGTCGAGCTCGTCCCGGACCGTGCCGAACACGTGGATGAGGATGTACGAGGGGGCGGCCATGTACGAAGTTTAGCGACCGGACCTTGCGCGGCGGGCGTCGGAGCTAGCCGCGCTCCTCGACGAAGCGGTAGCCGCCGTCGGAGTCCTTGGCGATCACCACGAGCGCGCCGCTCTTGAAGCCCGCTTGCCCCTTGAGCGCCTGGCAGATCAGGTGGTAGTGCTCGTGCTCGGGCGGCACGCACTCGCAGCGCTCGGCCTTGATCTCCGCGTCGAAACGGCGTGCCCCGATGCGGAGCGCGACGCGCTCGCCGGGGCCGGGGAAGAGCTTCCAGGCGTCCTTGGTGATCAGGATCCGGGCCTTGCGGACGTCTTCGGAGGAGAGGCGGTGCCGGTAGGTCGAACGAGAAACACTCATGGGCACCACTATTTTCGCACGAAATCGGCCCGCCATGTGGCCTGAACGCTTGCCTGCCCGCTCGGGCGGGCTGGGCGCTATGCGAACGCCGCTGGATCGTCCAAAAACCGCATGAGATGGACCACCGGGACATGCGAGCCGGCCGCCCGCAGGCCCGCGGTGAGCTGCAGGATGCAGCCCGGATTCCCGCTCACCACGACGTCCGGCCGGGCAGCGAGGATGCGCTCGACCTTCTGGCGCTGCAGCTCCGCCGCGATCGAGGGATGCGTCAGGTTGTAGATGCCCGCGCTGCCACAGCAGCGCTCGGCGTCCGCGATCTCGACGAGCGTCACGCCGGCGACCGCCCGCAGGAGCGCGCGTGGCTGGCTGCGGATCTTCTGCCCGTGGGCGAGGTGGCAGGCGTCCTGATAGACGACGCGCAGCGGTCGAATCGTTTCCACCACTCCCGGGTCGGGCGACGCGACCTCGCTCGCATCGCGCACCCGCGCGGCGAAGGCCCGAGCGCGATCCGCCCATGCCGGGTCCGCTGCGAAGAGCTCACCGTACGCCTTGAGGTGCGCGCCACAGCCCGCGGCGTTCACTACGATGGCGGCGTCCGAGCCCGCGAACGCATCGATGTTCGCGCGCGCCAGCTCGCGCGCACCGTCGCCATCACCGGAGTGCGCGTGCAGCGCGCCGCAGCAGCGCTGCTCGGCCGGTGCGGACACGACCCGCCCGGCGCGCTCGAGCACGCGCACGGTCGCGCGCTCTGAATCGCCGAACATCTCGCGCATGACGCAGCCCGCGAACACCAGCGTGTCGGCGCCGTCGCGCGCGACAGGTCGATACACCGCGCCCTCACGCCGGGGGGCGAGCGCCGACGCCCACGCCAGGCGGCGCGGTGCGATGCGCCGCGCGAGCGCGGCGATCGGCGAGCGCGCATACAGGTCGGTGAGGGCGGCCATCGCGGCGAGACGGCCCTGATGCGCGATCGTCGCAAGGCCCGCGCGCTCGAGCAGGCCCCGCGGTCCGCGCGTCGGGCGGCGCTCGTGCAGCACCTCGCGAGCGCCTTCCATGATCCGCCCGAACGGGACACCCGAGGGACACGCGGTCTCGCAGGCACGGCAGACCAGACACGCGTCGAGATGACGACCGATCCTGTCGATCGTCATCTCTTCCTTGCCCAACGGCTCGTTGTCACTCGCCGGCAGGTCTCGCTCGTCGCGGGAGACCCGCTCCTCGCTCGGCCGCACGAGCGTGCGAATGAGCTGGATGCGGCCGCGTGGCGAATCAGCCTCATCCCCCAGGATGCGGTACGTCGGGCAGTCGTTCAGGCAGAGGCCGCACGAGATGCACGTGGCCAGATCCTCGGGGCGCACGTGCACGGGGTCGGTGGAGTGGGTCGATGAGGCAGCGATGTCCCTAGGATACGGGGGCATGACCGCCACACTGCCGTCGCTCGCCGACCGCCTGCGCGCCATCGTTCCGGCGGAGGCGGTGATCGACGATCCGGCGACGATCCTTCCGTACGCGTACGACGCGTCGTTCTGGTCGCTGCGCCATCGGCGGCTGCCGGACGTGGTCGTCGTCCCGGCGAGCACCGCAGAGGTCGCGCGCGTCGTCCGCTTCGCCGCCGAGAACGGCACGCCGATCGTGGCCCGCGGCGCGGGGACCGGCCAGACCGGCGGCGCGGTGGCCGCGAAGGGCGGCATCGTCATCTCGTTCGCCCGCATGCGCGAGGTGCTGTCGATCGACCGCGCGAACCTTCAGGCGGTGGTCCAGCCCGGCCTGGTCTTCAACGACCTCCAGGAGGCGCTGCGCCCGCACGGTCTCTTCTTCCCGCCCGACCCCGGCAGCGGACGCGCGTGCACCCTCGGCGGCATGGCCGCGAACAACGCCAGCGGGCCGCACGCGGTGCGTTGGGGGACGACGTCGGCATACGTGCTGGGTCTGGAGGTGGTGCTGCCGGACGGTTCGGTCATCTGGACCGGCGGCGCGCACTCGAAGGCGCTCAAGAGCTCGAGTGGGATCGACCTGACCAAGCTCTTCGTCGGCTCGGAGGGCACGCTCGGCGTCATCACCACGCTGCGCCTGCGCGTGCAGCCACGACCGCCGGCGCGCGCCGTGGTGCTCGCCGGCTACAGCGCGCTCGAGGACACCGTGCGCTCGCTCGACGACCTCTTCGCCGCCGGCATCCTCCCCTCCACCGCCGAGCTGCTCGACACCAGCGCCGTCGTCGCGCTCCAGAAGTGGAAGCCCGAGCTCGGCCTCCCGGACGGCGAGGCGGTCCTGTTCATCGAGGTCGAGGGGACGACCGACCACGTCCGGTCCGCCGTTCGCCATGTGGACGAGATCGTCCGCCGCCGCGCGAGCGTCACGCGTTTCGCCGAGGACGAGGCCGCGGTGACGCGCCTCTGGGCGGCGCGCAGCGGCATGGCCGCGGCGTCGGCCCTCGCGCATCCGGGCAAGCACCGCATCTTCGCGGGCGAGGACCTGGCGGTCCCGCTCACCGAGATCCCGCGGACCGTTCGCCGCGCTCGGGAGATCGCCGCGGAGCTGGACGTGGCGGTGATCTTCTATGGCCACTTCGGGGACGGGAACGTCCACTCCGCGATCCTCATCGACCCTGACGACAGCGACGAGGTGCGCCGCTCCGACGAGCTCGCCGACCGGCTCCACCGTCTGGCCATCGAGGTCGGGGGTACGGTGACCGGTGAGCACGGCACCGGCGCGGTCCGGTCGCGCTACATGCGCGAGGAGCATGGCGACGCGCTCGACCTCATGAAGCGCATCAAACGGGAGATCGATCCCCAGGGGATCATGAATCCCGGAAAGCTGTACGGGGAATAGGACCGCGGGCGCGTCGGCGCGTCGTGCGCTTCGTGGCGTTCGCGGTCATCGCCGCGCTCGTCGGCGAGCTCCTGCTCAGCACCTGCATGGCGCTGGCGCCGTCCTAGGCGCGATGCGTCCTAGTTGATGTAGCCGTAGTCGGCGAAGAGCAGCCGCAGGAAGAGGGCGCCGCACACGAACATGAGCCCGACGCGGTACGAGAGGATCGCCCGCGGGTGCTCCTTGGCTATGAGCGCGAGCTGGCCCCAGAAGAAGAGCACGAACGAGATCTCCGCCCACATGAACACCGCGTGGTAGTAGCCGAGCGGCGTCCAGTCCCAGGGCTTGGTCATCGTCCAGTTCCGCAGATCCTGTGTCGCCTGATACAGGTGGACGAAGGCGGTGACGAGCGCGCCGCCCATGATCGGCCCGGCGACCTCGCGCACGTTCGGACGACGGCGCCAGAGCGCTAGCTGGCTGGTCATGAAGACGTTGACCAGCGGTATGAGGATGCCGTCGCCGACGATCGCCGACGTGTACGACAGGGTCGCGCGGTACTGCGACACGAGCGGGTCGGAACGCCAGCTCAGATACACGTTGCCGAGCGCCTGCACGACGAATCCGAGGAATGCGGTCGCGAAGAAGACGATGGCGAACAGCAGCCAGGGGCGTTGCTCGACGGCCTCGACGGTGCGCAGCACTCGCTCCCCCTCGCTCATTTCGTCGTGGTGGTCTTGCCGGACGCTACCAGATTTCAGTGCCCCGGGGCACCCAGGATCCCCGACCGGTACGAGCGGTCGTCCAGCCTGGGGAGCCGCCGAGCGACCGAGGGCGGGATGATCGTCGAGTGCGAGACGATCGCGAGGTGCTCGACGATCGGCCAGAGATCGTCCTCGGAGGTCATCCACTCGATGCGGTCGAAGCGCGCGAGCGAGAGCGGCCGTGAGAAGCGCCGCAGCGTACGCTCGCCGCCCCAGTTGTAGTAGTCCTCGAAGTAGCTCATGACCAGCTCGCGCACGGTGCGGTACACCGGCGCACGGAACCGCAGCCCGGCGAACTTCGATGTCGCGACCGCGCCCCACAGTCCACGCTCGCGATACGGCGCGAGCACGTGGTCGTCGTCACGCACGGCCTCGAGGTCGATGACCAGCGGCGGCCGGCCCTGTACGCGGAAGGCGGCGGCCGCGAGGAACGCGCCCTCCGCGCAGTGCGCGGTGCGGTCACGGATGACCCGCCGCGGCGAGCGCAGCGTGTCGCCGTGGGGCTCGGTGTTGTAGGTGAGACGGTCCAGGTAGCGCTGCACCTTGGCGGGCGTGTCGAGCCCGCGCAGCAGGCGCTCCTCCCGCTTGGTCAGTCCGTACATGCGCGAAGTCTTACCGACTTCTAGCATCGCTGCACGTGGGCACCGCGACGCACGACATCGTCATCCGCAGTGGCACCGTGTACGACGGCAGCGGCACCACGCCGTTCACCGGCGACGTCGCGATCGACGGCGACCGGATCGTGGCCGTCGGCCGGGTCGCCGAGCGCGGGAGACGTGAGATCGACGCCGCGGGGCTCGCGGTCGCGCCCGGCTTCATCAACATGCTGTCGTGGGCCACCGACTCACTCTTCGCCGACGGACGGTCGCAGTCCGACATCCGTCAGGGCGTCACGCTCGAGGTGTTCGGCGAGGGCTGGTCGCTGGGACCGCTGAACGAGCGGATGACGCGCGAGCGCCTCGAGCAGCAGGGTGACATTCGCTACGACATCACCTGGACGACGCTGGACGGCGCGCTGCGCGCGCTCGAGGCCCGCGGCATCGCTCCGAACATCGCGTCATTCGTCGGAGCGACGACGGTGCGGATGCACGAGCTCGCGAACGACGACCGGCCGCCGACGCCACGCGAGCTCGACCGGATGCGCGCCCTCGTCGCGGAGGCCATGCGTGACGGCGCGCTCGGCGTGGGCTCGTCGCTCATCTACGCGCCCGCGGCCTACGCGACCACCGATGAGCTCGTCGCTCTCTGCGAGGCGGCCACGCCCTACGGCGGCATGTACATCTCGCACCTGCGCAGCGAGGGCGACCGCTTGCTCGAGGCGATCGACGAGCTGATCGAGATCGCGCGGCGCGCGCGCGTCCCCGCGGAGATCTACCACCTCAAGCAGGCCGGTGCGCGGAACTGGCCCAAGCTCGACGGCGCGATCGCGCGGGTGGAGCGCGCGCGCGCCGCAGGTCTTGCGATCACCGCGGACATGTACCCGTACGAGGCCGGCGCGACCGGGCTGTCGGCGTGCTTCCCTCCGTGGGCGCACGACGGCGGGCCCGCCGCACTGCGCGCGCGGCTCGCTGACCCGGCGCAGCGAGGGCGGATCCGCGACGAGATGACGCGCCCGGGCGAGGGCTGGGAGAACCTGTACGACGCGGCGGGCGGGCCCGCCGGCATCCTCCTGGTCTCCTTCAAGAGCGAACGCCTCAAGCCGCTGACCGGCCGCACGCTGGAGGACATCGCGCGTGAGCGCGGCGAGGATCCGCGCGACGTGGCGATGGATCTGGTGCGCGACGATGAGAGTCGCGTCGGCATGATCGTCTTCATGGGCTCGGCCGCGAACCTCGCACGTGAGGCGGCACTCCCCTGGATGAGCTTCGGCTCCGACGCGGGCTCGAACGCCCCGGAGGGCGTGTTCCTGCTGTCGCAGCCGCACCCGCGGACGTACGGCACCTTCGCCCGGGTGCTCGGTCACTTCGTGCGGGACCTCGGTGTCGCACCGCTCGAGGAGATCATCCGGCGGATGACCTCGTTCCCGGCGGCGAACCTGAAGCTCGACCGGCGTGGCTGGCTCCGGACCGGCCATCACGCCGACGTCGTCGTGTTCGACCCGGCACGCATCCAAGACCACGCCACCTACGAGCGGCCGCAGGTGTACGCCACCGGCGTGCACCACGTGCTCGTGAACGGCACGCCCGTGCTCACCGACGGCGAGCACACCGGCGCGCTGCCGGGGCGTGTGCTGCGCGGAGCGGGTGCGGCCTGA
>DASSPF010000064.1:0-6494 GCA_035699805.1 Candidatus Limnocylindria bacterium | reverse complement strand
GACGTCGCACGTTCATGCGACGAGCCGTCACACGTCCATGCGACTAGCGCTTGACTGCCGTCTTCAGGTACCAGTCCTGGATGTTCCACAACCGGTCGCTCGGCGACGGGATCGGCATGATCCGTAGGCCCTGCACCTGCTTGCTCTGCGCGTACAGGTAGTCGGTGAAGTACAGGAAGATCATGGGCACCTCGTTGGCCACGGCCTGGAACACCGGCGTGAGCAGTTCGAGGCGCTTGTCCTGCGCGGATGTGCGGCGCGCGTTCTCGAGCGCACGGTCCAGCGGCAGGGTGAAGTAGCCAGAGAAGTTGTGGCCGGGATCCGCGATCTCGCTCGAGTGCAGCAGCGGATAGGGGTCCGGGTCCCCGCTGCCGGTGATGCCGATGAGCAGAGCGTCGTACCGGCGCTCGCGCACGACCGACTCGATGAGCTGGTCGAACGGCACGGCCCGGAGGTCCGCGACGATGCCGATCTGCTTCATGTCGTCGATGATCTGGAGCGCGGCGGAGACCCGCGCGGGCTCGTCCGACGTGCTGATCCCGAACGCCAGCTTCACCCCGCCCCTGTCGCGGATGCCGTCGCCGTCGTGATCCTTCCAATCGGCCGCGTCGAGCATGGCCCGAGCCTCGGCCAGCGAGCGCTCGTACCGCGTCACTTCGCGAACGTACGCCCAGGACGTTGGCGGCACGAGCTCGTCGGCGACGCGCCCGCGCCCGTCGGCGGCGAGATCGAGCACGCGGCCCTTGTCGATGGCCGTCGCGATGGCCTGCCGCACCACGCGGTCGCGGAACGTCGTCTTGTCCGGCCGAACGTTGAAGAACAGCGCGGTGACGTCCGATGTGGGGAAGCTGTAGAGCGAGACGTTCTTGTAGGTGCGTGCGCGCTCGGCGTCCACGGTGGAGAGGCCCCCGACACCGTCGATCTCGCCGCGACCGAGCGCCGTCAGCGCCTCGGACGCGCTCGGGTACGAGCGCAGGATGAGGCGATCGAGGTACGGCCGCGAGCGCTCCGGCAGGACCTTGTAGTAGTCGTCATTGCGGACCAGCACCACCTGCCGGGCGTCGGCCTCGACGACGCGGAACGGCCCGCTGCCGATGGGGCGCTGGTTGAACGCGGCGCGCGAGAGCTCGTTGTACGTGACCCCTCTCAGCCGATGCGCGGGCAGCAACGGTAGGGTGGTGTTGGCCGCGAAAGCACCGAACGCGTCCGGCAGCGTGAACTGCACCACGGTGGCGCTCACGGCGACCGCCTTCACGCCACGGAACGCATCGCTGTACGGACCGACATAGGCCTTGTCCTGGACGAGCGAGAGCGTGTAGAGCACATCAGCGCTCGTGACCGCCACGCCGTCGTGCCACTTCGCATCCCCGCGGATCGTGAATGTCCAGACCTTCCCGTCACCCTCGGTGGTGAAGGTGGCGAGATCGGGCACGACCAGACCGTTGCGATCGAGCTGCGTGAGTCCCGCGAAGACGAGACGCACCACGTCCTGGTCGACGTCGGTCGCGGCGAGGACCGGCTGGAGGTAGTGCGGTGATCCGACGACGCCCTCGATATAGGTACCGCCGTAGGCCGGGATCACGCCGGCCCGCTCCGACCGATCGAGGAACACCGCACCGACGCTCACGGCGGCCATGAGGCCGATGAGCACGAGGACGATGAACTTGTCGCGCGCCGCCACCTAGACGGTGCTCGCGCTCCGAGCGCCCACGAGCGAGATGATCACGTACACCGCGATCAGCACGATCGTGAGGCGGAACAGCGTGCGCTCGAGCCCGCGGCGGCTACGGTACGCGGTCGACTCGCCACCGAACGTGGATGACAGGCCGGTGCCGCGGGCCTGGAGCAGGATCGACGCGCCGACGGCGACGGCAATGACGATCTGGGCGATCTGCAGAAGATTCATGGGGTGCGCTGAATTGTAGCGGCGTCCGTCAGGTCGTGCTGGTAAGGAGCGAGCGGCCCGTCATCCGATCGGGCGCGGCGATCCCCATCAGCTCGAGGAGCGTGGGCGCGACGTCCCGGAGACCGCCGTCGCGCACCTTTCTGCGGTCGCCCTCCCGCAGCGTCACCACGACGGGCACCGGGTTCATGGAGTGCTGCGTGTTCCGGCTGCCGTCCGGGAAGAGCATCTCCTCGGCGTTGCCGTGATCCGCGGTCACGAGCACGCAGCCCCCGGCGGCGAGCGCGGCATCGACGACCGCCCCGACGGCCGCGTCGGTCGCGGCCATCGCCACCTTCGCCGCATCGATGTCCCCGGTGTGGCCGACCATGTCGGGGTTCGCGAAGTTCACGATGGCGAAGTCATAGCGACCCGTGCCCAGCGCCTTCACCAGCGTCTCGGCGACGCCCGACGCGCTCATGGCCGGCGCGAGATCGTACGTCGCGACCTTCGGCGAGGGGACGAGCTCGCGGTCCTCGCCCGCGAACGACTCCTCGCGGCCGCCGTTGAAGAAATACGTCACATGCGCGTACTTCTCGGTCTCGGCGGTGCGGAACTGGCGCAGACCGCGCTCCGCCAGGAGCTGTGCCATGGGGATCACCGGCTGCGGGGCGAACGCGACGCGCACGTTGGGGAGACCGACCTTGTATTCGGTCATCGTGACGAAGCGCACGTCGTGCGGCCGCCGCGAGCGCGCGAAGCCGGTGAAGTCGTCCTGCATGAAGGCCCAGGTCAGCTGGCGCGCGCGGTCGGGGCGGAAGTTGATGAAGACCACGGCGTCGCCGTCCTGTACGGGCGCTCCGTCGCCGACGACGCGCGGCTCCATCAGCTCGTCGCCGCACTCGGCATGCGCGTAGCACTCGCCTACCGCATCCTCGGCGCTCGCGACAGACGGCGCACGCGCATCGACGATCGCCTCGTAGGCTCGCTGCGTCCGCTCCCACCGCTTGTCCCGGTCCATCGCCCAGTAGCGGCCCTGGATCGTCGCGATCGGCGCGCGGACCTGCGGCAGCAGCTCCAGCGCGCTCCGCGGGGCCATGTCACGGCCATCGAGGAAGCAGTGGTAGGCGACGCGCGAGACGCCCTCGCGGCGCGCCAGCTCGGCCACGGCGTTCAGATGGACCAGGTCGGCGTGGACGCCGCCGTTCGAGAGCAGACCCAGGAGGTGCAGCGTCCCGCGCTCGCGCACCGCCGCGCAGGCGGCGCGCAGCTCCGCGTTCTCGTAGAACGATCCGTCGGCGATGCCATCGTTGATCCGAACCAGCTCCTGGTACTGGATGTAGCCGGCGCCCATCGTGAGGTGGCCGACCTCGCTGTTCCCCATGACGCCATCGGGGAGACCGACGGCGCGCGCGCTCGCGTCGAGACGCGCGTGCGGGTAGCGGGCGAAGAGCCCGTCCAGCCGGGGCGTGCTCGCGCGCGTCACCGCGTTCCCGGGCCCGTCCGGGGCGATCCCCCACCCGTCGAGGACGCAGAGCACGACCGGCCGGTAGGTGGCGGTCATGCGAACGCGCGGACGATCGCGCTGAAGTCGGCCGCCTTGAGCGATGCGCCGCCAACGAGCGCCCCGTCGATGCCGTCGGCGCCGGCGAACTCCGCGACCCCGGCGGCGGTGACGCTGCCGCCGTAGAGCACCGGGATGAGGTCGGCGGGGAGACCCGCGCCGTCGAGCGCTCGACGGATGACGCGGCTGGCAGCCGATGCGTGCGCGGCGGTCGCGGGCCGCCCGGTGCCGATGGCCCATACCGGCTCGTAGGCGATGACCAGGTCGCGCGCGCGATCCCGCGCGGCGCGCAGCGGTGCGGTGTCAGCGGCGATCTGTCGCGCGACGACGGCATCGGTCTCCCCCGCGAGATACTGCTGCTCCGTCTCTCCGACGCACAGCACCACGCGCAGCCCGCTCGAGATCGCGCGCGCGAGCTTGCCCGCCACACGCTGATCGTCGTCGCCGAGGTCGCGCCGGACCTCGGAGTGCCCCACAAGCGAGCCGACCGCGTGGCCGGCGAGCATCGGTGCCGAGGTCTGGCCGGTGTAGGCGCCCTTCTCCTCCCAGTGGACGTCCTGCGCCCAGACCGCCACGTGCGATCCGCGCATCGCCTCGGCCACCGCGACGAGCGCGATCGCGGGCGGCGCGATCCCCACCCCGACGCCGTGCGTCACGGCCGACGTCGCGACCGCGCGCGCGAGCTCGACCGCCGCGACCACGCTGGGGGGATTCATCTTCCAGTTGCCGATGATCAGGCGCGGCCGGCGCGCGCCGCTCACCGGGCGGCCTCCTCGAGGATGCGGCGCAGCCGCTGGCGCACCGACCACTTCGTCGTGTCCAGGCGCGCTGCGAGCTCCGCAAGCGTGGCCTCGGGCGCGCGGAGCCGCGCCGCGGCGGCGGCGCGGACGGGTGCCGGCATCGCCGCGAGCCGCCCCGTTTCGGCGAGCGCGCGGATCGCGGCGGCCTGCTGTCGCGCCGCGGCGACCGCGCGCGCGAGGTTCGCCGCCTCGGCGTTCACCCACGCGTTCGTCGCGCCACGCACCTCGCGAGATACCCGCCGCGACTCGAACCGCAAGAGCGTCTCCGTCGCTCCGGCGAGCCGCAGGAAGGCGGCGATCGCGTTCGCGTCGCGCAGCATGAGCACCTTCCTAGCCCGGCGGACATGGACCTTCGGCGCGAGATCAGCGGCCACCAGCGCGGCGCGCGCCCGGGAGCTTTCGCCCCGCGGCGGCCGCAGCTCCAGGAGATAGCCCGAGCGGCCCGCCGACAGCGAGCCGCCGGCGAGGAACAGTGCCCGCAGGTAGGCACGGCGGCAGCAGGTCCGGCGCATGGACGGCGGCGTCGCGCTCTCGGTCGAGTGCGCCAGGCGGCGCGCCGGAGCGCCGAGGTGACCCGCGCGCGGCAGGAGCGCGGCCAGCACGCGCGCGTCGCACGCGCTGGGGTGGATCCGCGCGAGCTCGGCCTTGACCTCCTCGGAGAGCGGCGAGCGCTCCTCGCGACGCACTCCCCGCCTCACGTGCGGACCTCGGATCGGTCGACGTCGCGGTGCTCGACGGTGATCTCCCCCGGCCAGAAGTCGCGGAGGCGCCGCGCGATCTCGTCGGCGAGCGCGACCGAGCGGTGGCGGCCACCGGTGCAGCCGAGCGCGATCCCGAGCCGCGCCTTCTTCTCTTCTTCATACCGCGGAAGTGCGAAGCGCAGGAACGGGATGAGGTGGTCGAGGAACGCTCCGGTCGCCTGATGACCGAGGACGAAGTCACGGACCGCCGCGTCGCGCCCGTCCCGATCGCGCAGCGCCGGGATGTAGAACGGGTTCTCCATGAAGCGCACGTCGAACACAAGGTCGGCCGACGGTGGGAGGCCGAACTTGTAGCCGAACGAGACGACGTTCACGAGCATCGCCGGGGTCCCGGCGCCGTACACCGAGTGCAGCGTGTCGCGCAGGTCCTTCACGGTGAGATGCGTGGTGTCGATCACCTTGTCCGCGCGGGCGCGCAGATCCACGAGCAGGCGGCGCTCCTCGTCGATGGACGGCTGCACCCCGCCGGTCCCCTCGAGCGGATGGCGGTGCCGCGTCTCGCTGTAACGGCGCAGGAGCACCTCGTCGGACGCATCGAAGAAGAGGAGATGCGGACGGTCGCCGCGCGCCGCGAGCTCATCGAGCGCGGCGCTCGCATCGGCAAAGAGCGGGCCGCTGCGGGCGTCGATCACGAAGGCGACGCGCTCGTGTCCGCCCTTCCGGCAGACATCCAGTGCCGAGACCATCAGCGCCGGCGGCAGGTTGTCGAGGATGTAGTAGTCGAGATCCTCGAAGACCTTCACCGCCTGCGTCTTTCCCGATCCGGAGAGGCCGGTGACCACGACGAACCATGGGGCGCTCGCCCCGCGTTGGGCGGCGTCGGTCAGCGGACCACCTTCGAGAGCAGCCCACTCACCAGCGAGATCACGATGGATCCGATGAGCGCGGCGAGGAAGCCATCCACCTGGAATCCGAGCTGCGGGATGGCCGACACGAGCAGCAGCATGAGCGCGTTGATCACGAACACGAACAGGCCGAGCGTCGCGCAGGTGAGCGGGAGCGAGACGATGAGCAGGATCGGCCGGACGAACGCGTTCACGATCCCCAGGACGACGGCGGTGAGCAGCAGGGACAGGTACTTCCCGAGATCGCCCATGCCGTAGTCCACGAGGCCCCAGCTGATGCCGGGCACGAAGAAGGCGGCGATGGCGATGGCGACGGCGGTGACGGCGGCCCGGAGAAGGAAGCCCATCGCGTACAGCCTAATCGTTCAGTACTGGCCGAGCGTCCCGCGGACGCGCATACGCCGCTCGGCGCGGGAGAAGGCCAGCCGGCCGAGCGGGAACATCACCGCGGTCGTGGCCAGCAGCGCGGCGTACTCCAGGAACGGGTCCATGAGCGGGCGGGTCCCGAGGGCGTGCTGCCGGAGGATGTCCATGGCGTACGTGGTGGGCAGCGCGTAGGCGACGGGCTGGAGGGCGCCCGGCAGCAGCAGGATCGGGAACGCCACGCCGGAGGCCGTCGCGAAGAGGAAGTTCGTGCAGTCG
>DASSPF010000063.1:0-2659 GCA_035699805.1 Candidatus Limnocylindria bacterium | reverse complement strand
CGGAAGGGTAGGGACCGTGTACCAGCCACAGACCGCGCCTCGACCTGCGGCGCCCGCGGGCGCTCCGGCCGCGCCGGAGATGCCGGCGATCCCGCTGCCGCCCGAGCCGCAGAACGTCGAGCAGACCGGTCTCACCGTCGGCTTCCTCGCCGACCTTGCCCTGAAGACGCTGTACCTGCGCGGTCAGATGTCGATGGGCGAGATCGCGACGGCCCTGGGCCTGCCGATCACCGGCGTCACCGACCGCGTGATGGAGTTCCTCAAGACCGAGCGTCTGGTGGAGATCCGCGGCGGCGCCGGCATCTCGTCGGCCTCCTACCAGTTCGTCATCGTCGATCGCGGCTCGGAGAAGGCGCAGGAGGCGCTCGCGCGCAGCCAGTACGTCGGCAAGGCGCCGGTGCCGCTCGCCACCTACATCGCGGCGGTCCAGCGGCAGAGCATCTCGAACATCCACGTCACACCGGACGACCTGGTGAAGGCGTTCTCGCACATGGTCATCCCGCGCGAGACGCTCGCGCAGCTCGGCCCGGCGGTGAACTCCGGCAAATCGATCTTCCTGTTCGGCCCGCCTGGCAACGGCAAGACGACCATCGCCGAGGTCCTCGTGTCGCTGCTCAAGGGTGAGGTCGTGCTGCCCTACGCGGTCGAGATCGACCAGCAGGTCATCAAGGTGTTCGACCAGGTCTACCACCGCATGGCGATCGATCCCGCCGCCGCGGAGCGGCTCCGCTACGACCACCGCTGGGTCATCAGCAAGCGGCCCATCGTCATGACCGGTGGCGAGCTCACGCTGGAGACCCTCGACCTCATCTACGACGAGACGTCGAAGTTCTACGAGGCGCCGTTCCAGCTGAAGGCGAACGGCGGCATCTTCATGGTGGACGACTTCGGACGGCAGCGCGTGTCGCCGAAGGACCTTCTCAACCGCTGGATCGTGCCGCTGGAGAAGCGCGTGGACTACCTCACGCTGCACACCGGCAAGAAGATCGAGATCCCGTTCGACATGCTCATCATCTTCTCGACCAACCTCGACCCGGCTGACCTCGTGGACGAGGCCTTCCTGCGCCGGATCCGCTACAAGATCGGCATCGAGGCGCCCACCGTGGAGCAGTACGAGGAGATCTTCAAGCGCATGTGCGCGCGCAAGAACATCGAGTACCGCGCCGAGGCGATGAGCCAGATCCTCGCCATCTACCGCCGGAAGAACCTCGGGCTGCGCTCGTGCCACCCCCGCGACATCCTCGAGCAGCTCATCGACACCGCGCGCTTCCTCGGCCAGCCGCCGGCGCTCTCGCAGCAGCTCATCGACATGGCCTGCAATTCGTACTTCGTCACGCTCGACCCGAGCGGCGCGCCCAAGGAGTCCTAGCACCTAGCATCTCGGGCCATGGGTCTGGGCGTGGCGAGCGACGGTCTTGCGCCCACGCCGCCGATGGGCTGGAACTCGTGGAACCGCTTCGGCCCGTTCATCTCCGAGCGCCTCGTCCTCGAGACCGCCGACGCGCTCGTCGCGAGTGGCATGCGCGACGCCGGCTACCGCTACCTGGTCATCGACGACGCCTGGCACGAGAGCGTGCGCGACGATGAGGGGGACCTCGTCGAGAACCGCTGGGCCTTCGCGCACGGGATGCGCTGGTTGGGCGAGGAGATCCACCGGCGCGGCCTGCGCTTCGGCCTGTACACCGATGCCGGGACGCGGACCTGTCAGGGCTATCCCGGTAGCCGCGGGCAGGAGTATCGCGACGCGCAGCGCTTCGCGGAGTGGGGTGTGGACTTCATGAAGGTGGACTGGTGCCACACCGAGGGCATGCGCGGGCGCGAGACCTACCCGGTGTGGGCCGACGCGATCCGCCGCACCGGCCGGCCGATGGTCCTGTCGATCTGCGAGTGGGGCCGCGATCGTCCCTGGGAGTGGGCCGGGAGCGTCGGGCACATGTGGCGCACGAGTCACGACATCGCCGACTCGTGGGAGAGCCTCATGGACATCACCGGCCGCCAGGCCGAGCTGCACCCGTTCGCGGGGCCGGACCGCTGGAACGACCCGGACATGCTCGAGGTGGGCAACGGCGGGATGACCGACGACGAGTACCGCACGCACCTGTCGCTGTGGGCGATGCTCGCCGCGCCGCTCATGGCGGGGAACGACCTGCGCGACATGAGCACCGCGACGCGCGAGATCCTCACCGCACCCGAGGTCATCGCCATCGACCAGGATCCGCTCGGCCGGCAGGCGCGCCGGGTGCGCCACGGCGATATCGACGTGTGGATCCGCGAACTGTCCGAGAGCGCTCATGCGGTGCTCGTGGTGAACCGTCGCGAGGCGGCAGCGCGCGTCGCTCTCACCTGGGCCGAGCTCGGCCTCACGCCGCCGCACGCGTCCCTGCGCGACGTGTGGCTCCGGCGGGAGCTCGCGACGGGCGCACCGGGACTCGATGCGACGCTCGCGTCACACGCCGCGCTCCTGGTGCGGGTCGCCCCCCGGGTCTAGCCCAGCCGAGACTCGTAGCGGCGCGCAGGCGGCACGATGCGGATGCGCGCGGGGAGCAGTGGCACGAGTCCGCGCAGCGCGACGACGACGAAGCGGAAGAGGAGGCGCTCGCGGGTCCGCCAGGGCAGGGCGAACGCGTCGCGGATGGTGGGCGGCAGGAGCCCGGCAGTG
>DASSPF010000062.1:0-25610 GCA_035699805.1 Candidatus Limnocylindria bacterium | reverse complement strand
CGGCAAGATCGACCCGCGCCGCAAGAGCGGCACCTGCGCGAAGCACCAGCGCATGCTCACCGCGGCGCTCAAGCGCGCTCGCTTCATGGCCCTCCTCCCGTACACCGCCGATCACGTCCGCTCGCTCATGTCACCGCAGGCTCGCGCCATGGCCGGCGGCCCGCCGCCGCCCAAGCCCGAGCGCGCGCCCTACCGCCCGGCGGGCGAGTTCCGTCCGGCGCCGCGCTACGGCGCGCCTCCGGCTCCGGGTGCCGCGCCTGCCGGCGCTGGTGGTGCTGCGGCGCCGACCCCATCCGCACCCGCCGCCGCGCCGGCCGCGCCGCGCCGACCGGAGGGCGAGGCGCCCGCCACCTCGTAGCCTCTTCCACCGCGACGCATCGTGAGGCCGGCCCGCGAGGGCCGGCCTCGTGCTATCCGGTGAGGCGGCCCTCGGCGCGCAGCGCCTTCACGATCTCGCGCGTCGAGCGCGAGCGGTTCAGCGTGTAGAAGTGCAGCCCCGGCGCACCGCCATCGAGCAGCGCGCGGCACATGCCGAGGGCCCATTCGATCCCGATCGCGCTCACCGCCTGGTCGTCGTCGCGCACCGGCGCGAGCCGATCGCGCAGCTCCTGCGGGATGGTCGCGCCGCACATCGTCGTGAAGCGCTCGATCTGCCCGACATTGGTGATGGGCATGATCCCCGGCAGGATCGGGGTGGTGATCCCGACGGCCCGCGCACGTTCGACGAAGCCGAAATAGTCCTCCGGCCGGAAGAAGAGCTGCGTGATGAGCACCTCGGCGCCGGCGTCGACCTTCGCGCGGAGGTGACGGAGGTCGGTGTCGAGGTCCGGTGCCTCGGTGTGCTTCTCGGGGTACGCCGCGCCGACGATGCAGACATCCGCCCGCGCGCGGATGAAGGCGGCGAGCTCCGCCGCGTGCGCGAACCCGCCGGCCGTCGGCTCGAAGCGCTCCGCACCCGCCGGTGGGTCGCCGCGCAGCGCGAGGATGTTCTCGATGCCGCTCGCGGCGAGCGTGTCGACGATCTCGCCGAGCTCGGCTGCGGTATGGCCGACGCAGGTGAGGTGGGCCATCGCCTCGATCCCGATGTCGTTCTTGATCCGCCGGACGATGTCGACCGTGAGGCGTCGTGTCGCGCCGCCGGCGCCGTAGGTCACCGAGACGTACGTCGGGTCGAGCGGGCGCAGCAGCTCGACGGTCTCGTACAGCTTGCGCTCGGCCTCGGGCGTCTTGGGCGGGAAGAACTCGAAGGAGACGGTCGGCGACCCGCGCCGGAGGGCGTCGGCGATGCGCACTAGCGGTCGTAGTTCAGGATCGGCGCGAGCCACCGCTCGGTGGTCTCGATGTCCTGACCTTTGCGCCGGGCGTAGTCCTCCACCTGGTCGCGCTCGATCTTCCCGACGCCGAAGTACTGCGCCTGCGGGTTCCAGAAGTAGTAGCCGCTGACCGCCGCGGTCGGCACCATGGCGTAGCTCTCGGTGAGCGAGATGCCCGCGCGACCCTCGGCGTCGAGGAGCGCGAAGATCGTGGCCTTTTCGGTGTGGTCGGGGCAGGCCGGGTAGCCCGGTGCCGGACGGATGCCCTGGTACTGCTCGCGGATGAGCGACTGGTTGTCGAGGTGCTCCTGGGGCGCATAGCCCCACAGCTCGCGCCGTACGCGCTCGTGGAGGCGCTCGGCGAAGGCCTCAGCGAGCCGATCGGCCAGGGCCTTGAGCAGGATCGCGCTGTAATCGTCCTGGGCCCGCTCGAGCTCGGCGACCCTCTCGTCCAACCCGATGCCGGTCGTCACGGCGAAGAGCCCGAGCCAGTCGTCCAGACGCGCGTCGGCGGGCGCGACGAAGTCCGCAAGGGCGAGGTTCGGCTGGTCGTCCGTCTTCACCATCTGCTGCCGGATGGTGTGGACGACAGCCAGGGGCCGGCCCCGACCCGGCCGGGAGTCGGGCGCCCAGAGATGGATGTCCTCGGCCCCATCTGAGGTCGCCGGGAAGAAGCCGACCACCGCGCGCGCGTGGAGCCAGCGCTCGGCCACGATCCGCCGCAGCATCGCGCGGGCGTCCTCGAACAGCGAGCGCGCCGTCTCGCCGACGACCGGGTCATCGAGGATGGCCGGGTAATGGCCGGAGAGCTCCCAGGTCTGGAAGAACGGCGTCCAGTCGATGCGCGGCACCAGATCGCTGAGCGGGACGTCGTCGAAGACGCGGACGCCGCTGAACGTCGGTGCGGGCGGACGGACCGACCCCCAGTCGATCTGGAGCTTGCGCGCGCGCGCCTCGGCGAGCGTCTGCCGCTTCGCCGTCGCCTGGCGATCCGCCCGGCGGACGCGCAGCTCGTCGTATTCGCGGCGGACGGACTCGACGAACGCCCCGCGGCCGGTGTCGGAGAGCAGCGCGCCGGCCACACCCACGGCGCGTGACGCGTCCTGCACGTGCACGACCGGCCCGTGGTAGCGCGGCTCGATGCGCACGGCGGTGTGCAACCGGCTGGTCGTGGCGCCGCCGATGAGCAGCGGGATCTCGAAGCCCTCGCGCTCCATCTCTCCGGCGACGTAGGACATCTCCTCGAGCGACGGCGTGATGAGGCCGGACAGGCCGATGAGATCCGCCTTCTCGCTCCTCGCGGTCTCGAGGATCTTCGCGCTCGGCACCATCACTCCGAGGTCGACGACGTCGTAGTTGTTGCATTGGAGGACCACGCCGACGATGTTCTTGCCGATGTCGTGCACGTCGCCCTTCACCGTGGCCATGACGATCTTGCCCTTCGGCCGTCCGTCGCCCTGCGCGGCCTTCTCGCGCTCGATGTAGGGGACCAGATGCGCGACCGCGCGCTTCATCACCCGAGCGCTCTTCACCACCTGCGGCAGGAACATCTTCCCGCTGCCGAAGAGGTCGCCCACCACCTTCATCCCGTCCATGAGCGGTCCCTCGATGACGTCGATGGGCTTCGCGGCGGCCGCACGGGCCTCCTCCGTGTCGGCGACGACGAACTCGTCGATCCCGTGGATGAGCGCGTGGGTGAGGCGCTCGCGCACCGGGGCGTCACGCCAGGAGAGGTCCACCGTCTTCGTCGCGGTCTCGCCCTTCACGCTGTCGGCGATCTCCAGGAGACGCTCCGTGGCGTCCGGGCGGCGGGCCAGGACGACGTCCTCGACGCGCTCGAGGAGCTGTGGCGGGATATCCGTGTAGAGCGCGATCGCCCCCGCGTTCACGATGCCCATGTCCATGCCGGCGTCGATGGCGTGATAGAGGAAGACGGCATGCATCGCCTCGCGCACACCGTTGTTGCCGCGGAAGGCGAACGAGACGTTGCTGACGCCGCCGCTCACCTTCACCCCGGGCAGCCGCGTCTTGATCTGTCGTGTGGCCTCGAAGTACTCGAGCGCGTAGCGCTCGTGCGCCTCGATACCCGTGCCGATGGCAAAGATGTTCGGGTCGAAGATGATGTCCTCGGGCGGGAAGCCGACCCGCTCGGTGAGGAGCCGGTAGGCGCGCTCGCAGATCGCGACCTTGCGCGCGGCGGTGTCGGCCTGGCCCTCCTCGTCGAATGCCATGACGATGACCGCCGCTCCGTAGCGCCGGACGAGGGTCGCCTGGCGGAGGAACTCCGCCTCGCCCTCCTTCAGCGAGATGGAGTTCACGATGCCCTTGCCCTGGAGGCACTTCAGACCGCTCTCGATGACCTGCCACCTGGACGAGTCGAGCATGACGGGCACGCGCGCGATGTCCGGCTCGGCCGCGGCGAGGCGCAGGAAGCGCTGCATGGCCGCCTCGGAGTCGAGCATCGCCTCGTCGAAGTTCACGTCGATGATCGAGGCGCCGGCCTCGATCTGCTGCCGTGCCACATCGAGCGCCGCCTCGAAGTCGTCCGCGAGGATGAGCTTCTTGAACTTCGCCGAGCCGGTGACGTTCGTCCGCTCGCCGACGTTCACGAAATTCGATGTCTCGGTGATCGCGAGCGGCTCGAGGCCCGAGAGCCGGAGCGCCGCCGGTGGCGGGCTCGGCCGCCGCGGCGCGATCCCGCGGACGCGCTGCGCGATGGCGCTGATGTGCGCCGGCGTCGTGCCGCAGCACCCGCCGACGATGTTCACCAGTCCGGCGCTCGCGAACTCGCCGAGGACGCCAGAGGTGTACGACGGCGACTCGTCGTAGCCACCCATGTCATTGGGCAGCCCGGCGTTGGGATGGACGGAGATCCGGTGCGGCGCGACCCGGCCGAGCTCCTGCACGTACGGCCGCAGCGCCTTCGCGCCGAGCGCGCAGTTCAGGCCGATCGACAGTGGCCGGGCGTGGGCGACGGAGTTCCAGAACGCCTCGGTGGTCTGGCCCGACAGCGTGCGGCCGCTCGCGTCGGTGATGGTCCCCGAGATCATGAGCGGCACACGCTGGCCGAGCTCCGCGAAGGCCTCCTCCACGGCGAAGATCGCGGCCTTCGCGTTGAGCGTGTCGAAGATGGTCTCGATGAGGATCAGGTCGGCGCCGCCCGTGACCAGCGCTCGCGCGGCCTCGCCGTACGCGACGACGAGCTCGTCGAAGCTGATGTTGCGGAAGCCGGCGTCCTCCACCCGCGGCGAGATCGACGCAGTGCGGTTCGTGGGTCCCATCGTGCCCACGACCCAGCGTGGACGTCCATCGGCCGCCTCGGCCGCGTCGGCGCGCGCTCGCGCGAGGCGGGCCCCCGCCTCGCAGATCTCACAGGCGAGATCCTGCATGCCGTAGTCGGCGAGCGAGATGCGGTTCGCGTTGAACGTGTTCGTCTCGATGAGGTCGGCGCCGCTCGCCAGGTACGCGTCGTGGATCGCGGTGATGGCCTGGGGCCGTGTGAGGTTCAGGAGGTCGTTGTTGCCGCGTAGGTCGCTCGGCCAACCCGCGAAGCGCTGACCGCGGAAGGCGGCCTCGTCGAGGGCGAGCGCCTGGATCTCGGTGCCCATGGCGCCGTCGAGCACGAGGATCCGCCGCTCGAGCTCGGCCTCGAGCCGAGCGAGCCGCGTCTCGCGCGTGTAGGGCTGGCGGTCGCTGGCGATGCTGACGAGCATACGAGAGCGTGTCGCGAGGTCGGTCAGGCCGTGCGCACACCTGCGAAGCGGACGTAGCCGTAGCCGAGGGCGAACGCGCCGGTGATCGCGATGAGGACGTAGCCACCGGCGTTGGTGACGCCGCTCGTCTGCGCCGCGATCGCGGCGTAGAGCGCTATGACGTATTCGACGAAGCAGGCCGACGCGAGCGCGGTGCGTGTCGCGCCCGGCGCGATGTCCCGCAGGGACAGACGCAGCAGGGCCTCGCCGATGAGCGCCGCGCCGAAGAGCTGCACGACGAACTGGCTGCCGACATCGGACGTGCCGCCGAAGGCGTCGAAGAGCGGCCCGGGGAAGACCGCGGCCACGAGCCCGAAGAGTCCCGACACGGCGGCGTTCGCGACGAGCAGCCAGGCAAGCTTCACGCGGGGCAGGATAGCGAAAGGCCGGACCCATCCGGTCCGGCCCTTCGATGCTGTCGGCTGTCGAGGCGCTACGCCGTCTTGGTCTGGCTGTGCAGCGGCTTCTTGTCGATCTTCAGGATGGCCTGGTCCTTCGCCGGTACGGTGAACGGGATGACCCCCGGGATGAGCCAGTCGGTCCACATCTTGTCGACCTCGGCCTGGAAGTGCTCGATGTCCTCGTCGATGAAGTGGGCGAAGCGACCCTGTCGCTTGAGGTACTCGTACACCGGCTTGCGCTTCTTGCGGCCCTCGGCGATCTGCCGGGTGGGGCCGGTGAGGTTGCACACGCCGTCGATGACCTCGTAGAGCGGCCAGATGCCGCACTCGACCGCGAGGTGACCCAGCTCCTGGCTGTACTGAGGGTGGTAGTCCCAGCCCTTGGGGCACGGGTCGAGCGTGTGCACGAACGTGGGCCCACCCAGCTCCAGCGCCTTGCGGATCTTGTTCATGAGGTCCACCGCGTAGGCGGCGCAGCCGGCCGCGATGTAGCGCGACTCGGGATGACCGGCCGCCAGCATGCCGGGCACGTTCTTCTTCCAGCGGGTGTGCATGAGGCGCTTCTTCTCGCCCGACGGCGAGAACGTGGTCACCGCGCCGTACGGCGTCTGGCTCGAGAGCTGGATGTCGGTGTTCGCGTACGACTCGTTGTCGTACAGGAGCACGAGGCAGTTGTAGTCCTTGTGCGTGAGCGTGGCCGAGATGGCGCCGATGCCCATGTCGGCACCGCCGCCGTCACCGCAGAAGGCGATGACGTTGATCTTCTCGTTCTTCAGCTTGCCCTTGCGCATGAGCACCTTGAGCCCGGCGGCCGTGCCGAGCGCGGCGGAGCCCGATGCGCCGAGCTGCGTGTGCATCCACGGCACGACCCAGGGGGTCGTGTAGTAGGTCGTGTTCGCCACGTACATGCAGCCCGTCGAGCCGAGCACGATGGTGCGCGGCCCCGACGCCTTCACCATGTGGCGCATGACCAGGGCGGACTCGCAGCCCTGGCAGGTGCGGTGTCCCGAGACGAAGAGCTCCTCGTACGGGACGTCCTTCACACCCTTGATCTGGGGCAGGTCCTGCGCGGGCATGATCTCTGTCGTCATCTTCCTACTCCCGTACGCCGATCCAATGGCAGACATCCCCCGCGGGGAGGCCGGCCTTGGCCGCTGCTTGGGTCTTCTCGAAGATCTCGGTGGCCATCGGCTGCTCGATCTCGCGACCGCCGAGGCCGGCGACGAAGCCGACGATCGCCGGGCGCTTCTGCTGCGAGTACAGGGCCGAGCGGATCTCGTTGTAGAGGACGCCGCCGTAGAACGGCGAGCCGAACGAGTAGTCGCGATCGATCACACCGACCGCCTTGAAGCGCGTCAGGCACTTCACGATCTCCTCGGTCGGGAACGGGCGGAACCACTTGAGCCGGACCAGGCCGACCTTGTGGCCCTCCTTGCGCAGGCGGCGGATCGCGACCTTCATCGGGAGCGCGAGCGTGCCCTGGCCGATGACGACCACCTCGGCGTCCTCGGTCATGTACTCGTCCAGGAACGGGCTGTCGCCGCCGCGCCCGAAGATCTTCTTGAAGTCGGCGTGCGCCTCACGGATCACGGTGAGCGCCTGCCGCATGGCGTGGTCGTTCTGGCGGCGGATCTCCATGAGCCAGTCCTGGTCCACCTGCGGCGCGATGGTGATCGGGTTGTCTGGGTGCAGCAGCCGGTCGCCGAGGTCGAACTTCGGTAGGAACTTGTCCACCGCCTGCTGCGTGGGGATCTTCACGATGTGCTGTGAGTGGGTGAGGAACGCGCCGTCGAGCCCGATGGCCACGGGGAGCGAGACGCGCTTGTCCTCGCCGACACGCCAGGCCATGAGCGCCAGGTCGAGCGCCTCCTGCGCTGTCTCCGCCCAGGGGAGGAGCCAGCCCAGGTCGCGGACCGCGAGCGAGTCGTTGTGCTCGGTGCCGAAGGCGCCAGGGTCGTCGAGCGCGCGGTTCCCGCAGATGGCAACGACCGGGAGCCGCAGGCCCGCGGTCACGGCGATGGCCTCGAAGGCGTAGAACCAGCCGACGCCCGAGGAGCCGACGAACACGCGCGAGCCGACGGCGCAGGCATGCTTCACGATCTCGAACTGGCTGTGCTCGCCGTCGGCGACGATGTACTCGACGTCCATCTTGCCGTTGGCGATGAGCTTCGCCGCGGCCTGCATCACGCCGTCGTACGGGCGGATCGGATACGCGGCCATGACGTCGACGTCGGCGAGGCGGATGGCCTCGGCGATCGCCTCGCAGCCCGTCGCGAGCTGCTCGGTCTCGACGTCGCTGTGCTGCTTCTCCCTGACATCGATCGCCATTTAGTCCTCACCTCCGGTGTTCACGCTCGGCTGCGCGCCAGGAGCGGGCCGCGGCGCCTTGGGCGGCGGGGTCGCGGACACGCCGGTCTTCTCCTCGAACCACTTGTTGTAGCCGTCGTGGTCGTTCTTCCACTGCATCCACTTGAGGTCGTTGTCCTCGAACTTCATCTCGTCGACCATGACGATGCAGTCCTTCACGGGGCACACCTGGGCGCAGATGCCGCAGCCGATGCAGGCCTCGTACACGACCTCGTAGTGGCCCTCGGGCGTCACCTCGAAGCACTCGTCGGGGCAGTCGAGCCAGCACATCGTGCACTTGATGCAGGTGTCGAAGTTGACGACCGGCCGGAGCGTCCGGGCGCCGTACTTCTTGTAGTAGGGGTTGCGCTCGCCGGGCTTGCGCGCGTCGACGATGATGCCGGGCCGCATCGTGGTCCAGCCCGGCTTCTCGAACTGCAGGACCTCGTGCCCCGTGGTGCCTTCGCCGACGCGGATCTGACGCATGACGACCTGGTCGTACCCGACCTGCGCCGACGCGACCGCGTCGGCGTCCTTCGTCTGCTCCTGGATCAGCTGCTTCACATCGTCGAGTCGCACCCAGTCCGGCGCGAGCTTCGCGAGCGCGCCGAGGACGCGGTGGTCGGTGTGGTCGTCCTTGAAGACCCACAGGCCCGCGAACGACGCCGCACCCGGCACGATCGCGAGCGTGTAAGGGCGCTCCGCCGCGTCGGTCTGCGCGAGGACCTCGTCGAGCGTCTTCTCGCTCGTGACGAGCACCGCGCCGCCTTCGTGGATCGGCTTCCAGATCGGCTGCCGTCCGTACCAGGCCCAGGACTCGACGCCCTTCACGAGGGTGTCGTCGACCGCGACGGAGATGTCGACGACGCTCGGCTCGAACTTCGCCATGGACGACTCGAGCTCGATGTCGTCGGCGGCGACGACCGCGAAGTACTTCGCGGGCACGCCGTTGCGCTCGGGCGAGTCGCCGTAGCGGCCGAACGCCGTACCCGTGTGCCCGCGTTTGCGCGCCGCGAGGACGATCGCCCGGCAGATGCGCTGCCCGAGGGTCTTCTGGAAGATGCCGCGGTAGACCACCTCGATGGTGATGGACCGCTTCTCGTAGGTCTTGACCGGCCCTGCCGCCGGCGCTTCGATCGTCATGCCGACTCCTTCTTCAAGAGCTGGAGGATGCCCTCCCCGACCGCGTGGATGTGGTGCGCGGCCGCGGACCGCGCGGCCTCCGGGTCATGTGCCTCGAGCGCCTCGAGGATCCGCCGGTGCGCGTCGATGGACGCGTGGGCGCGCGCGTTCGTCTGGAGCCATTGCTCGCGCGACGCGCGGAGCACGTCCCAGACGACCGCGAGCATCGTGACGAGGAGCTCGTTGCGCGCGGCCTGTCCGATGACCTCGTGGAAGCGCGTGTCCTCCTCGGCGTACGGCTCTCCCGCGCTCACCTTCTGCGCCTGGCGGTCGAGGATCTCGCGCAGCTCGGCGAGCTCCTCGCTCGTGATGCGCTCCGCCGCACGCGCGGCGATGGCCGGCTCGATGAGACCGCGCACCTCGATGACCTGCTCGAGCCCGTGGCCCCGCGTGATGAGCGAGGTGAGCGGACGAGTGACCGCCTCGGGCGTCGCCTCGCGGACGAAGGTGCCGCCTCCGGCGCGCGTCTCGACGATGCCGAGCAGCTCGAGCGAGCGCAGCGCCTCACGCACGGAGGCGCGCGACACCTGGAACTGCTCCGCGAGCTGGCGCTCTGCGGGAAGCTGATCGCCGGGGCGCAGCTCGCCACGCTCGAGGAGGCCCTCGATCTGGCTGACGATGCCCTGGTAGAGGCGGTCGCGGCGGATCGGCTGGACGAGCGTCAGGTGGAGTGCCCTCCCCGGCGGTCTGGTGGTCAGACCAGTCGGCGAGGAAAGTAATCCCGCGCGGGGAGGCAGGTCAAGGGTCTAGGCGCGCCCCTCCTTCACGTACGGGATGCCGTCGGCCGCCGGGGGCCGGGACCGGCCGACGACGCCGGCGAGGATGACGATCGTGACGAGGTAGGGCAGCGCCGCGTACCAGAAGCTCGGGATGCTCTTCATGAGCGCGCCGAGGTCGCCGTCGGGCGGTCGGACGTTCACGACGATCCCGAGCGCTGTGATCGCTCCGAAGAGCAGCGCTCCGCCGAACGAGCCGATCGGGGTGTAACGGCCGAAGATCACGGCGGCGAGCGCGATGAAGCCGCGACCGCCGGTCATGCCGTTCTGGAAGGAGCCGGTCGACTCGAGCGTCAGGTACGCGCCGGCGAGGCCTGCGAGCGCGCAGCCCGCGACGACGTTCCGGTAGCGCAGGCCGAGGACGTCGATGCCGACGGTGTCCGCCGCGCGCGGGTGCTCCCCGACGGCGCGCGTCCGCAGCCCCCAGCGCGAGCGGAAGAGCAGCACCTGAAGCCCGATCACGAGGAACAGCACGCTCATGGCGATCGGCCCCTGTTCGAAGAACATCGCGAGGATCGGCCCGATGAGCGGCAGGGTCGTGACGCTCTCCGGCAGCGAGAGCGCGGGGATGACGCCCGCTCCGCCTCGTCCCGACGGCGTGATGACGAGGCGGTTGAGGTAGCCGGTCACGCCGAAGGCGGCGATGTTGATGATCGTGCCGGCGATGACCTGATCCGCGCGGACGCTGACGCAGAGCCATGCGTGCAGGAGGCCCACCGCGCAGCCGGTGGCGATCGCGACGACGATGCCGAGCGCGAGTGCCGGGCCGCTCCCGAGCGTCTCGTGCAGCGCGAACCCCGTGAGGTATGCGGTGAACGCGGCGGTGAGCATGATCCCCTCGATGCCGATGTTCACGACACCGGAGCGCTCGTTGATGACGCCGCACAGCGCCCCGAGGGCGAGCGGCGTGGCGAGCGCGAGGACGATCGGCAGCAAGTCCGGCATGACGAGGAGCAGGTAGGCGCCGAGGTCGGCGAGCAGCCGCGGGATCGCGAGCAGGCCGTCCATCAGCGCGCGACCTGGTCGCCCCAGCTGCGCGTGACCGTGTCGAGCCCTTCGATCGCGTGGCCCCGGTCGCGCAGGCGGAAGACGCGCTTCACGATGAGGTCCGCGGCGAGGAACAGGATGATGAGCGCCTGGATGATGTCGATGACCTCGATCGGCACGTCCGTGTTGATCTGCATGAGGGGCGCGCCCGCGCGGAAGGCGCCAAAGAGCAGCGCCGAGAAGAGGATGCCGATGGGATCGGAGCGCCCGAGCAGCGCGACGGCGATGGAGTCGAACCCGACGGACGCGCTGATGCCGCTCGCGTAGAAGCCGATGACGCCGAGCAGCTGGATCGCGCCGGCGACCCCGGCGAGGAGCCCGGAGAGCGTCATCGTCAGCGTCACGAGGTAGACGGGTCGCATGCCTGCGTAGCGGGCCGCGTGCGGGTTCGCGCCAACGCTGCGGATCTCGAAGCCGAGCGTCGTGCGCTCGAGGAGCCAGCGGATGAGGAAGATGGCCGCGACCGCGATCGGGATGCCGAGATGCAGGTTGCGCCCGAGCAGCACCGGCAGCGCCGCGTTGCCGATCTCGCCGGTGCGCGCGAACGAGAACCCGGGAGCCCGCACGAGATCGCCCACAGCCCAGGCGAGGAGGAGCGCCGCGGCGTTGTTGAGCATGATCGTCGTGACGACCTCGTGGGCGCCCGTCCGCGCCTTCAGGATCCCCGGGATGAACGCGAGCGCGGCGCCGGCGAGGGCGCCCGCCACGAGCGCCGCGGTCACCGCGACGAACGCGGGTGCGTCCGCGAGCGCGGCGCCGACCACCGCCGCGGCGAAGGCCCCGCAGAGGAACTGCCCGGCGACGCCGATGTTGAAGAGCCCTGCCTTGAAGCCGAGCCCGACCGCGAGCCCGCCGAGCATGAGCGGCGCGGCGACGACGAGCGTGTTCACGATCGCGGTGCCGCTGCCGAACGCTCCCGCGAACAGGTTCAGATAGGCGAAGACCGGCAGGAGCGGCTGAAAGCCGTTCCCGGCGAAGAGGGTCGAGGCCACGACGATGACAGCGGCGACGGCCATCGCGAGGGCCGTCGAGAGGAGCGGCAGCCGCGATGCGCGCCAGGCCGCGCCGCGCAGCGCGGCGAGCCGCTGTCTCACGCGGCGGTGCCCTTGGCCATGAGCAGCCCGACGCGCTCACGCTGGGCCTCGGCGGCGTCGAGCGTCGCGACTAGCCTGCCGCGGAACATGACGGAGACGCGGTCCGAGAGGTCGAGGACCTCGTCGAGCTCCGCGGACACGAGCAGGACGGCGACGCCCGCGTCGCGCGCCGCGATGACCCTGCGGTGGATGAACTCGATGCTGCCGACGTCGAGGCCGCGGGTGGGCTGGTCGAGGATGAGCAGGCGGAGCCCCTCGCGGAACTCCCGCGCGACCACGATCTTCTGCTGGTTCCCCCCGGACAGCGTCTCCGCGGGACGCTCGTGCGACGGCGTGCGGATATCGAACTCGGTCACGAGCCGCTCGGCGTTCGCGTCGATGGCCGGGTCGTCGCGAAGGATGTTGCCGGGACCGTTCGCGAAGTCGGGCTCGAAGTAGCGGTCGAGCACGAGGTTGTCGGAGACGGGGAACGGCAGCACGAGCCCGACGCGCTGCCGGTCGGCGGGGACGTACGCCACGCCGAGTCCGTGCATCGCCCGGGGGGACGAGCCCGTCACGCCGCGGCCCTCGAGACGCACGGTCCCGTCGAGCGGGCGGCGGAGGCCGACGATGCACTCGACGAGCTCGTCCTGGCCGTTCCCAGCGACGCCCGCGATCCCGTGGATCTCGCCGGCACGCACGTCGAGGTCGAGCGCTCCGAGCTTCTCGTGCCCGCGGTCGTCGGCCACGCGAAGGCCGCGGATCTCGAGGACCGCGCCGCCCGGCTTCGACACGCCCCGATCGACCTGGAGACTCACGCTGCGGCCGACCATGAGCTCCGCGCACTCGGCCGCGCTCGTCCCGGCCGGGGTGCGCGTGCCGACGACCTTGCCCCGGCGGATCACCGTGATGCGGTCGGCGATCGCGAGCACCTCGTCGAGCTTGTGGCTGATGAACACGATGCTCGTCCCCTCCGACCGGAGCCGGCGCAGCACCCCGAAGATCTCCTCCGTCTCCTGCGGCGTGAGCACGGCGGTCGGCTCGTCGAGGACGAGGATCCGGGCGCCGCGGTAGAGCGCCTTCAGGATCTCGACGCGCTGCTGCTGGCCGACGTTCAGCGCTTCCACCTTGGCGTCCGGGTCGACCTCGAACCCGAGCTGCGCCGCGAGCGCGCGGATGCGCCGTCCCGCCTCCTCGAGATCGAGGAACGGCCCGGCCGTGATCTCCTGCCCGAGGACGACGTTCTCCGCCACGGTGAGGACGGGGACGAGCATGAAGTGCTGGTGGACCATGCCGATGCCGCGGGCGATGGCGTCCGCGGGATCGCGGATGGCGGCCGGCTCGCCGTCGATGAGGATCTCGCCCTCGTCGGGCGTGACCAGGCCGTACAGGATGTTCATGAGCGTCGACTTGCCGGCGCCGTTCTCGCCGAGGAGCGCGTGGATCTCGGCCTTCCGCACGTCGAGGGAGATCGCGTCGTTCGCGACCGTGCCGGGGAACCGCTTCGTGATCCCCCGCATCTCGAGCGCGGGCGGGTCGCCCGTCGGACGACCCGCCCTCTCGCTCGTCATCTGCGCGCTAGGTGACCGCTATTTCGACGGTGGGACGAGGGTGCCCGCCTTCATCTCCTCGAGCGCCTTCTTCAGCTTGTCCTCGAGGCCCGCGGGGATCGGGCTCAGGTTGCGCAGCGGCGCGTAGCCGATGCCGTTGTTCTTCGCGTCGTTGAAGAAGTTGCCGGTCTGCTTGCCCTTGTCCTTGAAGCGCTTGATCGCGTCCTGTGCCGCGATCTGGAGCTTCTTCTCCGCGCTCGTCACGATGCAGCCCTTCGCGTCGGGAAGGCTCTGGTACTGGTCGACGTCGACGCCGATGCCGAAGACCTTCGCGTTGCACGCGGCCCGCAGCGCTCCCGCGCCGGTGAGGCCTGCCACCTGGAAGATGACGTCGGCGCCCTGGCCGATCATCGTGCGCGCGGATGCCTCGCCCTTGTCGGGCGCGTTGAAGTCCTCGGTGTAGTTGATGAGGACCTGGATGGCCGGCTTCTCCTTCTTGGCCGCCGCCTCATAGCCCTTGATGAAGGCCACGACGGGCGGGACGGTCGAGACGCCGCCGACCGCGCCGATCTTGTTCGTCTTCGTGATGTTGGCGGCGACGATGCCCGCGAGGTATCCGGACTGCGCCTCGTTGAAGAGCAGCCCCTGGTAGTTGGCCGGAGCGGGGTCGGCGACGAACTGGTCGATCCCGAAGAACTGGACATTCGGGTTCGCCTGGGCCGCCTTCAGGGTGTCGCTACCGATGAGGAAGCCGACCGTCACGATGACGTCGAACTTCTGGTCGATGAGCTGCTGGATGTTCGCCTTGTAGTCGGCCTGATCCTTCGTGACGATGACCGTGGACGTGCCGCCGACGGCGCGTGCGCCCTCCTGGACGCCCTTCCACGAGAACTCGTTGAAGGACTTGTCCTCGAGCTGGCCGATGTCGGTCACCATGCCGACCTTCGGACCGCCGCCGCCGATGCCGGGGATGCCCGCGCCGCCGCAGGCAGAGACGATGAGCGCGACGAGCAGGGTGAGTGCGAGCGATCGCTTCATGAGTGGACTGGACCCTCCCTTACCTTGCCGCCCGCAGCGAGGAAGCGCGCCGAGCGACGGGCGGAGAGTACGCCTTTCCGCAACTTCGCGGGCCTGCGAACGGTCTAGTGCGGGGCCGGGACAGGTCCCTGGTAGAAGCCGACGACGTACACGATGAATGCCACGTAGAAGATGCCGAGGGAGGCGAGCTCGCGGCCCGTGACCGCCTTGCCGGTCCGGAGGTAGAACTGGAGGAGCAGCCCGGCGACGATCGCGATCACGACGGACGCGATGGCCGCGGGAGTGAGGACCCAATTCGTGAACCAGAGGCCCACCGCGACCGGGATGCACGACTGGAAGACCATCGCGCCGCTGATGTTCCCCATGGCCAGGGTGTCCTTGCGCTGCCGGATCCACAGCACGCTGTTGAACTTCTCGGGCAGCTCGGTCGCCAGCGGCGCGATGATGAGCGAGAGCACCAGCGGCGAGAGCTGGAACACGTCCGCAAAGACCGTGATCTCCCGGACGAAGAGCTGCGCGCCGCCGACGATCGCGGCGAGCGAGACGAAGAGCTGGAGGACCACCGCCCTCATGTGCGGCGTCGTCAGGTTCGGCTGGAGGCGGAGCGGGTTGAGCTCCTCGTGGCCCGCATCGGGGTCCGTCGGGTCCTTGGCCGTCTGCCGCACGTACAGGACGTAGGCCACGACGAGCGCGATGCCGGCCGCGATGCTGAACCACCGGGGCTTGTCGAAGTACGGCAGACCCAGCAGCACGGCCGCCAGGTACATCCCGAGGAAGAAGCGCAGGTCGCGCCCGACGATGCGCTGGTTGATCTTCAGAGCGCTCGTGCGCCGGCCGCGCCGCGCGTAGATCAGCACGGCCATGCCGGTGACGAACATCGCGGCGGTCGAGAGCATGAACGGCGCGCCGAGGATCGCGCCGATCCCGATCTCGTGGGCCTCCGCGGTGGCCGTGAAGACGATCGCGATGATCGGGATCATCGTCTCCGGGAGGGCGGTCCCGACCGCGGCCAGGACGCTGCCGACCATCCCTTCGCCGAGGCCGAGCTTCTTGCCGAACCACTCGATCCCGTTCGTGAAGAGCTCGGCGCCGGCGAGGATGACGACGAACGAGACAAGCAGCAGCACGGCGTCGACGAGGAGGCTCACGCCCAGACCCTAGCGGCTATTCGGCGGGTTCGTCGGCGGCGTCGCGGGCCCTGGCGCGGGTCATTCGCCGATACGCGAACTGCAGGACCGGCAGCAGGAAGAGCGCGATCGCGACGGTCATGAGGATGCCGGCCATCGGCGTGCTGAAGAACACGAGCGGGCTACCGCCGCTCCCGATGAGCGCCTTGCGAAGCTCCTCCTCGCTCTGGTCCCCGAGGACGAGTGCCACGACGAGCGGCGCGAGCGGGTAGCGCATCTTGCGCAGCCAGTACCCGATGATCCCGAAGACCAGGACGATGAAGACGTCCTTGATCTGGTTGGACGCGGCGTACGCCCCGATGACGGAGATGAGAACGATGAAGGGCGTGATGATCGCGTAGGGGATCCGCATGATCGACGCGAGGAGCGGCGTCGCCAGGACGCAGATCGCGAACGCGATGATGTGCCCGATGTAGATGCTGCCGATGAGTCCCCACACGAAGTCCTTGTGCTCGGTGAAGAGCAGCGGGCCGGGCTGGAGACCCCAGATGAAGAGTCCCGCCATGATGACCGCCGCGGTCGGCGAGCCGGGGACGCCGAGCGCGATCATCGGGAGGAGCGAGCCGACTCCCGCCGCGTTCGCCGACGCCTGCGGCGCGAGGATGCCCACCGGCTCGCCGCGTCCGAAGTTCTCCTTGTTCTTCGAGTACTGCCGCGCGACGCCGTAGGAGAGGAACGACGCGGGCGTCGCGCCGGTCCCGGGCAGGACGCCGATCCAGAAGCCGATGACGGTGTTCACGAGGAGCATCCAGAAGCGCTTCACCACGAGCCGGATGGACTCGCGCAGATCCTTCAGACCGAGCTTCGCGCTCAGCTTCTCGATGAAGCCGATCCCCGACTCCTCCGCCGATGCGAGGACCTCGCCGATGCCGAACAGGCCGATGGTCACCGGGATGAAGGGGATGCCCGACAGCAGATCGATCTGGCCGAAGTTCAGGCGGGGCTCGCCCGTCAGGCTGTCGAAGCCGACCGCCGCGAGCAGGAGCCCGAACGCGAGCATGACGATGCTCTTCAGCGGGTTCTCGGATTCGAGGCCGACGAGCGTCGCGAAGGCCATGAGGAATACGGCGAAGAGCTCCGCGGGACCGAACGACAGAGCGAGCTCCGCGAGTGGCTGCGCGAAGAACGTGAAGAGCGTCGCGGCGACGATCGCGCCGAAGAGGGATGCGACGAACGCGAGCGTCAACGCGAGGCCCGGTCGGCCGAGGCGCTTCGCCATCGGGTATCCGTCGAAGAGGAGGGCGACAGACCACGGCTCGCCCGGGATGTTGAACAGGATCGACGTCACGACCCCGCCGAACAGGGCGCCCCAGTAGATGCCCGCGAGGAGCGCCACGGCAGCGGTGTCGTTCCCGCTGCCGGCGATGAACACGGTGACCGGTAGGAGGATGGCGACCCCGCTGGTCCCCCCGAGTCCCGGGAGGATCCCGATGACGAGGCCGAGCACGACCCCGACCGTGAGCATGAGCAGGTTGAACGGCTCGAGCGAGGTCGCGAGCCCGCCGGCGAGGTTCCCGAGCGCGTCCACCGGTCAGAAGGGGATCGTGTCGCTGTAGAAGATGCTCTTCGGCAACGGCACCAGGAAGCCTTTCTCGAACAGCACGAAGAATCCGACCGAGACGATGATCGACGCGCCGACGACCCATGGCCAGGGGTACTTTCCGAGGACCTTCATGAAGAAGGCCATGTAGAGAGCCGCGACGAGATAGAACCCGAGCCAGACCATCGACACGATCGCGACGGTCATCGGGACGACGAGCAACAGCATGTGCCGGACGCCGCCGGCGCCGGAGAACAGCGATCCGGTGGACGGGCCGCTCCGAAGGGTCTTGACCAGGACGGCGCCGGCAGCGCCGGCCATCAGGGCGGCCGACCAGAACGGGTACCAGCCGCCGCGCAGGCCGCCCGGAGCCCTGCCGGTCGGGTCGGGGAGCGCGCCGGATCTCGTGTCGAACATAGCGACGGCGGCGATCACGATGAGGACCGCCGCCGTCGCGACCTGGTACGGCCGCAAGCCGCTACTGGACCCAGCCGTTCTTCGCGGCGATCTCCTCGTGTAGCTTCTGGTAGTCGGCGATGAGCTTCTGGAAGTCCGCGCCGGCGCGGAAGTCGGGATTCAGGGCGTTGTCCTCGACGAACTTCTTCCAGTCCGCCGACTCGGCGACCTTCTTGAAGACCTCGGACCAGAACGCCTGTTGGCCTGCGGACATCCCGGGCGGCCCGACGACCGACCGGACGTTGTAGTAGTCGTCGATGGCGAGACCCTGCGACTTGCACGTCGGGATCGCCGCGAAGAGTCCGGTCGGGGGATTCGGCGTGAACGCGCAGACAGCGCGTAGCGTGCCCTGCTGCATGAGGCTTCGCGCCTCGCTCGGGTTGTTCACCGTGACCTCGACGCCAGCCTGCTTCCCGGCGAGGGCCGCGGCGACCGCGCCGCCGCCCGACTGCGGGATGTAGGTGAAGGGCTTCGTGCCGGCGAGGCCCTCGATGCGGCGGAAGAGGACCTCATCCTCCTGCTTCGAGCCCGTGCCGGAGGCGACGAGCGAGCGCTCCTTCGCGGCCGCGACGAACTCCTGCGCGGTCTTGATCGGACTGTCCTTGTGGACCCAGAGGAAGAACGGGTCGAGCGCGAGGTTCGCGATCGCCGTGAAGTCGGTCGTCTTGTAGGGCAGCTTCTGCGTGATGATCGTCGTCCAGAAGCTGTTCAGCGTGACCATGAGCGCGTGCTCGCCCCGCTTCTGGAACACGTAGGTGAACGCGGTCGCGCCGGCGCCGCCTTCCTTGTTCAGCGCTTGGACCGGCTGCGGCACGAGCCGCTCCTTGTCCATGATCGAGATCCACAGCCTCGCGTAGATGTCGGACGCGCCACCCGGCGCCGTCTGGATCACGAACTCGACCGGCCGTGTCGGCGGCACGGCGGCGGCGGCGGTCGCCGCGGCCGTCGGAGCCGCCGTCGTCGCGGCGGGAGCGCCTGTTCCGCCACCACCGCCGCAGGCCGCGGCCGTCATCGCGACCGTGAAGAGGATCGCGAGAGATCTCAGTACGGACCTACGCATACCAACCCTCCTGTGTTGCGATGCAGCCGGACCGGTCTGGTCAGACCGGCGCCAGACTATGCCCCTGCCAAGACGCTCCGCAAGATGAGGGCGTGCCACAATGCGGGAAGGGCACGACCTGTGCACTCGCGTCGGCGAAAGTGAACGCGGAGGACCGCCCGGCATGGTGAAGGAGCTCGCGCGCCCGGCCACGACGCTTCGGCGGGGCAGCGCCCCGGACACGGCGTGGGCGTTCATCGGCGGCGAGTACGTCCCCGTCCGGGAGGCCAAGGTCAGCGTGCTCACGCACGCCTTCAACTACGGGACGGGCGTCTTCGAGGGCATCCGCGCCTACTGGAACCCGAAGCACGAGCAGCTGTACGGCCTTCACCTCCGCGAGCATTACGAGCGGCTCCACCGGTCCTGCCGGATCATGCGGATCGGCCTTCCGTATACCGTCGACGAGCTCGTCGAGATCACCTGCGAGGTCCTCCGGCGCTCGAAGCTCCGCGAGGACGCCTATGTCCGCCCCCTGGCGTACATGTCGAGCGAGCTCATCGGCGTGCGGCTCCACGACCTCGAGTCGGGCTTCACGCTGTTCGCCGTGCCGTTCGGCAACTACGTCGAGATCGACCGTGGCCTCTCGGTGTGCGTGTCGTCCTGGCGCCGCGTCGACGACAACGCCATCCCCGCGCGCTGCAAGATCACGGGCTCCTACGTGAACGCCGCGCTCGCGAAGACCGAGGCCCAGGAGGCCGGGTTCGACGAGGCCATCGTCCTCACGAACGACGGTCACGTCTCGGAGGGGAGCGCCGCGAACCTCTTCATGGTGCGGGACGGCGTCCTCGTCACCGCGCCCGCGACCGACAACATCCTCGAGGGCATCGTGCGGGCGAGCGTGATGCGCGTCGCGAAGGACGAGGGCATCCCGGTCGAGATCCGCTCGATCGACCGGACCGAGCTCTACATCGCCGACGAGCTCTTCCTCTGCGGCACGGGTGTGCAGATGTCCGCGATCACCGAGGTCGACCACCGCAAGATCGGCGGCGGCGAGATCGGGCCCATCACCCGGCGGCTCAGCCAGATCTACTTCGAGGCGGTGCGCGGCAACGTCGACCGCTACAAGGACTGGGTCACGCCCGTATACCGCTAGCGCGCCAGGTCGCTCGCGAAGCCCCGGAAGTCGCTGCCGAGCCGGACAAGGATCTCCGCGTCCGCCGTCTCCGCCGCGTCCATCGTGACCGTCAGTCCGAGCTGGCGCGCGAGGATGTCCGCGCTCAGCCTCTTCGCGGGGTTGCGCAGCACGACCGCCGAGCGCGCGGCCGTCCCCTCGCCGACGCGCGCGACCGAGAAGGACCGCTCCGCGAGGCGCTCGGCCACCTCGCGCGCCGTCGCGCTGCGCGCCCCCGTGGCGCGCACCTCGATGCGCGCCGCCTCCTGGCGGACGCGCGGGTCGTAGAAGAGCCGGGCGACGAGGTCCGCGATCTTCGCCTTGTCCGGGATGAGGTAGTAACCGAGCGGAGAGTTCTGTTCGGTGAGCTCGCAGTGCTCGGCGTCGGGTGCGTTGCACGGCAGCATGACCTCGCTCGCGATCGCCGAGGTATCGATCGCGACCCCGGTGCGCGCAAGCGGCAGCACGTTGCCCGGGTCGAAGTTCGTCTGGACCGCGGTGCCCACCCGGTCGATCACGGTCGGGATGCGCCCGATGCCCCCCTGCACCAGGCGCAAGCGCAGGCCCGCGAGGACGTCCTGCTGGCGGCGGGCGCGGCTGAAGTCGTTGCTGTCGTGGCGCGACCGCGCGTACCGCAGGGCGTTCGGGCCGTCCAGGAGCTGCGGCCCCGCCGCGAGCTGCAGGCGCTCGATCCCGAAGTCGGCCGTCGGGTACTCCTCATCGCGTAGCGGGCGCCTGACGTCGACGAGGACGCCGCCGAACGAGTCGACGATCTTGGTGAAGGCGTCGAAGTCGATGAGCGCGAAGCTGTGGATCGGGATGCCGAGCAGGCCCTCCACCGTCCGGCGCGCGAGGTCAGGCCCGCGCTGCTCGCCTCCGTAGGAGTACGCAGCGTTCACCTTGTCCTGTCCATGACCGGGTATCGACACGAGCGTGTCGCGCGGTATCGACAGCATCGCCGCCGTGTCGTTCACCGGATCGAGCGAGAGGACGATCACCGTGTCGGTGTTCTCCGTGACGTTGAGCGGGCCGTTCCGCCGGTCGATGCCCAGGAGCAGCACGTTCAGGCGCTCCTGCCCTGACCACTGTGGCGGCGGCGACTGGTCCGGCGCGGTCGGGACGACCCGTGCGATCGGCTCGAAGACCTTCGCGATGACGCCGGCCCAGGCCGCGGACTCGCGGTACAGCGTGCCATACACGCCGACGAGCGCGACCGTGACGGCGAGCAGGACCGCGTAGTCGACGAGGTGGCGCGCGCGGATCCCGCCGGCGGCGCCGAGACGGCCCACGAAGGCGTCCGCGACGACGACGACGTGATAGGAGAAGAGCGCGCCGATCGCGAGCAGCGCGACGAGGCCCGCGTTGCGGACCACGGCCCGCGTCAGCGGATCCGCGACGAAGATGAACGCGCCCGCGAGCGCGATCGCGAAGACGGGGATCAGCAGCATGAGGACGCCGCGCACCCAGCGGTCCTGGTACAGCTGACCCAGCCCGGGCAGGAGAGCGGAGAGGAGCGCCGCGAAGCCCGGCGCGCCGCGGACGGCGCGCTGGCGCGGACGCGCGAGGCCGCAGCGCCGGCAGGCCTCGGCACGGAGGAGGTTGTCGGTGCGGCAGCGCGCGCAGGTCCACAGGCGGTCGGCGGACACGGAACGAATAGCCTACGGCCGTGGAACGCCAGCCGCCGGTGGACACGGCCACGCTCCGGGGCGCACGCGCCGTCGCCATCGTCTGCGCGGTGGCGTTCCTCGCGCCGATCCCGCTCTCTGTCGCGTTCCCCGCGGCGTTCTTCTACGCCCCGTACCACAGCGTGTACGAAAAGATGATCGTCTCGCTCCTGGGCTCGTTCGGCCTCGGGCTCCTCCTCGTGCTCCGCGACCCGGCGCGGAACGCCGGAGTGTTCGCGGTCGTCGGCCTCGCGACGGGCTCCCTCGCCGGCGCGAACATCTACGCGCTCATCGTCGACGATGCGGACCCGCTCCACTGGTGGCTGCAGGTCCCGCTGCTCGTGACCGCCGCGGTCGCGCTCGTCGTGACGTACACGCGGCTGCGCCGGCCGCACCCGGTGGTCGTGCGCATCGTTGTGGCCGCGGTCGCGCTCATGCCGTTCGCGCTGTTCGTCTACGACGCCGCATATCGGGCGTTCGTCCGCTGACCCTCCGCGGCGCGAGCGACTGATGCCGATCGTGCAGGTCCGCGACCTGCGGAAGGCGTACGGGAAGATCGAGGCCGTCCGCGGCATCTCCTTCGAGGTCGCGGAAGGAGAGGTCTTCGGTCTCCTCGGCCCGAATGGGGCGGGGAAGACGACCACGGTCGAGATCCTCGAGGGTCTGCGCAAGGCGGACGGCGGCGTCGCCATCGTCGACGGCATCGACGTCGCGCGCGAGCCCTCGCGGGCGAAGGCGCGCGTCGGCGTGCAGCTCCAGCAGAGCAGCTTTCCGGAGAACTTCACCGCGCAGGAGACGGTCGAGCTCTTCGCGCTCTGCTACGACGTGCGTGTCGACGCGCGGGAGCTGCTCGCGCAGGTCGACCTCGCCGACCGCGCCGGCCAGCGGCAGGAGAAGCTCTCCGGCGGGCAGCGGCAGCGGCTCTCGATCGCCGCCGCGCTCGTGAACCGGCCCCGCGTGCTGTTCCTCGACGAGCCGACGACCGGCCTGGACCCGCAGGCCCGCCGCAACCTCTGGGAGCTCGTGCGCAAGATCCGCAACGCCGGCACGACCGTCTTCCTCACGACCCACTACATGGACGAGGCCGAGGTGCTCTGCGACCGCGTCGCCGTGATGGACGCGGGCCGGATCGTCGCGATGGACCGGCCGGCGGCGCTCATCGGCGCGCTCCTCGGGCGCGGCTTCACGAAGCCGGTGATCCAGCAGCAGGCGAACCTCGAGGACGTCTTCCTCGACCTCACCGGCCACGGCCTGCGGGAGGACTGATGCGGCAGACGCTCCTGCTGACCTTCATGTACCTGCGCGCGTACGTGCGTGACCGCACGGCGATGTTCTTCTCGCTCGTCGTCCCGCTCATGCTCATGGTCATCTTCGGCTCGCTGAACCTCGGCGCGTTCGGGCGCGTCTCCATGGCGATCGACGACCAGGCGGAGAACGCGGCGAGCGCGCAGTTCGCCACAGCGCTGCGCGGGATCAACACGCTCGCGGTCCGCGACGTCGACAAGGCCGCCGCGCTCACGCAGCTGCGGCGGACCGAGCTCGACATGCTGCTGGTCATCCCGCCCGGCTTCGCGATCGCGCCGTCGCGGGCGGGCCAGCCGGTCCCGACCATCACCGTGTACGGGAACGAAGCGCGGCCGCAGCAGGTCTCCGTCGGCCAGGCGATCGTGAACGAGCTCATCACGCGGCTCTCGTTCGCCGTGAACCAGACCGCGCCGGTCGTGAACGTCACGAAGGAGGACGTCGAGGGCGTCCGCCTGCGCTACGTGGACTTCCTCATGCCCGGCATCCTCGGCGTGAACGTCATGCAGCTCGCGATCTTCTCCGTGGCATTCGCGCTCGTCGTCGACAAGCGGCGCGGCGTGCTGCGGCGGATCATGGCGACGCCGCTCCGCCCGTGGCGGTTCCTCATCGCGCAGGTCATCACGCGCCTCGTGCTCGCGGCGCTCCAGGTGCTCATCCTCATCGGCGTCGCGGTCGTCATGTTCGGCGTGCGTCCGCTCGGCGGGATCCCCGCGCTCGTCCTCGTGTCCCTCCTGGGCTGCGTCCTCTTCCTCACCATCGGGTTCGCGCTCGCCGGCTGGGCCGAGACGGAGAACCAGGTCCCCGCGATCGCGCAGCTCATCACCCTCCCGCAGTTCTTCTTCTCGGGCGTGTTCTTCGACAAGAACGCGGCGCCCGAGCTCATCCGGCCCGTCACCGAGCGGCTCCCGCTCACGATCCTGAACGACGCCCTGCGCGAGATCTCCGTGCAGGGCGCGACGCTCTGGGACGTGCGGCTCAACCTGCTCGGCCTGCTCGTGTGGACGCTGGCCGGCTACCTGCTCGCGATCCGCTTCTTCCGCTTCGACCGCTTCTAGCCGTCGAGGTCTACGCGGGCGCGGTCAGCGCCTCGTGCACCACGCGGTGCACGACCGCGCGGAAGCGTCCCCAGTCGCGCCAGCTGCCGACGATGCCGCGGTCGTTCTCCGGCAGGCTCTCGAGCCGCTCGGCCACGCGCGGCAGCTCGGACGGGTCGATCTCGATGTAGTCCTCGATGAGCTCGCTCGCGTCGAGGGCGCCGAGCGTCCCGCCGACCTCGTCGAGGAGGAACGCGAAGGTGTGGAAGACCGGCGCGGCGGCGGGTGTCCCTGCGGGTCGGTAGCTGATGAGCGCGAGGAAGCGGCGCACGCGCACGGTGAGACCGGTCTCCTCGTTCACCTCGCGGAAGAGCGCGGCGATGATCGGCTCGCCGATCCCGACGCCTCCGGTCGGCAGGCGGTAGGCCCCGCGCGGGTAGATCGACTTGATCGACAGGAGCAGCTTCCCGTTCGGGCGGCGGATGACCATGCAGACCTCGCCCACGCGGTCCGGCTTGCGGACCGGGTCGTCGAAGCCCGGAAAGATCTCGGCCTCGACGTACACCGTCTTGCCGTACTGCATCGACAGCCCCTCGAGCTGCTGCTGCTGCGCGGGGCTGAGCGGCGCCCCCATCAGGACGTGCCGTCGGTCGTGAAGACGGTGCCCCAGCGGTCGCGATGCGCGACCTCGCGGACGGGCGCCCGCGGCGCCTCGCGCCACCGGCCGAGGGGATAGCCGACCGGGATCACCGCGTGGATCGTCACGTCGTCGGGGATCCCGAGGACGGCGCGGGTCTCGGCCATCGCGAGGCGGTGCCGCGTGGTGAGCGTCGTGCCGAGACCGAGCGAGCGCGCGGTGAGCATGAGGTTCTGGACCGCGGGATAGACACCCGCGGCGGTGCGCACGTCGTCCGGGCCGTACGCGCACGCGACGATGAGGACCGGCGCGTCCCCAAGGTGGTGGACGAGGTGGTCGACCGAGCGCGCGAGCTTCTTCGCGGACGCGTCCGGCGTCACCATCGGGGGGAGCGACAGCGAGACCTTCTTGTAGATGTCGCCCAGGCGGCGGCGCTGCGCCGCGTCCTTCACGACCACCCAGCGCACCGGCTGCTCGTTCTTGGCGCTCGGGGCCTTCGTCGCGGCGAAGAGCATCGTCTCGATGTCCGTGTCGGGCACGTCGCGCGACGGATCGAGCCGCCGCATCGCGCGCGTGGTGCGGATGGCCTCGAGGAGCTCCATGGGCGCCGTCAGCGTAGTCCGGTAGACTGCGCCGCAGAAGCGATCGAGGGGCCATCGACCCCGATGCAGCCGCAAGAACGCGCCGACGAGCGGCGTCAGTAGACGCGGACGGAGCCGCCACTCCGTTATCAAGTGGCAGGCGTTGAACACGACGCTGGGTGGTCAGCGGCACATGCCGTCCCGGGTGCGGGACGGCATTTTCGTTCTCTGGAGGTAGGCGTGGCGGTGGAGCCGAAGAAGCGTTTCAGCCCGGTCGGGTCGGCCGTCGACCTTCCGGACCTCGAGCACACCGTGCTCGATCTCTGGAAGGCCGAGGGCACCTTCGACGCGCTCCGCGCCAAGAACGCGGGTGGTCCGTCCTGGTCCTTCATCGACGGCCCGATCACCGCGAACGTCGCCTCGATGGGCATCCACCACGCGTGGGGGCGTACCTACAAGGACCTCTACCAGCGCTACAAGGCGATGCAGGGCTTCCACCAGCGCTTCCAGAACGGCTT
>DASSPF010000061.1:0-18024 GCA_035699805.1 Candidatus Limnocylindria bacterium | reverse complement strand
TCCACGACGTCCTCGAGGACGTCCTTGGCGCGGTCGAACGGCGAGGGCGCGCGGACGCCGTCGTGCGGCCCGAACCATTCGAGCACGGACGCGCCCCAGGTGAAGCCGCCGCCGAACGCGACGAGCAGCACCTTGTCCCCGCGGCGGAGCCGTCCGCTCGCGGCCGCCTCGGAGAGCGCGATGGGGACGGACGCCGCCGAGGTGTTGCCGTAGCGCTGGATGTTCACGAACACCTTCTCCATCGGGAAATGGAGGCGCTTCGCCACACCTTCGATGATCCGGATGTTCGCCTGGTGCGGGATCATGATCGACATGTCGTCGAGGCCCAGGCCCGCTTCGCGCAGGGCCTCCTCGGCCGCGTCGGCCATGGACTTCACGGCGAGCTTGAAGACCTCGCCGCCCTGCATGGTGATCAGGTGCTGACCGAGCTCCAGCGACTCCTGGGTGGCCGGGACCTTCGCGCCGCCGGCCTGGACCATGAGGAGCTCGCCCTTTGACCCATCGCTGTGCAGGACCACGGACTCGATGCCGACCGACGCGTTCGACGCCTCCACCACCACCGCCCCCGCGCCGTCACCGAAGAGCACGCAGGTGGTGCGGTCCTTGAAGTTGAGGAAGCGTGACAGCGTCTCCGCCCCGATGACGAGCGCGTTCTGGACCGTGCCCGACGAGATCATGCCGCGGGCCACGCCGAGCGCCGTCACGAAGCTCGTGCAGGCGGCCTCCACGTCGAAGGCGCCGGCGCGCGTCGCGCCGAGCTCGGTCTGCACCAGGCAGGCGGTCGCCGGGAACAGGTAGTCCGGCGAGCACGTCCCGACCACGATGAGCTGGACGTCCTGGGGCCGCAGTCGGGCCTTCTCGAGCGCGGCGCGCGCGGCGCGCACCGACATGGACGACGTCGTCTCTCCATCGGCCGCGAACCGCCGCTCCTTGATGCCGGTGCGGGTGGTGATCCACTCGTCGCTCGTGTCGACGATCTTCTCGAGATCGAAGTTCGTGACCACCCGCGACGGCGCGTAGTGGCCCCAACCGGTGATGACCGCGTTCTTCGCCATCGGCTACGACGCGTCGGTCGGGCTCGAGACCTTCCCGCGCTGCGCGAAGAGGTCGCGCACGTCCCCGGTGAACGACTCCAGCAGCTCGTGCGCATCGAGGACCTCGTCGAGCGTCACCGGGGATCGGGCCGGCTTCCGCTGACGCGGGAGCGGCGACACTGTCGCTCCCTCCCGATCGGCCACGTACACGAGCAGCGTGATGCTCGTGTCGCACTTCGAGCACACGACGCGCACGACCCAGCCACCGTCGCGCTTGCCGAGCACGTTGATCGCGGACCGGCCATGGCTCGTTCCGCAGACGCTGCAGTCGTAGTTCTTCGCCTGCTCGCGAAGGTAGCGCAGGATGCTGTTCACGCTATCGAGCATACCCGAGCGAACTCGCGTCGAGGCCGAGCCGCCATGCGAAGAATGAATACTGGTCAGCGAGATCGTCGACCTGCTTCTCGAGCGGCTTCCCCACTCCATGACCGGCGTCACGCTCGACGCGTAACAGCACGACGGCCTCCGGGTCGTCGGCGGTCACGCTCTGCATGAGGGCCGCCATCTTGCGCGCGTGCATCGGGTCGACGCGGCTGTCGCCCTCGGCCGTGGTGAAGAGCACCGCCGGGTAGCGCACGCCTTCCCGCACCTGGTGGTACGGCGAATACGCCCGCAGCCAACGGTACTGCTTGGGATCCTCCGCGCTGCCGTATTCGGCGATCCAGAAACGCGCGATGAGGAAGTTCTGGTAGCGCAGCATGTCCAGAAGGGGGACCGCGCAGTACACCGCGGCAAAGAGCTCCGGGCGCTGCGTGAGCGCCGCGCCGGTGAGCAGCCCGCCATTCGAGCCGCCGGAGATCCCCAGACGCTGCCGCGCGGTCCACCCGGAGGCGATGAGTGCTTCGGCGGCGCTGTGGAAATCGTCGAACACGTTCTGCTTCCGCTCGAGCATGCCCGCGCGATGCCAGCGCTCGCCGTACTCACCGCCACCGCGAAGGTTCGGCAGGGCGAAGAGCCCACCCGCCTCGACCCACGCCGCGACCCCCGCGGAGTACACGGGCGTGCGCGAGACGTTGAAGCCGCCATACCCGGACAGCACCGTCGGCACATCGCCGGTGGGCCGCACGTCCGCCCGATGCACCAGGAACATCGTGACGCGGGTCCCATCCCGCGAGGTGTAGGCGGTCTGCTCGACGACGAAGGACCCCGGATCCAGACGCGGCGGCGCGGCGAGGCGCACGATCTCGACCGGCGTCCCATCCGGCCGCACCCCGTAGGCGGCGGCCGGCGCGGTGAATGACTCGTACGTGTACGTGACAAGGTCGCCGGCCGGGTCGGCCGCGAGACCCGACACCGTTCCGAGGCCGGGGAGGACGACGTCACGTCGCGCGCTCCCGTCGTGCGTCCAGATCGATACTCGAGAGGTCGCGTCCGCCAGATGGACGATCGCCACCCGATCACGCGACACGTCAAAGAGCTCGATGGCGTGCTCGCTCTCCGGAACGACCACCCGCCAGGCCTGCCGCTCGGGCGCGGATAGCTCTGCGCGGACGATCGTGTAATTCGGCGCATCCAGGTTCGTGCGGAGCCAGAGGTGCTCGTTCGTGAGCGTCCCGGTCGTGATCCCGTCCTCGCCCTCGACGACCGTCCGCCAGCCCGCACCGGGAGCGTGCCGGTCGAACAGATAGACGTCGCTGCGCGCCCAGCCCTGGAACGCGATCGCCATCACCCAGCGGCCGTCCGGCGACGTCTGGACCTGCAGGATGTCCTCCTTCGGACGGCCCTCGCCGAAGACGAGCGGATCGCCGGCGTGGTCGTCGCCGAGTTGGTGGTAGCGGATCCTCCGGTGGTAGTGCTCGTCCCCCGGCGGCACCGCGCCCGGTGCGGGATGGACGGTGTAATAGAAGCCCTCACCCGCCCAGGCCACGCTCGACCGCTGCGTGTGCGGGATGGCGTCGCCGCAGTGCGCACCCGAGCGGACGTCGATCACGTGGAGCGTGGAGAGCTCGTCGCCGCCACGCGACAGCCCGTAGGCGACGTAGCCGCCGTCCGGTGAGGGGTAATACCAATCGAGCGCCACCAGCCCGGCCTCATCGAGCGCGTTCGGGTCAACGAGGACCCGGTCGCGACCGCCGACGCCGCGGCGCACGAAGAGCACCGCCTGCTTCTGCTGGCCGTCACGGCGCGTGTGGAAGATCCAGGGACCGGCCGGCCGCGGTGTCGAGAGCAGACCCACCGACAGCAGCTCGCGCAGCCGCGACACGAACGCCGGGCGCGCGGCGACGGCGTCGAGCGCCGCGCGGGTGCGCGCGTTCTGCGCGTCGGTCCACTCGCGGACGCGGCCATCAGCGCTCTCGAGCCACCGGTACGGGTCGACGATCCGCTCGCCGTGCCACGTGTCGGCGACCTCCTCGCGCGGAGTCGGCGGCGGAGGGGGAACGCGCATCGGCCGAGAGTACGAGGTCGGCACCGGCCGCGCCGCGCGTGCGGCTAGCGGAACGCGAGCCGCATCACGCGCTCGAGCGCCGGGCCCTCGAGCCCGTCGCCGAGATAGGAGTCGCCCACGCGGATCTCGATGTGCAGGTGCGGCCCGGCCTTCGTGCCGCTGTTCCCGACCCGGCCGATGAGCGCTCCGCGCTCGATGACACTGCCAAGGACGAGCGGCTCCACGCTGTCGAGGTGGGCGTAGCGCGTCACGACGCCATGCCCGTGATCGATCCACACCTGCCGGCCGCGAAGCTTGTCGAGGATGGCCTCCGGGGTGTAGCCGAGCCGGAACCCGACATCCTCGGCGGCGATCTGCTCCTCCACGCTCCACTCGACGTATTCGATATCGACGCGCGTGACGATCCCCGTCTTCGCCGCCGTGACCGGCATGCCGAAGGACAGCGGGAAATCGACGCCTTCATGGAAGCCGCCGCGATACTCGCGCGGCGAACCGGGCAGGAGCTCGGGCTCAGTGGGGAGCTCATAGCCCGCCGGCAGGGCGAAGCCCCTCAGCACGCCCGCGGGAAGATGCGGGCCGCGGCGGTACTGGGTGTCGTCCTCGGGCTCCAAGAGACGCTCGGTCGGTGCCTCGACCGGCACTCGTGGCCGCTGCGATGGCACCGCCGCTCCGGCGGGGACGCCCCGCCACTGCGTGCCGGCGACCGCGATCGCACCGATGACCGCGACGAGCAGCAGCGGGCGGAGGATGGTCACGTCGCATGAACGCGCGTCCAGCGCGGACGCAACGGGTTCGAGCTAGCCGCTGCGCTTCAGGCGACCGGTCTTCTTGGCGTAGCGCTCGACCGCGACGAAGAGGCGCAGGCCGAGCGGGATCGAGATGGCTCCCACGACCAGCGCGGGCCAGACGTCCGGCCAGAGGGTGACCAGGTCGGCGCCGTCCATGAGCGCCGCACGCATCCCGCGGATCACGTACGTCGCAGGAGAGATCACCGCCAGCACCTGCATCCAGCCCGGAAGCACCTCGACCGGGTAGTACACGCCGGAGACGAGAAGGACGACGGCCTGGACGATGTACGCCATCTGCAGACCCTTCTCCGTCCACATGAGCGGGAAGGCGGCGGACGCGATTCCCAGGCCGATGAAGGCGACGGCACCGACAGCCAGCAGCACGACGGCCGAGAGCGGGTTCGCGCGCGACAGGTCGACGGGCACGAAGAGCGTCACCGCCGCCAGGATGCCGATGCTGAACGCGGTCGCGCGCACGAGCGTCGCCGCGCACATGCCGAGCAGATGTGTGAGCCGCGGCACCGGCGACATGAACGTGTACTCGATCGTCCCCTCCCAGCGCTCCCAGGCGATCACCTCGCCGATGTTCTCGAAGATGATCCCGAGGAACCGCCAGGCGATCGTGCCGACGAGCAGGTACAGGACGAACCGCGACACCGCGGCCTCATCCACCTGACCGCCGCTGATCGCCGGCGCGGCCAGGCCGATGTACGCGACGGAGAGGGAGGTGACGATCCCGTACACCAGCCACACCAGCTCCCAGGCCCAATACCGTCGTGACAGCGCGATCTCGCGCTCGACGAAGGCGTAGGCGAGGCCGAGCTGGCTGCCGATCTGGGCGATCACGCGGGCGTCCCGTCGGCGGCGTCCGCTTCCTCGAGACGCTTGCCGGTGGCGGTCATGAAGACGTCCTCGAGCGCGGACGCGCCGTACCGCGCGCAGAGCTCCTCGGCGGTGCCCTCGGCCACGAGCCGCCCGTCGTGCAGGATCCCGATGCGGTCGGCCAGGCGCTCGGCCTCGTCGAGGTCGTGCGTGGTGAGCAGGATCGTCGCGTCGTGCTCCAGGCGCAGGTCCCGGACGAACGCCTGCACCTCGCGCTTGCTGCGGATGTCCAGGCCGGTCGTCGGCTCGTCGAGGAGCAGCAGCATCGGCGCGGTGAGGAAGGCGCGCGCGATCGCGACCTTCTGCTGCATGCCGCGCGAAAGCTTCTCGAGCGGCTCTCCGAGACGCTTCTCGTCGATACCGAGGCGGCGCAGGATGACCAGCGCCTTCGCGCGCGATACCGCCGGCGCGACGCCATACAGACGGCCGGCGTAGACCAGGTTCTCCATCGCGGAGAGCTTCTTGAAGAAGGACGCCTCGACCGAGACGCGGTTGATGACCTGCTTCACCGCCAGCTCATCGACCTGCGGGTCCACGCCGAACACGCGGACCTCTCCGGCATCGGGGATGAGCAGGGTCGAGAACATGCGGATGAGGGTGGATTTCCCGGAGCCGTTGGCGCCGAGCAGGCCGTAGATCTCACCGCGCGCGACGCGCAGGGAGACACGGTCAACGGCACGGCGGCTCTCGCGCTCGCCCTTGAACGTCTTGGTCACCGACGCGGCGACGAGCGCATCGCCGCCGGTCGGCACGCTATGGCTATGAGGTCCGCTGGGTCGGTCGCGTGTCTGGATGGCCACTTTTCACTCTCCTGCGTTCGTGCTCCGGAAAACAAAAGACCGTGGGCCACTGCCCACGGTCGGCGGTCACGAGCGGGAGGTGAGTCCCTAGACCATCCGCGAAGTGGGCAGGCGCCGCCGCGGCGTAGCCGCGGTGCGAGGACGGAGGATCACGACCACTGCGCCACTTCCTTTCGACATGTCACGCGTACGGCGTGCGGGAGGACTCTATCAAGCGAGCGAGCGCCTCGTCAATCCGCCCGGGCATGAAGATGCGACGGCGGAAGACCGCCGTCGCATCGCCGGGCCGAGTCTTCGTCGCGGGTCGCGCTAGAGCGCGACGCGACGGCCGCTGAAGAGCTGGACGACGAGCGCGATGAGCGCGAGCACGAGCAGGAGGTGGATGAGACCACCCACCGTCGGCAGCGCCACGACGCCAAGCAGCCAAAGGATCAGGAGCACGAGGACGATGGTCCACAGCATGGCGGGCACCTCCTTATGACCCCAATCGACGCAAGGGCCGTGCCACGTCCGTGCGGAGGCTCGGAGGACCGCCGTTACCGCATCGACGCAAATGGGATGCCCCCGGCCCGATGAGGGACCGGGGGCATCGCGCGGAGGACGAGGGCGCTGTTAGCCGGCCCCGAGCTGCCCGCGCAGGACGCCGCCGCCGTTGGTCTGCGAGTGGATGTTGAGGTAGTAGCCGGCCGGACCGGCGATGATCTCTGTGGCGACGGCCGGATCCACGGTGATCCCGGTGCGCGTGATGGGACTGGCCGTGGCCCCGGTGGCGAGAGCGATCGGGTTCGCGGCGTCACCCTTGCCGGTCACGACCGGGCCGCCGTTGGCTCCCGCCGCGGCCTTGTGAATGTGGAACAGCGTGAGATTGGTGTTCGCCGGGCACGCGCTGACCGTGATCTCGAAGTCCGCGGTCGCGGCGGTGATCTTGCCGGTCGCATCCTTCGTCGTGTTGAGGACGAACGTGCCCTTGCCGGCGCAGGACGCTTCGGCGTTGGCGATGGGCGGCACCTCGTTCGAGGGCTTGAGGTCGGCGACGAAGGTGTACTTCAGCTGTGGCGTCGCCGTCGGCGCCTGGGTGGGTGTGGCCGTCGTGACCGGCGTGGGCGAGGGCGTGGCGGCACCGCCGCAGGCACCCGCGAGGAGCACGGTGGCCGCGAGACTGGCAAGACGTCGCATGGCTACCTCCCTGTGGTTCGCAAGGCATACGCACGGGAGGACCGTGCGGATGAGTGCAGACCCGAGCAGGCCGGTAAGCCGGATCCTGTGCTGGACGGTCATCTCTCTGGGACGGAGGTCACCCTCCGCCTCTAGCGACGTACCCGGGGACGGCGCGGGCCACGCCATGGTCCCCTTACTTCGTCTTGCAGCGGGAAGAGCTTGCCCGTTTCACCCCGCTTTCGCGGGTTCGTCACTGTGGCGCTGGTCCTCGCCTCACGGCGGACGGGTGTTACCCGCTTCCCTGCCCTGCGCTGTCCGGACTTTCCTCGACGGCTTGCGCCGCCGCGACCGTCTGGCCTGCTCGGAGCTCTAGTTTATCCCTACGGGAGTCTCAAATGTGCGGCGGACCAGTGTTCCTCCGCATCCGGATCGCCGCCCTCGCGCATGTAGACCTCGCGTACATGGTCGGCGCTTGCTTCGTCGCCACGGCGCGCGAGGTCAGCCGCGAGCGAGACCGCGTCGAGCACCGTCGGCCCGAGAAAGGCGTGCGACCAATCCACGATGACCACGCCGCGCTCCACCCGGTGCGCGGCGGCGCAGGTGAGCATCCCGTGCACCAGACCGCGGGGCGCCGTGGCGAGCGGACCGGTCCCGGCCGCGGCCTCGCGCAGGCCGAGCGCACGCAGCGCGGGAGCGTCCGCGCTCACGGCATGCTCGATGGCGAGCTTCGCGCGCAGGACCTCGGCGACGTCGCCGTCGCATGCGGTCGGGCCGGCGAGCACGTCCTCGAGGAGCAGCCACGGGCCGAGCGCCGCATGGGGCGGCGGCAGGCCACGCGAGCGGACCGCCGGCACGCGATCGGTCTTGCGTGCGAGGAACGGGATGAGCTGCGCCTCGACGATCCGCCCCTTCGCGCTGCGCTCGAAGATGGCGGTCGCCGCGCCGGTGTCGGTGCGGAAGCGGAGGCGCTGGCGCTCGAGGTCCGGACGCGCGTCGAGCACCTCCACCTCGACCGCCTCGACGCGCGCGCCGATGCTGCGCGAGACGAGGTCGACGAGCGGGTCGCGCTCCGGGGGACCGGCGTCGGTCACGCCGCCTCATCGATGGCGCGGTTGGACAGTGCGTCGGCGATCAGATTCTCCTCACGCGGCACGTGCGCGATGGAGCGCTTGGCGAAGCCGGCGAGCAGCTCGCCGGCCCGGAGCGCGAGCGGCTTCATGTTGGGGTGCTTGATGCGCCAGGCGCCGCGCATCTGCTCCACGACCAGCTTGGAGTCCATGCGCACGTCGATCTCGTCGACGCCGAGGCGGTGCGCCTCCTCGAGGCCGAGGATGAGCGCGTTGTACTCGGCGATGTTGTTCGTCGCATGCCCGAGGAACCTGGTGAGCTCGGCGAGCACGCGACCGTCCGCGTCGAGAAGAACGGCGCCCGCGCCTGAGGGTCCGGGATTGCCGCGCGACGCGCCATCGGCGTAGAGGATCGCCTTCAACCGGCCACGAGCTCCGCGAAGCGTGCGCGATCCACGTTCCCGCCCGAGACGATCGCGACGACATGCTCCCCCTGCCGTACGCGGACGCGTCCGGCGAGGAGCGCTCCGACCGCGGCCGCGCCGGCGGGCTCGGCGACGAGCTTCGCGCGCTCGGCGAGGAAGCGCATGCCCTCGACGATCTCCTCGTCCGTGATCACGACGACGTCCTCGACCAGGCGCCGGACGATGTCCAGGCCGAGCGTCCCGGCCACCGGTGCGGCCAGGCCATCGGCGATCGTCGAGAGCGTCGCGAGGGGCACCGGCCGGCCTTCATCGAGGGCCGCGCGCATCGCCGCGGCGCCGGCCGGCTCCACGCCGACGATGCGGATGCCCTTCTTCACCGCAGCCGCGGCCACGGCGACGCCCGAGATGAGCCCGCCCCCGCCCACGCCCACGACGATGACGTCGGCGTCCGGGAGGTCGTCCAGGATCTCCAGCCCGAGGGAGCCGTGGCCGGTGATCATCGCCGGGTCGTCGTAGGGATGGAGGAAGTAGGCGCCGGTCTCCTGCTGGAGGCTCGCCACCAGCGCGCGGACACCGGTCATGTCGTCCGCGAAACGGACCTGGCCGCCGTAACCGCGGGTGGCGTCGACCTTCATCCGGGGGGCGCTCTGGGGCATCGCGACCGTCACGGGCACGCCCACCGCGGAGGCGGCATAAGAGATCGCCGCCGCCGCGTTGCCCGCGCTCATGGTGACGATCCCGGCCCGCCGCTGGTCTCCGGTGAGGCTCGCGACCGCGAAGAGGGCGCCCCGCGGCTTGAACGAGCCGGTCCGCTGGAAGCATTCGGCCTTCAGATAGGCCGTGGCGCCGATGCGGGCGCCCAAGGTGCGGCTCGACAGCATGGGTGTCCGGTGGAGGTGCGGGGCGCCGATGGCCCTGGCGCGCTGGACATCACCGAGGGAGATCCCGCTCACGACGGCGCTCCCTCCCTCTTGTCCGTGGGCCCGGCAGGGATCGAACCTGCGACCAGCAGATTATGAGTCCGCCGCTCTACCACTGAGCTACGGGCCCCTAGGAGCCGAGTCCGCGAGCTTGCTCGCGAGCGAGGCGACGACGGGGCCCGACGAGCGTAGCGAGTACAGGCCCCGACACGTCATCCGGCCGACGACCGGCCTGAGGAGCGAGGCTCCTGCAGGCCCTACCGCCGCACCCACGCACTATGCTACGCAGCGAGCGTCGCGAGGGGAGTCGCGTGCAGCTTCCGCACGTGCGTGTACGCCAAGAGGGCGAGCGGAGGCAGCTGTGGGCAAGGTCATCGCGATCGCGAACCAGAAGGGCGGGGTCGGCAAGACCACCACCGCCATCAACCTGGGCGGCGCGCTCGCCTCCATCGGCAAGCGGGTCCTCTGTCTCGATCTCGATCCGCAGGCGAACCTGACCGTCGGCCTGGGCATCGACATCAACACCGTGGACCGCAACATCGCCAACGTCCTGGTGGACCCGGACGTGTCGCTCGCGTCGATCATCCGCCCGACGAAGACCAAGAACGTCGACGTCGTTCCGGCGACGCTCGAGCTATCCGCCGCCGAGGTCGAGCTCTTCAACGCGATCGGCCGCGAGATGGCGCTCCGTGACAAGCTCACGCCAGACGTCGCCGACCGCTACGAGTACATCCTCATCGACTGCCCACCGACGCTCGGGCTGCTCACGCTGAACGCGCTCGTCGCGTCGGACGGCGTGATCATCCCGGTGCAGACGCAGTACTACGCGCTCAAGGGTGTCGCCGCTCTCTTGCGGATCATCAAGACGGTGCAGAGCCGGCTCAACCCGAATCTCCGGGTGCTCGGGCTGCTCCCCACCTTCTACGACAGCCGCACGATCCTCGCGCGCGACATGCTCGACTCGCTCAAGGACCTCGGGGACCACCAGGTGTTCTCCACCGTCATCCGACAGTCCGTGAAGATCGGTGAGGCGCCCACCGCGGGCGTGCCGATCACCGAATACGACAAGAAGTCGGACGCTGCGAAGGCGTTCGTCGATCTGGCCAGGGAGGTCGTCCGTGCTCACTAGCTCGAACGCGAAGGGCAAGTCGTTCCGCGACGCAGGGAGCCGGATCTTCCAGCAGGAGACCGACGCCCAGCCCGGCATCATCAGCCTGCTCGCCGCACGCACGCCCACCGCGGTGCGCGAGCTTCCCTTGGAGAAGGTGCAGCCCAACCCGAGCCAGCCGCGCATGACCTGGCATCAGGACACGCTCCAGGAGCTCGCCGCCTCCATCCGCGAGCACGGCGTCCTTCAGCCGATCCTGGTGCGCCCGGCCGGCGAGGGCTACGAGATCATCGCCGGCGAGCGCCGCTGGCGCGCCTCGAAGATCGCCGGCAAGGAGACCATCCCGGCGATCGTCGAGCGCTTCGACGATGCGACCGCGCTCGAGATCGCGCTCATCGAGAACCTTCAGCGCGAGGATCTCTCGCCGCTCGACGAGGCCGTCATTTACAAGAAGATGACCGACGAGCTCGGCTACTCCATCCGCCAGCTCGCGGGCAAGCTCGGGAAGGACAAGGGCTACGTGGAGAACCGCCTGCGCCTGGCGAACGCGCCCGACGACGTGCGCGAGATGGTGGCGCAGCGCTACGACACGCTCTCGGCCGCGTACGAGCTCATGAAGATCGACAACGTTCGCCGCCGGAAGGCGCTCGCCAAGCAGATGCTCGCGGGCAAGCTCACGCTCCTCCGCCTGCACGACCGGGTCGAGCGGATCCTCAACCCGGGCGAGAAGCCGGAGAAGGCCGAGCCGGCGATCCCCGCGCTCCGCGACGACGCGCTCATCACGGCGACCCGCAAGCTGAACGAGTCGCTGGCCGAGCTCTCACGCGCGATCGGCGAGGAGGGCGGCACCGGACTCCCCGAGGGCGACCGGCAGAATCTGGCCAAGTTCCTGACCATCTCCCGGGCGCGGCTGGACAATCTCGTCGCGCGCCTGAAGAGTGGACGGTGATGCAGGAGAAGCGACTGTCACCGCGGGCCAGCGTGCTGTCGTTCGTGGGAACGACGGTCCTCGCGACGGCCGCGGCCACCGGCCTGTTCGTACTGCTCGATCCGCGCGCCCAGGCATTCTGGGCCGCGCGTGCCGCGGAGACGGTGGACGCCGTCCGCGGCCTCCTGGGTCTCCGCTAGGCCTCGATCGCCACCCGCTGCTCGCTGCGTTCGCGCTGGGTGCGCGTGTCACGGACGATCGACAACGCGGTCATCACCAGGCCGACGCCGCACATGAGGAAGATCGCCGGGTCTGAGGTCAAGAATTCGATCACGAGGATCCCATACGCATGGGCCGTGCCAATCAAGCGGGTGCCCGCTCGTTACCTGTTCGTCACACTCCGCACGCCGTTCATGCGGTCGCAGCGCGGCGCGGCGGGCGAAGTCGCTGGGTGCGGACCTGCGCGACACGCCGGCCATCCACGCCCGTGACCTGGAAGCGGTGGCCCTCGATCTCCACGGTGTCGCCCACCACGGCGACTCGCCCGAGCCGGCCGAACACCATCCCGCCGACGGTGTCGTATGGCTCGTCCTCGAGCGTGATGGGGAGCCGCTCGCGGAGGTCGTCGAGCGAGACCAGGCCGTCCACCAGGAAGGTGCCGGGCGACTCCTCACGGATGCGCTGTACATCACCCGGCTCGAACTCGTCACGCACGTCGCCGACGAGCTCCTCGAGGATGTCCTCGAGCGCCACGAGGCCCGCGGTGCCACCGAACTCATCGATCACGATCGCCAGCCCGGCGCGCTGCCGGCGGAACTCGGCGAGCGCCTGGTCGAGTCGCAGCGTCTCCGGGATGAAGGGGACCTTGCGCATGAGGTCGCGCGCGCTCGCGTGCGACGTCCGGTCCACGCCCACGAGATCCTTCACATGGACGACGCCGACCACGTGGTCGAGGTCCTCGCGGTAGACCGGGAAGCGCGAGAACCGCGTCTGACGCGACATCGCGACAAGGCCGGCGAGGTCGAGGTCTTCCGGAACGGCGATGATCTCGGTGCGCGGGATCATCACCTGGCGCACGACCGTATCGGCAAAGTCGAGGGCATTGCCGACGATGACCCGCTCCGTCTCCTGCAGGACGCCCTGCCGGGCCGATACGGCGACGAGCAGCTTCAGCTCCTCGTCGGTGTGCGCCTCCATCTCCGCACCGGGCCGGATGGAGACGCCCAGCAGCTGGAGGATCCAGTTCGCGCTCGCATTCACGAACCAGATGAACGGATACGCGCCGCGGTAGAAGAGATGCAGTGGGTACGCGACCCACAGCGAGGTCTCGCGCGCGCGCTGGATCGCGAGGTACTTCGGAGCCTGCTCGGCCACGACGATGTGCAGATAGGTGATGATCCCGAAGGCGATCGTGAAGCTCAGAACGTGATAGAGCGTCTCGCTCGCGTCGCGCAGCCACCCAAAGAGGGGCGCGATGGCGGCCGCCACACCCGGCTCACCGACCCAGCCGAGACCCAGGGACGCGGCGGTGATGCCGACCTGGCAGGCCGACAGATACGCGTCGATGTGCTCGACGATGTGCGCGGCCAGCCGTCCGCGGGAGCTGCCCTCGGCCGCGAGCTGCTCGAGCTGCGTCCCACGCACGCGGACGATCGCGAACTCGGCCGCGACGAAGAACCCGTTCAGCGCGAGGAGCACCCCGGTGAGGATGAGGGCCGGCAACGGCCCGCCCTGGTCCACTCCGCCACATTCTCGCACGGATCCCGACATGCTCGCGGCCTAGACTCGGCCGGTGCGCGTCGTCGTGCGGCTCTTCGCGTCATACCGTGAGGCCGCCGGCGTGGGCCGCATCGCGCTCGAGCTCCCGCCGGGCGCCGTGGTCCGTGACGCGATCGCGGAGATCGAACGCCGCCATCCGCGTCTCGCGTCGGGCCGGCGCATCCTCGTCGCGCGCAATCGCGAGTACGTGGTGGGCGAGGAAGCGCTCGCTGACGGTGACGAGCTCGCGCTGATCCCACCGGTGTCGGGCGGCGCGGGCGTGGACGCGGTCCGCATCCTCGAGACACCGCTCTCGGTGGACGAGGTCATCCGCGCGGTGCACGCGCCGTCGTTCGGTGGCGCCGTCGTGTTCCTTGGGACCGTGCGTGATCGGAGCCGGGGGAAGCGCGTGAGCCATCTCGAGTACGAGGCCTACGCCGAGATGGCGCTGCCGAAGATGGATGAGATCCGCACCCGGCTCGAAGCGCAGCATGCCCCGTGTCGGGTCGCGATGCACCACCGGGTGGGACGTCTCGAGATCGGCGACATCGCCGTCGTCGTGGCCGCGGCTGCGCCGCATCGCGATGCCGCCTTCGCCGCGGCACGTGCCGCGATCGACGAGCTGAAGACCGTCGTTCCGATCTGGAAGAAGGAGTTCGCCGAAGACGGCGCCGTGTGGATCGAGGACCACGCGTGACACTCGTCCGGGAGCTGGTCGCGATCTGTGGTGAGCAGAACGTGTTCTCGCTCCCCGAAGACACGCTGGTATTCGAATACGACGCGGGCTTCGATCGCCGGCCGCCGCTCGCGGTGGCCGTGCCCGCGAACACCGCGGAGATCGCGGCCTGCGTGCGTGCCGCGCGCCGCGCGGGCGTCGCCGTGGTGCCGCGTGGTGCGGGGACCGGACTCTCCGGCGGAACGATCGCTTGCGGTGACGCGCTGGTCATCGCGACCGCGCGGCTGCGGCGCATCCTCGAGATCGACCCGGTCTCCCGCGTCGCCGTCGTCGAGCCCGGCGTCCCCAATCTCGCGGTGAGCGTCGCGGCACGGTCGCACGGTCTCTTCTTCGCCCCGGACCCCGCGAGCCAGCGCGTCTCGAGCATCGGCGGCAACATCGGCACGAACGCCGGCGGACCGCACGCCCTCCGCTACGGGTCGGTGGTCGATCACGTCCTCGCGGTCGAGATGGTCCTGCCCGACGGCGAGGTCGCGGTGTTCGGCGGCGTCGCCCCCGATCTGCCCGGATACGACTGCGTCCCGCTCATCGTGGGCAGCGAGGGGATGCTCGGCATCGTCACCAAGGCGTGGCTGCGCCTCCTCCCCCTCCCCGAGGACGTCCGGACGTTCGTCGCGCTCTTCCCCGATGTCCGCTCGGGGGCGCGCGCCGCGAGCGCGATCATCGCGCGGGGCATCGTCCCGGCGGCCATGGAGATGCTCGACCGCACCACGATCCAGGCGGTGAACGCCGCGTTCGATGCCCATCTCTCGGAGGACGCCGGCGCGCTGCTGCTCGTCGAGGTGGAGGGACTGCGCGAAGAGACCTCGGCCGCGATGACCGAGATCGTCGCCACCTGTGAAGCGGAGGGCGCGTTCGGCGTGAAGGTGGCCGAGAGCGCCGCGGAGCGCGACCTCCTGTGGAAAGCGCGCAAGCTCGGTTACCCCGCGCTCGCGCGCATCAAGCCGAACTCGTACATCCACGACGCGGTCGTGCCGCGCTCCAAGCTCCCCGACGTCCTTGACGCGGTGAACGACATCGCCGCGCGGTATGGCTACATCGTGGCCAACATGTTCCACATCGGCGACGGCAACCTGCATCCGCTGATGCTGTTCGATGCGCGGGTCGATCCCATCGAGCGAGTGATGGAGGCGAGCGCCGAGATCCTCAAGGTCGCCATCGACGCCGGCGGCGCGCTCTCCGGCGAGCACGGTATCGGTCTCGAGAAGAACCACTTCATGTTCTGGGTCTACGGAGCCGAGGATCTCGAGGTGATGCAGCGGGCGCGCATGGCCTTCGACCCGGACGGCGTGATGAATCCGGGCAAGGTGTTCCCCGGTGGCGACGCCTGCGCCGCGATCCCGACCGAGCGGGTGAAGCGGGCGCTCGCGGAGGGCATGTGGATCTAGCGGCGTACACCGTCTCGGGACGAGCGCCGGCGCGGGTCGAGCGGCCCACCACGAGCGTGGAGCTCGCGCAGGTCCTCGAGCGCGCGCACCGGGCGAGTGAGGCCGTGCTCCTCTGGGGCGGCGGCACGCGCGTCGGCATCGGCGACGCGCCGGACCGCTACGACGCCGCCGTGGATCTGCGCGGCCTTCAGGGCATCGTCGAGCTCTCGCCGGCCGACCTGGTGTGCACGGTGCGCGCCGGCACGACGCTGGCCGATCTCGCGGCGGCCCTCACGCCTGTAGGCCTGCGCTGGCCGGTCGAGGCCGCGCACCCCGAGCGCGCGACGGTGGGCGGCACGATCGCCTCGGCCGCGCCGGGGGCGTCGCGCCTGCGCCACCAGCACGTGCGGGACTGGGTCCTCGGCTGCGAGGCGGTCCTCGGTGATGGCACGCGCGCACGCGCCGGCGGGCGCGTGGTGAAGAACGTGACGGGGTTCGACCTCGCGCGGCTGTACAGCGGTACGTACGGAACGCTCGCTGCGCTCGCCGAAGTGAGCCTCAAGCTCGTCGCGGTCGACCCGCACACGCGCACCTTCCGGCGCGGTGGTGCGGTGAGCGAGCTCGCTCGCATCGGCGAGGCGCTGCGCACGCTCCCGCTCGATGGCCTCGCCCTCGTGACGCACCGCGAGACCGCGCTCTACGTTCGCGTCGCGGGCACCCTGCCGGTGGTCGATCGGCTGACGCGGGAGCTCGGGGCGCACGGGGTGTCCGAACCGGTGAGCGGCGACATCTGGCAGCGCCTTGCCGACGACTGCGCCGACACCGCGATCGTCGCTCGATTGGCGCTCGCTCCCGGCCGCGAGGCCCTGCACCAGGGCGGCGCGGTGATCGCGTACCTCGGCACGGGCATCGCCTTCGTGCTCGACGGCTCGGTGGACGACCTGCGGGCTCTCCGCGCGCGGTGCGAGGAGCAGGGCGGCGCGCTCGTGCTCGAGCGCGCGAGCGACGCCGAACGCCGCGCGCTCGGGACCTGGGGCCGCTCCCGCGTACCGCCGGCGATCGCGCGCTCGCTCAAGGAACGATTCGACCCGCACGGCGTGCTCGCGCCGGGACGCCTGCCCGCGTAGCGTGGTGGCGTGACCGTCTCGCCGCTCGCGTTCGATGTCGACCCGGCCCGCGGCTGCATCCATTGCGGCGTGTGTCTCGAGTCGTGCCCCACGTATCTGCTCACCGGCCTCGAGACAGAGTCCCCGCGCGGCCGCATCCACCTCATGCAGCAGCTCGCCGCCGGACGCGCTGCGCCGACCAGCGCTCTCCGCTCGCACCTCGACCGGTGCCTCGCCTGCCGCGCCTGCGAGAGCGTCTGCCCGTCGGGCGTGCACTACGGCGACCTGCTCGAGAACGCCCGCGCGGCCCTCGAGACGGCCGGCGCGGTGCCGCGCTCGAAGCCCGCGTCGTGGCGGCGCCGCGCCCTCCTCGCGCTCCTCGCGAGTCCGACCTGGCTCGACCGAGCCGCACGCGTGGGCGCCCTGTACGAGCGGCTGGGCCTGCGTGGCCTCCTGCGATCGAGCGGTCTGCGCCGTCTGCTGCCGGCGGGCCTGCGCCGCCTGGAATCCATGTATCCGCCGCTCACGCGTCCGCGGTACGTCGCGCCGGCGCGCCCGGCCGCACCGACCGCGCGAGCCGCGATCCTCCTCGGCTGCGTCATGCGCGTCGCGTACGGCGACGTGCATACGGCGACCGCGCGCGTGCTGAGCCGCCTCGGGGTCGAGGTGGTCAACGCTCCCGCGCAGGTCTGCTGCGGCGCGCTGCACGCGCACGCCGGCGCGCGCGAGGACGCGATCCGGCTCGCGCGGCACAACATCGCCGCGTTCGAACGGGCGGCCATCGATGTGGTCGTCGTCGACGCCGCCGGCTGCGGCGCGCACTTGAAGGGGTACGCGCACCTCCTCGCGGACGACCCGCGCTGGCGCGACCGCGCCGCGGCATTCAGCGCCAAGGTGCGCGACGTGACCGAGTACGTCGCGGGGCTGGGCGGCGACACGCCGCTGGGGACCCTCGCGCTCCGGGTCACCTACCAGGAGCCCTGCCACCTCGTGCACGCCCAGCGGATCCGCAGCGAGCCGAGACAGCTGCTGCGGCGTATCCGCGGCCTCGAGCTCATCGAGATGGCCGAGAGCGATCTGTGTTGCGGCAGCGCAGGCTCGTACAACCTCACCCAGCCGGAGCTGTCGGCGGCACTGCTCGAGCGCAAGCTCGACGCGATCGCGGCGACGCGAGCCGGCGCCGTGGTGAGCGCGAACCCCGGGTGCATGCTCCAGATCGCGAGCGGGCTCGCCGAACGGCGCACCCCCACGCCGGTCCTCCACATCGTCGAGCTCGTCGACCGGGCGATGGCATGACGCTCCGCCGCGCGGCGACGATCCTCAGCGCGGTGACCGCGACCATCGTTGCCGTCGGCGCGCTGCTCTTCATCCCGCTCTCCATCGCGGTGGGCAATCTCAGGAATGTGGTGTGGGAGACCGCGCTCCTGGCGGTGTGTGTCTGGTACGTCGCACGAGTGATGCGGGGCGACCGCCGGGCGCGGCTCGCGCGCGAGGCCGCGCT
>DASSPF010000060.1:0-23577 GCA_035699805.1 Candidatus Limnocylindria bacterium | reverse complement strand
GTCGCCGCGCCAGGCCAGGTCCTCGGCCCAGCCCGAGCCGCCGCTATCGGTGAGGACGAGCGCGCGCAGGTAGGCCATGGTCATGGGCGCGTAGCGGGCGACGCCGTTGGTGTTCGCCACGGCGTCCTCGGTGAGCTCGAGCTGATGCGTGCCGGCCGCGCGCATGCCGCGCGCGCGTGCGGCATCCGCGATCTGGCGGATCGCCGCGGCCTGGACCATGGCGTCGGCCGCCGCGGTCGCGGCGTCGAACGCGCGCGGCTCACCCGCGGGCGCGGGCGTGGCCAGACCCGGCCAGTCGGCATTCGGGATGGAGAGCGCGGCCACCTCACGCGCGTCGTCGATGAGGCGACGCAGGTCGGCCGGCTCGAGGGAATTCCCGCTCACGATGCCCACCGCACTCCGCAGTGCGACACGCGCCTGCACGTACGTCTCGTCGGCGGCCGCGTTCTGATGGATCTCGCCCATCGCGTAGCGCGTGATGGCCGAGCGACGCCGGTGCGCCCAGATCTCCGCCTCGGCGCCGGTCACGCCACGGAGCGCGATCTGGAGCGGCCCCAGGAGACCCTCGCGGCCGAGGATGCTCATCCCGAAACTATGCGGGACGCCCCGCGTTCCCGCGGGGCGTCCCGTTCGTGCGAGGGAAAGGCCGTTGGCTAGAGACCGAGAGCGGATCGGATCGCGTTCACCACACTGGTGAGCGTCGCGATCGCGGACTGAAGCGCGTTGTCCACGCCCTGCCGTGTCGCGGCCTCGTTGGCGATGGCCGTGTTCAGCGCGCCGTCAGTCGCCTGACGAGCAGCCGCCTCATTCCCGATCGCCGTGGTGAGGGCGCTGTCGGCCGACTGGCGGGCCGCGGACTCGTTGGCGATGGCCGTTGCCAGGCCGCCATCGGCCGCCTGACGCGCCGCGGACTCGCTCGCGAGACCGGACGTGAGTGCGGCGATGCCGCCGCTCGAGCCGTCGATCGCGCCCTGAAGGGCCGCGTCCGCCGCGGCGCGTGCCGCAGCCTCATTGCTCAGGAGATTGACGATGTTCGCGTCCGCCGCCTGCCGTGCGGCCGCCTCGGCGGCATCGGCACCCTGGCGGGTCGCGATCTCGCTGTTCAGTGCACCGTCGGCGTAGCTCTTCGCGGCGTTGAGCGTGGCGGTGTCGCCGTTCGCGCGATCGACCGCCGCGCGGTCATCGGCGGCCTGACGTGCCTGGATCTCGGTGTTCATGGCGCCATCGGTGTACGAGCGGGCCGCGTCGAGCGTGTCATCGTCGCCATCGGACCGCGCCGCGGCTTCCGCGCTGATCGCGGCGGCGCGGGCGCTGGCCTCGGCGTCGTCGCCGGCCTGACGCGCGGACGCCTCGCTCGCGAGACCGCTGTCGGTGTAGGTCTGCGCGGACGAGAGGGTGTCGGCGTCGCCCTGGCGGCGTGCGGCCGCCTCCGCAGCGACGCTCTCGTCGCTGTAGGCGCGTGTGTTGTCGTCACCCTGCAGCCGCATCGCGGCCTCGTTGAAGATGCCCCGATCGGTGTAGCTGTTCGCCGCCGTCAGCGTGTCCGTATCGCCCTGTTGGCGGGCGCTGACCTCCGCGGCATCAGCGGCCTGGCGTGACGCCGCTTCCGCGGCATCCGCAGCCTCACGCGCCGACGCCTCGGCGGCATCAGCGGCCTGGCGTGACGCCGCTTCCGCGGCGACACCCTGGTCGGTGTAGGTCTTGGAGGAGGAGAGGGTGGACGCGTCGCCGTCGGCTCGAGCGGTCGCTTCAGCGGAGTCCGCCGACGCGCGCGCAGCGGCCTCGCTCGCGACGCTCGAGTCCGTGTAGCTGCGTGCGGCAGCGAGCATTGCGGCATCTTCTGTCCGTCGCGTCGCGACCTCGTGAGTGAGGGCCGTCCGCAGATCGGTGATCTGGGCCGACTGCTGCGCGGTGAGCTGCTCGAGTGCGGACACCCGCGCGAGCAGCTGGTCCTTCCAGTTGCCCTCACCGTCATCCCCGCCTGCGGCGCCGACGCTCCCGACGAGCACCAGACCGAACGCCACGGCGAGCGCGAGCGCGACGGAACGCCAAAGCATTGCTGACTGAGCGATCATGTGGACCCCCCCTCGCTTCTCCACCCCCCACCGGGGGGCAGGCGACATTCTGCTATCGCTCGGTCGTCAAGTCCACTAGCGACTGGGGAATTCGTTGTTCCCCGGGGCGCCTTTGGCGAGCTCGGACAGGCCCGAGCCGTCCGGACGGATGGCGAACAGCCGCCAGCGATCGCCACCAAGCTCGAAGCGATGGAAGAGGATGAGCGTCCCATCGCGCGACCACTCCGGCTTGCTGTTTATGTTCCGGTCATCGGTCACGGCACGCTGTTCGGACCCGTCCGACCGCATGATCCGGATGTTCCATGAGCCCGTCGGCCCGCGGGCGTCCGTCTGCTGGAGCCAGGCGATGCGCGAACCGTCCGGCGAGAAGTAGGGGTCGTGGTCACGCTTGTCGTTACTGGTCAGCCGTCGCGCCTCGCCACCCTCCGCGCTCATGAGATAGATCTCATAGTCCTGCACGAAACAGATGGCATTTGGGCAGCCAACGAACACGATGGATCTTCCGTCGGGCGAAAAGCTCGGGTCGATGTTCGTCCCGCCCCGGTCCGTCAGCCGGCGCGCTGAACGGCCGGCCGCGTCGGTGATGAAGATCTGCGGGTTGCTCTTCGCTCCGCCGAACATGACCATGCTGCGGCCATCAGGCGACCACTCGGCGTGCCCCTGCTGGTCCCAGCCGTCGGTCCCCTTGGGCCGCAGCTCGCGGAGCCCACTGCCGTCCGCCCGCATCCACCACAGGCTGGTCTGTGTGAAGTCGGTGTCGTGGATCCCCTTGGGCGTCCGGTAGAAGAGCACGTTCGTTCGATCGGGCGACAGACGTGGCCACCAGCTGTCGAAGGCCGGATCGCGCGTGAGCTGCCTGACGTCCGTCCCATCCGTGCGCATCGCGTACACCTCGAAGTTTCCGGAGCGGTCCGAGTCGAAGAGGAGCGCGTCCGCCGCGAGCGGCGCCCCGGTCGGGACGCTCGGCACCGGGGGAGCCGTCGACCCGATCGTGGGGGGCGGCGCGCACGCGGCGAGCATCAGCACCGCCACCGCCACCGCCGCCAGCACGCGGTGGGGAGCCACGTTGCTCACAGGAACAGCTTGGTGTACCCGCCGTCGATCTCGATGATCTGCCCATTGACCTGTCCGGCCGCCTCCGAGCAGAGGAACTCGGCGAGCGCTGCGATGTCCTCGACGCCGGTGGGTCGACCGGTGGGCGTCACCTCGCGTGCGCGCTCAAGGAGGGTCGAGCCGAGCCGGAAGTACGCCAGCGCTTCGGTGTCGACCAGGCCGGGCGAGATCGCGTTCACCGAGATGCGATGCGGACCGAACTCCACTGCGAGGTAGGCGGTGAGCGTATTGATCGCCGCCTTCGACGCGGCCACCGTGCCGTAGAAGGGGAACGCACGGTCGGTGGCGATCTTGGCCGTGATCGCGAGGATCCGCCCGCCCCCGCGGGCCTTCAGGAACGGGAAGGCAGCCTGCGCGCACAACAGGTACGAGCGCGCATTCACGTTCATCGCCAGGTCCCAGGACTTCACCGTGGCCTCCACCATCGTCCCCTGGATCCCGGCCGCGGCGTTGCACACCAGGAAGTCGAGCATGCCCGGCCCATCCGCGACACTGACGAAGAGCCTCTCGATGTCGGCGGGATCGGCCATGTTGGCCTGGACCAGGTAGGCGTTCGAGCCCGCGGCCTTGATGGCGTCGGCGGTCGCGCGCGCCTCCGCCTCACGTACGCGGTAGTTCACCACGATGTCCGCGCCAGAGGCGGCGAGCCGCAGAGCAACGGCGCGGCCGATCCCACGGGAGCTCCCGGTGACGAGAGCCACCTTCCCCGCGAACGGGCGCGCGTCCGGAGCGGCTACCGGTAGTCCTTCCACACCAGGAAGGCCGCGCCCCAGGCCATCCCCGCGCCGACCGCGGGCATGAGGACCTTGTGCCCGTCGCGCAGGCACCCCGCGCGATTGGCCTCATCGAGCGCCACGGGGATCGAGGCAGCGGAGGTGTTGCCGACCAGACCGAAGTTGATGATGAACTTCTCGATCGGCATGTCGAGCGCCTTTGCCGTATCGAGGACGATGTTGAACGAGGCCTGGTGCGGGATGACCCAGTCGAGCTGGGCACTCGTCACTCCGGCGCGTGCGAGCGCCTCCCGAGCGGCCCAGACCATCTTCTCCACACCGAACGGCGGGATCACCTTGAGCGCGAGCTCCATGTACTGCTCGCGCCGAGCCAGGACGCCCTCGTCGATCGGGCGCTTGGTCCCGCCGGCGGTGACCGCCACCATGAAGCCGTCGGCGCCGCTCGACCCCGTCGAGTACGCCTTCACGCCGTAGCGATCGTCGGCGGTCTTCCGGATCACCGCAGCACCGGCGCCGTCGCCGAAGATCGTCTGCGCCCGGAATCGCTTCGGGTCCATGTGGTGCGACATGGCGTCGGCCCCGATGACCAGCGCGGTCTCGCCGCCCAGCTTGTCGAGGAGCCCGTCCGCCGTCATGAGCGCATCCACGAAGCCCGTGCAGGCCGAATCGATCTGGATGAAGCGCGCGGGCGTACCCAGGTCGCGCTGGACGAGGGCGGCCGACGGCGGCACACGGTGATCGCTCGTGATCGTGGACATGACGATGAGGTCGATGTCCGCGGCCCGCATGCCCGCGTCGGCGAGGGCAGCCAGCGCCGCTCGGGTGCCCATGTCGGAGGTCCCCTCTCCAGGGGCGACGCGGCGGCGCTGCACCGCGCCCATCTGCTTCCGGCACCACTGGTCGAGCGTGCACTTCGCGCGCTCGCGGTCGAAGTCGGTCACCACCGCTTCGATGTCGTCGTTCGTCACGACGCGCTCGGGCAGATAGCTCCCCGTACCCACGATCACCTTGTTCATCCCACTTCCCCTTCGTCCTTCATCGCTACATCCAATGCGTACGCTGTCGTCATGCTGCGGCGATCGCCCGCGGCCCGTGCGGTGGCGAACGCCGCGAGCGCGGCCTCACCCATGCGCCGCACCGAGTACGCGCTCGCGCGCGCCCGGCCTCGCTCTCGCAGACGCTCACGCAGAAGCGGATCCTCGGCCAGACGCGCCAGGCCGCCGGCGATCGCGTCCACGTCGGTCGGGTCCACCAGGAGGGCGGCGTCCCCCACCACCTCGGGGATGGCCGTCGTCGCTGACGCCAACACGGGCGTCCCGCGAGCCATGGCCTCCAGCGGCGGCAGGCCGAAGCCCTCGAACAGGCTGACGTAGGCCAATGCCGTGGCCCGGTCGAGCAGCTCATCCCGCTCGGCGTCGTCGATCCTCCCGAGGAGGATGACCAGGCCGGGGAGCGCGGCAGCCGCCTGCATCACGTCGTCCGCGCGCCACGCCGGCGCACCTGCGATGACGAGCTGATGTCCAGCCACCGCGCTCGAGCGGGTACGCGCGCGCGCGAACGCGCCGATGAGCCGGGCGAGATTCTTGCGCGGCTGGAGATTGCCCACGTACAGGAAGAAGCGGTCGCCGATCCCGCGCGCGCGCAGACCGCTGACCGGGCCACGGGGCGTTCGCACGATCTCGCGAACGCTGTTGGGCACCACCGCCACCCGATCGGCCGGGACGCCGAGCTCGCGCACGATGTCCTCGCGCGAGAACTCGCTCACGGTCACCACCAGCCGGGCCTGCCGGGCGTGGATCGGCACGAGCCAGTTGAGCCGGCGACGCGTGGTCGCGGTGTAATGCTCGGGGTGATGACGGAACGACAGATCGTGGACGAGCAAGACCCGCGGGACCGGCGAGACGATCGGGGCGTGGTTGGTCGTCAGCACGAGATCGGCTGATGGCCGTTCTCGCATGAGGGCGAGTGGCAGGCCGAGGCCGTAGCGCAGCGGCGATGGCAGGACCGCGAGGCGGCGCACGGTGAACCGGCGGTCGTTCCGGATCTCCGCGGGGGCCACCGCGGTCGGCCGGAGGTAGACCAGGAATTCATGCGCATCGCCCGACGCCATGGCCAGGCCGGCCAGGAGATTGCGCATGTAGGTCTCATCTCCGCCGCGGCCGGTGCCGATGACGCCCGCGTCGATCGCGATCCTCATCTGAAGCAACGACTCCAGCGATCCATGGCGGCGCCAAGCTCGGCGAAGGCGCGCCGGTAGTGGCCCGGAAGCGTGGCTCGCTCGAGCGCGCGACCGTACTCCTCCGTGAACTGGCCGAACATCGACGTGTAGTCGGAGGACTGCGTGGCGTCAGCCGCGCGGTCCACGATCTCGTAGAACGCGGTCGCCATCAGATGCATGTAGTGCTCGAACACCATCACGCGCTGAAGATTGGACTGCCGCGTGTGCTCGACGACCGGACGACCGTACCGGAACAGGTCGCCCTTCTTGTCCATGAGCTTCTTCACGATGTACCCGCCCCAGATGTCGTCGTGGCGGCTGAGCTGCCACCCGTCGATCCAGATATCGGGCAGGAAGAAGTACGCGGGGGTGAGCTCCGCAGCGAATGCGGTATTCATCCCGCAGACCGGGATGTTCCCGAGTGCGATGTAGTTCTGCTCACCACGAAGGCCCGGCTCGCGCGGGACCTCGAGCCCGGCAACGTCGCGCTGGACCTTGTCGATGCCATTGAGGTCGAGGACGTTGTCCCAGACGCCCATGTTCAGCTTCACGACGCCGTCCGCGGTGGTCTCGGTCACGGCCGATCGCTCCGGGGTGCGGTACTCGTACGGGTACCCGCGGGCGTAGAAGCCCGGCTGCTCCACGGAGTTGATCCACGCACCCGCGAGCGCGGGCGCGCCACTCACCGCGCCGAGGGCCGCGCGATGCTGCTCGAGCCAGCCGGCGCGCGTCCGGCAGTCATAGTCCAGGGCCACGATGACGTCGAAGCCCTCCTTGTAAGCGAGGTAGTGACCGAAGTTCCGGGTCGCCGCGCTCTTGTGCGGGATGGCCGGGTAGTTGGCGCCCATGACGCGCCGCTGCTCGCTGTAGTCGAAGAAGCGCACGTTCTTCCGCGGCGCGGGGCTCAGCTTGCCGTCGCTGTCGTCCACCACGATGATCGGGACGTCCTCCGAGAGCTCGGCGAAGATCGACCAATCGGGATCGTTCGGGATCGGAATGACCACGACGACGTCATCGGTCCTCCGTGGCGTGGCAGTGGGTCGCGCATCAGTCCCTACGAGCACTCCAGACTCCTTCATGCGAGCTTCGCCCCAGCGCGCAGGTCCGCGAACGCGGCCGCCAGGTACTCCTCGAGGGCGACCTCCCAGTCCCGCATCCGATTCATGCCCTGCATATCGAGCATGAGGTTCCGCATCATCTCGGAACGCGGACGGCGGGTCGGGTAGGTGGCCGCGAAGAACGAAGAGTCCACCTCGACCAGCTCGATGTCGGTGCGACCGAGCACCTGGAGGATCTTGCGCGCGACGTCGTATCGCGATGCACGACCCTTGCACGCCATGTGATACAGGCCGTAGCTCCCGCTCGCGATCAGATCGACAAAGCACCCTGCGAAGTCGGGCGCGTAAGTGGGCGTCCCGAGCTTGTCGCCCACGGCGTAGAGGGTCCTCGCGCCCCCGTCGATCTGCTCCAGCATCTTCGCGACGAACTTGTGATCCTTCGGACCGCCGCCCACCATCCATCCGGCACGCACGACATAGAAGCGCGACAGGAAGGTCTGGACGTACCGCTCGCCCTCGTACTTCGACTTGCCGTAGTAGTTGATGGGATAGGCGGGGTCGTACTCGACGTACGGCTCCTCCTTGTCGCCATCGAAGACGCCAGCGGTGCTCACGTACGCGAGCGGGACGCCAGCATCGAGCGCGGCGATGGCCACGTGCTTGGTGCCGAGCGCGTTGGTCTCCCAGGCGTGGTCCGGCCGCGACTCGCACGTCTCAACGTCGGTCTCGGCGCCCAGGTGCACGATGAGCTCGGGCTCCGACGTCGCGATCCAGCGCGCGATGTCCTCGCGCGAGCGGACGTCCAGCTTGCCGATCTCCGGGATCGCCGGGTCGCGCCATGGCCGCGGCTGCCGCAGGTCGATGTCGGTGGGCTGGACATCGTGACCTGCGGCCGCGAGGGCCGGGACGAGCGCGCTGCCGAGCATCCCGGCAGCGCCAGTGACAAGGATCTTCATCTCAATTGGTCCTCCCTGCGAGCTTCAGATACGCCCAGTGCGCGCGCGCCTTGGCATGCAATGCCGGATCGCCTCGTGCCAGCCCCGCCGCGCGATACGCCACGACACGCGCCGCGAATCCCACGGTCTGCACCGCGCGCAGCGCCAGCGTGCGCGCGCGCCCGTTCCGCTCCGCGAAGTACCGGTTGAAGTTCCGAAGCGCGTCCTTGGAGATGCTCCCCGCCTCCGGCCGCGTGCTCCGACCCATGAGATGGACGCAGAGGGCGTCCGGCCGGTACCAGACATCCCACCCGCCGTCTCGCGCGCGCTGGCACAGATCCACGTCATCCATGTAGACGAAGAAGCGCTCGTCCATGAGGCCGATGCGATCCAATGCCGCCCGCCGGACCGCCATGCACGCGCTCGACACCCAGTCAACGCGCTGCGGCGTCCGGATGTCACGACCGAGGAAGATCCCCGGAAAGCGCGACGGATCGAGCCTCTCGAGGAACAGATAGTGATTGACGGCGGTGCGCAGGGATGGGGCCTGACCCGCGGTCCAGCGCTGCCAAGAACCGTCGCCGTAGACGAGCCTGGGTCCGGCGATGGCGATCCTGGGATCGGCATCCAGCGCGTCGCACAGCACATCCGCGCAGCCCTGCCCCACGAAGGCATCGGCATTCACGAGGAGCAGGTGGTCTGAGGAGCTGGCCCGGATCGCCTGGTTGTTCGCGCGCGTGTACCCCACGTTCTCCGTGTTGGCGATGAGGCGCACCGCCGGCCACCGCGCGCGGATCCGTTCGACCGTGCCATCGGTCGAGGCGTTGTCGACGACGACCACCTCGAAGGACCGGCCGCGCGGGGCGTGTTGGTACAGCGCGCCCAGGCACTCATCGATGAGCCCCGCGGCGTTCCACGACACGACGATGGCGGTCACGGACGGCCGGCGGTCAGCGCCAGTCAAAGAAGGCCTCCTTGGACCGGATGGTCATCTGAAGCGGATGCGGCAGACCGCCGTCACGGTCCACCACGTAGATATCCGGCTGCCCGGTGGGTCCGACGCTGATGAATGCGATCTGCCGGCCGTCCGGCGACCAGGCAGGCCGAAGCACGAGCTGGTCGCCGCCCGCGACGACGCGCGCCGCTCCGGATGCCACCTCGACCGCGACCGCGTACCAGTCCTTCAGCGGTAGCCCCTGCGCCGGCGTCGGCTCCTCGCTGCCCAGGACGGATGCGCCGCCCCGGTAGCTCGCGTACACGAGCCACCGGCCGTCGGGGGACCACGCCGGTCCGACGTTGGCGTGGACGTCGTCGGTGATCGCGCGAAGGTCCGTGCCGTCGACATTCATGAGGTAGATCTGGCTCCCGCCGACGAACGATGAGCGGAGCGCGATCGTCCGGCCGTCCGGCGAGAAGCGCGCCTCGGCGTCCGCCACCGGCACGGCGCCGGAGGTCATGTTCGTGAGGTTGATGACCTCGCCGGTGCCCAGGTCCATCCGCAGGATGAACGACTCCTGCGTCAGCGACGAGACGTTCGTGAAGATCAGATACCGCCCGTCAGGCGAGACGTCGGGATCGGTGTTGCCGCGGGCGTCTCCCGGTGGGATCGCGTCGAGATAATCCTCGGTCCACGGCGTCGTGAGCTGGCGGACGTCCGACCCGTCGGCCGCCATCATGAAGATCTGCTCCTGCGCCACGTCGCCCGCCGCGCGTGCGGTCTCGAGGCTGCCGGCGATGCTGTCGAGCTCGGCGAACGTGAAGTGGACCCGGCGGTCTTCCCCCGGTGGCGGCGGTGGGGCCGGCGCCGGCGCGGAGCGGTCCACCGGCACGCGCGCGGTGAACACGATGTGCGATCGATCACGCGTCCAACGCGCCTTGATCGGCGCCAGGTCGCCACGCGCCGGCGTGACCGGTGCGGCGATCCAGCGATCGGCGGTCGACGCGTACAGCGAGGACGACGAGGACCCCTCGTCGGCGCCGTAGACCGCCGCCGAGAAGAGCAGCCGCGCCGGCGGTGCGGCGCTGCCGATGCGGTCCACGGCGTCGCGCGGCGCCGTGACGGCGCCGTCGGTCCAGTCCCACCACGTGATCGACTTGGACGCGAGCTCGATCAGGGGCCGCGCGCCGCTCCCGTCCGCTCCGACCACCGCGATGCCGCTGTCCACGGGGCTGCGGACCGTGAGATACCCGACATGCTTCCCATCCGGCGACCACTTGGGCACCCATGCCGGACCGCGATCGGCCGCGCACGGGAACGCCGCATCCGCGCAGCGCTCGCCACGTGTCAGCTCGCGCTCGGCGCCAGTGGTCGTGTCGCGTAGGACGAGGCGCCAGTCCTGAAGGAAGATGTCGCCTGCGCTCTGCGGCGGCCAGGCGTGACGCGGCACGCCGGCGCCGCGGTAGCTCGAGATGGCGACGAGGCGCCCATCAGGGGAGACCATGGGGTCGGTGTTGTAGTGGGTGTCCGCCGTGAGCGCGCGCGCATCGGTGCCGTCGAACTTCATCGTCCAGATCTGCGTTCCAGAGGTCTTTGCCTCACCCAGCCGGCCACCCGAGTACGCGAACACGATCGACGCGCCGTCGGCGGCGATGTTCGGGTCGGACTCGAAGGAGTAGGTCCCTCCGCCGCGCGCGGTGAGGTTCTCCACCTGCAGCGTCGTGAGGTCCATCCGGTAGATCGCCAGCTCCGGCGTCTCTTCCCAGACCGAGGCGAAGACGAGCCAGCGCCCGTCCGGCGAGACCTTCGGTTGCGCGTTCCGCCAGAGGTTGGCCGACAGCTTCACACGGTGCGAGCCATCGGGATCCATCATCCAGATGGCCTCTTCACCGCCGGGCCGCTCGCCCTTGCGGGCGGTATAGACGATCTTGGTGCCGTTGAACGCCCACACCGGCCAGTCGTAGAAGTAGCCGTCGTCCGACGTGATGCGCGTGACGCCGGTGCCGTCGCCGTTCGCGGTGTAGATCTGCTGGAGACCGCCGACGCTGTGGTCGGTGCGACGATCGAGCGCCGCGAAGACGACCTTCAGGTCCGCCACCGCAGTGGGCTGCCGGACGGCCGAGAGTGGGGCGGCCGCGAGCGCAGCTCCGGCAGCGGTGGCCACGATGAGCGCGGCGAAGAGGGTGGCCACCAGATCACGGCGCATCGGCGAGGGACCTCCGCCGACCGGCCGCATCCTCGGCCCGCGCCATCCGCGCGCACGCCACCGCGAGGCCGGCGAGGATCCAGAAGAGGGCGAGCGGCATCTCCTGCCGCAGCGCGAAGCTCAACATCTCCTCGACGGCGAAGTAGAGCAGTGCGGCCGCGATGCCCGCCCCCACGCCCACCAGGAGCCCATCCCGTGAGCGGACCGCTCGGAGCGCCGACGACAGCACGACCCAGCAGATGGCGAAGAACCCCGCGAGTCCGACGATCCCCGTCTCCGCTGCGATCAACAGGTAGATGTTGTGGACCGGATTGCCGGCAAAGATGAGACCGTAGGTGTCGTACTCCGGCTGCACGGTCTCGAACTGATTCAGGCCGACCCCCAGGAGTGGGTGGTCGAGGATCATCGCGACGGCGACCGCGTTCAACTCCATCCGCGACTCGATCTCCAGCTGGAACTGGGACGTGCCGAGGTTGTCGGCGAACCGCTGCTGGAGGGGCTCGAGGAACAGCAGGCCCACAAAGGCCGCGACCCCGAGCGCGACCAGGATGGGGCGGATCGTGAGACGACGCGCGCGGAGCATGGCCAGAACGAGGACGACCAGCGTCACCGCGGCCGCGACGAGCGAGGCGCGCGCCTGGGCAAGGACCACCGGGACGAACGCCACCCCGGCGAACACCAGGCACCACGCACGCCACCTCGGGTCGCGCAGCGTCATCGCCAGACTGAGCGCCATGAGGCCGATCGGGGCGACCAGCGCAGCCAGGAAGATCGGGTGCACGACGGTGCCGGTCGGACGCGGGACCTCTCCCTCATCCAGCGTCCGGATGCCGAGCGAGCTCTCCTCTCCCAGGAAGGACAGTCCGAGCGAGCTTCCCGTACGCCATTGGAGGACGGCGATCAGCATCTGCACGGCCGCGACGACGAAGAAGGCGCCGACGATGTATGCCACGTCGCGCCTCGACCGCACGCGCACGGCGACGTAGAGGAAGAGCAGGTACATCCAGGTCATGCGGACGATCTCGGCCACACTGAGCGAGAGATCCTGGGCGACGAGGATGCTGGGGATGACCGCGAGCGACCCGATGAGCGGCAGGTGGATCTCCCGGCGCCGCATCGCGGCGGCGATCTCGGCACCCGCCCGGCCGCTCGAGGCCCACAACGCGTAGAGGACGACGAGCATCACGTCGATGTTGTTCACGAAGATCGCGTTCGCTCCGCTGTGGATGTCCTCGTTGATCGCGCCGACCGACTTGTGGAACAGGAACTGGAGGCTCGCGATGAGCAACATCAGCACGGCGATCTCCCGATCGCGCGTGGCGATGAGCACCACGCCCAGACCGACCGCCGCGAACGCGACGATCATCCACTGCAGACCGGCCTGCGCGATCGGTACCGCGGCGAGCGCGGCCATGAACGCCGCGGCCAGGATCGGCCAACGGGCCTCGGTCGCGGCGCGACCCACCTCGGGCTGGGCGCTCATGTGGGCTCCGCGCTCCGGATGGGGAGCGGCCGCGGCGAGCGCGCCGGGGCCGCACGGTAGCCGCGCTCGGTGAAGTGGAGCATGACCTTCCAGTACATCCAGCGAGTGAGCCGGCTGTTGCGGGTCTGCCGCTCCAGCCACGCCTTCGCGTAAGGGACGGTGAAGGCGTTGAACAGCGCCTTCCGCACCAGACCCCGCACGATCGAGCGCGGGCTGTTCCGCCACGAGAACACGCCGTACCGCTCGAGCAGATCGGGCTCGGGCACGAGCTTCTCAAGATCGCGCAGCCCGCGACCGATGGATTCCTGGAGGCGACAGGCGCTGTCGAGGGTGTGCGGGTGGTAATGCTCGACGTACGCGCGGGGGTTGTAGACGATGACCCCGCCGGCCTTCGCCCAGCGGTGGCCGAGCTCCACGTCCTCGTGGCCGATCTCGGCCCAGTCCTCGTGGAATACCAGGTTCCGCGCCAGCATCTCGTCCCGAGGCAACGAGAGGTTCATCGACCAGAAGTGCCTGGACGACACCTCGCGGTCCGCGGCCGCCGCGATCTCGTGGAACGCGAATGGCCGGTAGAACTCGAGGAAGGGGGTGCGCGGCATCTCGGGCGACTGCTCGACATGACCCACCACGGCGACAAGGCGACCCGGCCGCTCACCGTGCGATCGCGCGTGCTCGGCCAGGAAGTCGGGGCGCGCCCAGACGTCGTCGTTCAGGAAGAGGACGAGGTCGCCGGTGGCCGCGTGCAGGCCGATGTTGCGTTTGACAGCGGGAAGCCGCTCGGAGCGGTGCAGCAGGCGGATCGGCGCGCGGCTCGACGCGGCGAGACGACCGACCATGGCAGGCGTGTCGTCCGTCGAGTTGTCCACGACGATCACCTCGAAGCGATCGGGCGGATAGTCCTGCGCATCGAGCTGGCGGAGGGTCCGCTCGACCACGTCGGCGCGGTTGTAGGTCGGGATCACGACCGAGAACGTCGGCAGCGGCGTCATCGTGCCTCCGCCGCCGGGACGCCACCGGCTCGTGCCGGGCTGAGGAGCCGCAGCTCGGCGCGCGAGACGACGCCCGACACGAGGAGCCACACCGGGTAGAGCGCCAGGGCGACGGGCGTCGCCAGCCACAGCGGCGCGACCTGCGCTCCGGCAACGATGGTCAGGGCGAGGACGCCGTTCGCGGCGATGACGCGGGCGAGACGCATGTGCTCCCCGCCGTGCACGTCCAGCCGCACCGCCGCCGCTGACCATGCGCACGCGGCCACGAACACGCTCGTGATCACGGCGGTGACCGCGGCACCGAGATAGCCCAGGCGCGGGATGAGCACGAGGTTGCAGACCACGTTCAAGACGAGGGCCGCCGCGTCGTAGACCATCGTGATGCGCTGGTGGCCTCCGGAGAGCAGAGCGAAGCCCTGCCACGCGCTCAGCACCATGAACGGCAGTGCCATGGCCAGCACGCGCAGCGGGTCGGCCGCGCCGGCGAAGCTGTCGGCGTACAGCGTGCGCACGATCGGCTCCGCCGCGACGACGACCACGACGACGATGGGCAACGTCAGCGCCAACAGGGCGTCCGCGCCGCGCCAGTAGAGCATCCGGAAGAGGCCGCGCTCCTGCCCGTGCCACCGCGAGAGCAACGGGAAGAGCACGTTGATCGGCAGCATGAGCGCGAGCAGCGCGTACTCGATGGGCTTGTAGGCCGCGCCGAACAGACCGACGTCGGTGGGCGTGGCCAGCAGCCCCAGGATGACCGCATCGGTCTTGATGTAGAGGACCACGATCATGGTCGTGATCCCGATCGGCAGAGCGTCCATGAGCATGCCCCGCATCCGACGGCGATCGATCGAGAGCGCGAGCGGGAAGCGACGGCGCACCAGGATCACGGCGACCGCGACGCCGGCGATGCCACTCACGACGGGCGACGCGACCAGGAGGAGGAGGCCGGCCTGCAGCTGGATGAGCACGAGGATGATCGCCGTGTCGATCGCCTGGATCACGATGGTGACCAGCGCCTCGAAGTGCATCGCGAGCCGCACCTGAAAGACGGCAACGACGCTCAGCACGGCATCGACCAGGAAGAGGAGCGAAGCGACGGCGACGGCGGGCCGCAGGTCGTCACGGATGTCCAGGACGAGGAGCGCGAGCTGGGCGAGGGCCGCCGCTGCGGTCGCCAGCGCCAGCCGGACCGCGATCGCGGTCCCCAGCGCCGTACCGGCGTCCCGCGGCTCCCGTGCCATGTCACGGACCGCGATCTTCCCGATGCCGAAATCGCCGAGCAGCCCGAAGAGCGTCGCGTACGTCAGCACGAAGACGTAGTCGCCATAGGCGGAAGGACCGAAGTACCGGATGAGGGCGAGGCCAGCGATGACGTTCAGCAGGAAGTGCACGCCGCGGCTGGCCAGCTGCGCGGCCGTGCTCACCCCGACAGCGGCGGCGATGCCGTCGGTCTCCCGGCGCCCGCTCATGACGCGTCACCCCGCGTGAGGGAGGTCTCGGGAAGCGGACGCCCGCGCTCAGAGGGGCGGCGCTGGCGCAGGATCTCGTCCGCACGCAAGGGGCGCACGATCTTCGCCGGAACTCCGGCCACGAGCATGCCGGCCGGGACGTCGCTCGTCACCATCGAGTAGCCCGCGATCACGACGTCATCACCGATGGTGACCGGCCCGAGCACGGTGCTGTGGAGATAGATCGTCACGTTATCGCCGACGGTCGGCATGCCGTCGTCGTCCCAGCCACCACGCGCGCCCAGACCCGACAGCGGCGCCAGGATGCAGTTCCGCCCGATACGGACCGGCGCCAGCATCACGGCGTTCGGATGGGGCATGAAGAGCCCGGGGCCGATCTCCGCCTCCGGCCGGATCTCGCAGCCCGTGAGGTACACATTCAGCGCGTAGACCACACGCCCGAGGACACCGACGCCGCGCGCATGAAGCCAGCAGGCGAGCCGCATGAGGACGAGGGCGGTGAGGCTGGGGTTGAGCGGGAGCACAAGGAAGTGCCACGGACGCAGGCGCTTCCCGGTGCGATCGGTGTACGCACGGAAGTCCTCGCGGAGCGTGGCGAGCAACAGCGGACGCTCACGCCGGCGTCGTCCGACGCCCACGCTTGTCGCGCTCGCGCTCATTGCCGCGACGCCGCGCTGTGCGCCGGAGCGATCTCGGTCGCGGTCGTCGCGGTCGCTGCCGTCGCCGGCAGCGGCGAGCGACGGCCGAGCCAGCGCCGTCCCGCGCTGACGTCCAGGGTCCTGCCGCCACGTCGCCGCGACAGGAGCTGCACCAGGCCGGTCCCCGCAGCCGCGCCGCAAACGAGTCCGACCAGCGCGAAGAGATACCGAAGCGGCTTCTCGGGATAGAGCGGCGCCGAGGCATGGTCTACGACGCTGACCTCTTCGGCACCCTGGGCGGCATTCAGGCTCGCCGCGTCGTAGCTCGACCGCACCGCACGGTAGGTGTCCGTCGCGGCGGTGAGCTGGCGCTCGAGCTCGCGCAGCCGTGCCTCCTGCTGCGGGAGCAGCGTGGAGCGATTGCCGAGATCGATCGTGAGGGCCGCCTGCCGTGCCTCGAGCGACGCGATCTTGGACTCCACGGTCGCACGCTTCGACACGAGGTCCTGGTAGACGCGATTCGGGCTGGTGCTGGTGGTGGTGGTCGAGCTGCGCCCGGTGCTCACCGTGCTCGTGCTCGTCTCGGTCGAGTTGACGCGGCGGAGCGATGCGTCGATCGCGGCGAGCTCGGCCCGCGCCGACTCAAGATCCACCTGGGTCGTCCGGAGCATCTCGCGGATCGTCTCCTGCGTCCCGGCACCGAGCTTGAGCTCCTCGGTGACGTCGACGATGCCCTGCTGTTCCTTGTAGGCCCGGATCTCGCCCTGCGCCTTGTTCACGGCCTCCTGCGCCTCGGCCGCCTGCCCCTTCAGGAACTCGGTGTAGGCGGCAGAGTCCTGCCTGAACCGCTCCTGGCTGACCTTGACCAGCGCACGGGCGGCCGCGTCGGCCATGTCCGCGGCCAGCTCGGGCCGATCCGCCGTCGCCTTGATCTCGATCAGGTACGAATCCTTGACCGGCGTGGCGGTGAGATTCTCGGTGACCTCGCCGACGGCTGCCTCGAAGGCGCTGGTCGGCTCGCGATAGAACCCGTACTTGACCATCGCGACCGTCCAGTTGCGCACGCTCCGCATGGCGCTGCGGATCATGCCGAGGAGCGAGTCGTCCACCGGCCGCTGGCGATCCAGTCCAAGGTCGCGAACGACATGCTCGGCGACGGCTCGGCCCTTGATCAATCCGCTGTTGGTCTGGGTCAACGACTTCGTGAGCGTCGAATCCACCACTCCGGGCTGGCTCTTGAGATCCTGACCCGTGGCGGTCAGGAGGCGTGTCTCGCGCGCGCGGACCAGGACTCGCGACGTCGCGCCGTACGTGGGGGCGAAGAGGAAGGAGACACCGTACGCGAGCACGGCCGCGAGCACGGCGGTCATGGTGATGACCCGCCAGTTCTGCCTCAGGATCCGTGTACCTGGTGTGAAGTCCATCGTCTTCCCTCCCGCTCGTGGGCTACTGCGACCGGTGCGCGACGTGGCGCCGTGACATGAGCACGTAGAGCGCGATGAGCGCCGCCGCGCGGAGCGCGAGGCCCACCGCCGCGACGTAACGCAGCGGATTCCACCACTGCGAGGCGTGGTGCTTGGCGTAGTAGCGGTACGCACCGCGATGGAACGCCCGCAGCTGCGCCGGCGGCCAACCGCGCCTGCTCCCACCCTCGTGATGCACGATGCGCGCTGACGGCACGCAGTACACGGCACCGCCGGCGTCCTTCATGCGGTGACACCAGTCAGCGTCCTCCCAGTGCATGAAGAAGCCCTCGTCGAGCCCGCCCACACGGTCGATGGCCTCACGACGCACCAGCATCGCGGCACCGGAGACCCAGTCGACCTGGAACGGATCGGCGCCACCGCGTGAACGGCCCATGAGATAGCGACGCGACCACCGGTTCGACGGCCAGAGCCTCGTGAGGAGCGAGCGGCGACCGAAGATCGCCGCGGCCGCGGTCGGGAACGAGCGCGCCGTTCCCTGATCGGTGAGGTTCGGGTACACGAGCATCGGCGCGGCGATCGCGGCGTCAGGCGTGGCCTCGAGGAACGTGGCGAGCGTGGCCAGCGAACCGGGCTGCGCCCTCGTGTCCGGATTGAGCAGCATCAGGTGACGGCCGCGCGCCAGCGCCAGACCCCGATTGTTCGCCCGGGCGAACCCCGCGTTCGATCCCATCTCGACGACGCGGACCTCCGGCCACTCCTTCCTGAGCATGCCGACGACCCCGTCCGTCGACGCATTGTCGACGACGATGACCTCGTACGAGCGATCTCCCGCGGCGTCGGGCAGCGATGCGAGCATCTCGCCGAGGAGCTGGCGGCACTCGTACGTCACGGTGACCACCGAGATGTCGATGCCCATGGCGTGGGTCACAGCGCACCCACGCGTAGGACCACGACCTTGATGGTCCGCAGCAGGATGACGAGGTCGAAGCGCAGGCCGCGCCGCCGGACGTATTCGACGTCGGCCGCCAGCTGGACACCGTTGCGGAGATTCGCGCGCCCGCTCACCTGCCACAGGCCGGTGACCCCGGGCCGCACCGAGAACTTCATGAGCTCTTCGTGGGTGTAGTAGCGGACCATCTCCGGGAGCTCCGGACGGGGGCCGACCAGGCTCATATCGCCGCGCAGCACGTTGAACAGGTTGGGCAGCTCATCGAGGCTGGTGCGGCGAAGCTTCCGTCCGACCGGCGTGAGCCGGGGATCGTCGGCGGTCTTCAGCACGAGGTCGACGAACTCCTGGCGGGTATACCGATAGGCGTACAGATCGGCGAAGCGCTGGCGGGCGTCGGCATGCATCGACCGGAACTTGTAGAAGGCGAACACACGACCGCCGCGGCCCACGCGTGCCTGCTTGAACAGCACGGGCCCGGGCGAGTCCAGCCTGACCAGCAGCGCGATCAACGCCATGATGGGCAGGGTCAGGACCAGCACGACCGCGCTCACGACGATGTCCAGCGCGCGCTTGGCGACGGCATAGTGCAGCGGCGTCGGCGCGACAGCGACCTCAGCGACGCGGGTGCCGATGATCGAACGCGCCGACACGCGTTCAGCAAGCAACGTCTGCCCCATGCTCCCCTCCTCGTGCGACGCCGTCGCGCGTCGGCCGTGCGCCAACGCGCAACACGTCCTCGAGAACGGTCACTGTACGGAGGTGCTCTTGGGAGGTCAACAGAAATGACGCCCGCGCGCCGGCCACTGTCCGGCTCGTCAACTCGCCGTTCGGAGGCACACGCGCGCAAGAAAAGTCTTGCGCGCACCCGCGTCATGCGGCACTCTCTCTGCCACGGCCGCGAGGTGCCGCGGGGAGCGGAGCTACGCGACAAGGGGAGGGGATCCATGAAAGGCATCGTGCTGGCCGGCGGCACGGCCACGCGGCTGTACCCGTTGACGACGGTGACGAACAAGCACCTTCTGCCCCTCTACGACCGTCCGATGATCTATTACCCGCTCGAGACGCTGGCGGGGATGGGGATCAGCGAGGTGCTCATGATCGTGGGCGGACGCAGCGTGGGCGACATCGTCGAGCTGCTCGGGGACGGGTCGCAATTCGGTTTCGACATCACCTACCGCTACCAGCGCGGGCCGCTCGGCATCGCGCACGGCATCGGGCTCGCGCGCAAGTGGGTGGGCCGCGACGACTTCTGTGTGGTGCTCGGCGACAACATCCTGCGCGGTCCGTCGCTCGACGCGGTCGCACGCGAATTCCAACAGGGCGTGTGCGGCGCCGGCGCGCTGCTCTATGAGGTCCCCGATCCGCACCGCTTCGGCGTCGCGGAGTTCGACGGTGATGGCCACATCATCCGCTTCGAGGAGAAGCCCGCCCACCCGAAGAGCAACCTGATCCCGATCGGCGTGTACCTCCTACGACCGGAGGTATTCGGCGTCATCGAGCGGCTGCGGCCCTCGTCACGCGGGGAGTTCGAGATCACCGATGTCCTGAACCACTACATCCCGCGTGATGGCCTGTACTGGCACCGCTACACCGGCCAGTGGATCGACGCGGGCACCGTGCCCTCGCTCCTCCGAGCCGCCGAAATGGTCGAGGCCGATGCTCGCCGTGGCGAGCTTCTCCCGCCGGCGCAGGTGACGACGCTCGCGGACCACAGCATCACGCTGACCCGCTCGTCGGCGAACGGCAATGGCAACGGCCACAGCATCGACGCCCCACGGCTGACACCGGTCAGCGCGTCCGAGCCCGCCTGATGCGCGGGCGCCGGGTCGTCGTCACCGGCGGTGCCGGCTTCATCGGCTCGTGCTTCGTCAGGCGCATGCTGGCGGCCGACCCCGCGGTGCACATCACCGTCCTGGACAAGCTGACCTACGCCGGCAATCGCGCGAACCTGGCCGAGTGCGGGCGTGACCCCGGCCAGGCCGCACGTCTGCGGTTCGTGCAGGGCGATATCGCCGACCATCAGACCGCGGTCGAGGTGGTGCGCGACGCCGATGCGATCGTGAACTTCGCCGCAGAGACGCACGTCGATCGCTCGATCCTCGACCCCAGCGCATTCCTGACGACCAACGTGGGCGGCGTCCACTCTCTGCTCGAAGCGGTCCGGATGGAGCACGCGCGTGCGGAGCTCGGCGAGCGGTCGGGCACCCCCAGGTTCCTCCAGGTGTCCACCGACGAGGTGTACGGGTCGATCGACGACGGGGAGAGCGTGGAGAGCGACCCGCTCGCGCCGCGCTCGCCGTACGCCGCGGCGAAGGCCGCGGGCGAGCTGCTCGCGCGAAGCTATGCCACGACGTACGGCCTGGATGTCGTGGTGACACGTGGCGCGAACACGTATGGCCCCTACCAGCATCCCGAGAAGCTGATCCCGCTGTTCGTGACGAACGCGATCGACGATCGTCCGCTGCCCATGTACGGGGACGGGATGCAGCGCCGTGACTGGCTCTACGTTGACGATCATGCCGACGCGATCGCGACCGTCCTCGACCGCGGTGTCTCCGGTGAGGCGTACAACGTGGCAGGGGCGCACCAGACCGCGAACCGCGAGGTCATCGAGGCGCTGCTCGCGCTTCTGGGGAAGCCCTGGTCGCTGGTGCGGCGGGTCGCCGACCGTCCCGGCCACGACCAGCGGTACGCGATGGCCGGGGACCGGTTGCGCGCTCTTGGCTTCGCGCCTCGAGTGTCCTTCGGCGACGGCATCGCCCGGACCGTCCGGTGGTACGTGGAGAACGAGGGCTGGTGGCGATCGGTGCGCTCCGGTGACTGGGATGCGTACTACGAGCGCCAGTACGGCGGCCGCCTTGCGGCCTCCAGCGCGGCCGACTGATGCGCATCGCCGTGACCGGCGCCGGCGGGCGGCTGGGCAGCGCCCTGGTCCGCGAGCTCTCCACGGCGGGTGAGGTCCGCGGGTGGTCCCGGCCCGATTACGACCTTGACGACCCCCGTGCGGCGGGGCGCATCGTCGAGAGCCGACCGGATGTGGTCGTGCACGCCGCCGCGTGGACCGATGTGGACGGCTGCGCCCGCGAGCCCACCCTCGCCTTCCGGCGCAACGCCGAGGCGGTCGATGAGCTGGCGCGCGCGACGAGCGCCGCGGGGATCCGGCTCGTCGTCGTTTCCACGAACGAGGTCTTTGACGGCGACGAGCTCCGGCGCGCGTACCGCCCCGGAAACCCCGTCGGCCCGAAGAATCCGTACGGGGCGAGCAAGCTGCGAGGCGAGGAGAGCGCGCAGGACGCGTACGTTGGCTGGCGCGACGGCGTGCTCATCGTCCGCACGGCATGGCTCTTCGGCCCGCCGGGGAACGACTTTCCCACAAAGATCGTCGCCGCTGCGCGGCGCGCGCGCGCGAGCGACCAGCCTCTGCGCCTGGTGCGTGACGAGATCGGCTCTCCCAGCCTCGCCGGCGACGTCGCGCGTGGCATCAGCGCGCTGGTGGTCGGCCACATCTCCGGTGTGCGCCACGTGGTGAACGCTGGACGAGCCTCCCGCGCCGAGTGGGCGCAGCTCGTCCTTGACATCGCCGGCCTCGACGTGGCGACCGAGCTCGTGCCGGCATCCACCTGGAAACGCGACTCGACCCCGCCACTTTTCTGCGTGCTCGCATCCGACGTGCTCCTGCGGACATGGGAGGAGGCGACGCGCGAGTACGTCACGAGCCATCTCGTGGAGGCCGCTCGCGCGTGAGTGAGGACGCCGGTCTCCCCGGTGTCCGGTGGGGTCGTGTCGCTCGGCATGGCGACGCGCGCGGGAGCTTCCGCGAGGTCTGGCGCGACAGCGCCTTCCCCGCCCTCACCGCGAAGGACGCCGGACGCGAGGACGCGCGCTTCGTGCAGGCCAACATCTCCACGTCCGCGGCCGGCGTGCTGCGCGGCCTGCACTACCACCGCCGCCAGCTCGACCACTGGATCGTGCTGGAAGGGCGCGCGTTCGTCGCGCTCGTGGACGTGCGCCCCACATCGAGCGGAGGGCGTCCGGTGGTCGACACGCGCGAGCTCGGTCCCGACGAGACCGTGACGATCCCTGCGGGGGTCGCCCACGGCTTCCTTGCGCTCACCGAACTCGTCCTCATGTACCTCGTGACGAACGAGTACGACGGCACCGACGAGCTCGGCTTCCAGTGGGACGACCCCTGGGTCGCGGTGCCGTGGCCGGCCGTCCCGGGGACGGCGAATGGTCGGCCGATCCTCTCCGAACGCGATCAGCGCAACCCTACCCTCGCCGGGCTCGTGGAGTCGCTGGGCAGCGAGTGACGCGGGCGCGCCTCAGCCCCGGTCGCTGACCTCGATGGGCACGTCGCGGAACCGCGCGTGCGCGGCGCCGTGGCCCACGCGCATGAGCTGGAGCGGCTCCCCCTTCGCGCACGAGAGGAAGCCGTGCAGCTCCCAATCGTCCGCCACGCCGTCGCAGCGTCCCCAGAACGCGGGTGTCAGCGACTGGAACGCCACACCGCGGACGTACCCCTGGAGCTCGCCACGGTGGATGACCCGTGCGGCCTGGGTGGAGAAGTGGAAGTTCTGCCGCTTGTCATCGAGCGAGTACGACGCCGGCGCCTCGAGCAGGAGCCCGTCCTCGACGCCCGCGAGCAGCTCCGGATACGAGACCTGTCCGGGATCGAGCGACACATTGACCATCCGCACGATCGGGAAGTGCTGCCAGCTCTCGGCCCGCGCGCTGCCGATGGCCACCGGCAGCCCGAGACCGGCCGCGGTCTCGCGCGAGGTGAGGTAGCCGGTGAACACGCCCCGGTCGACGAGCTTGGTGCGCATCGCCGGCACGCCGTCGTCGTCCCAGCCGAAGGTGCCCATGCCGCCGGGAAGGGTGGCGTCCGCGGTCATCGACACGTGCTCGCTCCCGTAGCGCAGGACGCCGCGGTCGCTCGGCCACATGAACGTGGTGCCCGCGAAGGCGACCTCGTACTCCAGGACGCGGTCAGCCTCGGTGGGATGGCCGCAGGACTCGTGCACCAGGAGCGCCAGGAACTCGGGCGCGAACACGAGCGTCGTGGGGCGCTCCGCGGCGAGGGGCGCGTCGAGCATGGCCTCGGCGTCGTCGCGGTGGCGCGCGGCGCGCGCGACGAGGTCGAGCTCCTCCACGAACTCCCAGCCCGCCTGACGGGTGAGGCGTGAGTCGTAGCGCTGCGCCGGCTTCGCGCCGCCCTTCACCGCGGTCACCGCGACGCCCGCACCGGACTCGACGATCTCCTGCGACACGTCGGTGCCCTCGCTCGTCACCAGGCGCTTGCGCGTGCGGTACGCGGCGACGGACGCGCGGCGCGCGCGCGCGTTCGGA